>NZ_CP025572.1:3538007-3581011 GCF_018336975.1 Marinomonas sp. CT5 | reverse complement strand
TGATCCCATCCCGAACTCAGAAGTGAAAAGCGCCATCGCCAATGGTAGTGTGGGAGATCCCATGTGAGAGTAGGTCGTCGTCAAGCTTTATATTGAAAAGAACCCCGTCCTGCTCAGCAGGGCGGGGTTTTTTCGTATTGGTGGTGTAATAGGGTTTTCCTCCCAAGCAAGTGCGTGTGGGGTTCTTTATCAAAGACACGCATGTGAGAGTCGGCATCAGTCGTTAAGCTTTACATTAAGAAGGCCCTGATCGCTAACGCTGTCAGGGTTTTTTTTCGCCTGCAAGAAATGCCATCTTGCATTGCTTCGCTTGCGTCTGTTTCGCAAGCTCAACGCGTCAGCGCGAATCCAATGCCAAGACAGTATGAGTCCTATCGTAAACCGCCATGAAATAATGAGGCAATGTCATATCCGAAGAGGCATATACTCGTCATTCCTGTTAAGGCATGAATCTAGTTGGCTAGTTATTTACCCTAAAGTGTCATACTTGTTCTGGTCATAGAAAGCATCTTTTTTGGTTCATCAAAGTAAATTTTAATCTTTTAAATTTAGAATAGGCGATATAGTTTCTGCAACGAGTAAATTTTTATAATTTTTTTAGTGACTTTATTTTTTAATTTTTTAAAGAAAAAATCTTTAAATACATAAAGATAGGTTTTTTCTGTACGGATGGTTAGTCTTTAAGTTCCAATATTTTGCTAAATTTATGTAGAACATGATTGACCCCATGGATGAAAGCGGACTACAATCAATTTCGTTTAAAAGAGTTGGCAATATTTATGTCCAGAGTTGCGAATATTACGTCATGTATGTTCGGTCCTGTTAAGTCATAAGTAATACCGAGTTTTTTTAGCACTATAACGTAGATGGCTTTCATATACGTATAAATTAACTTAACCTACAGGATAAACAGACATGTCTGACGTAGTAACTGGTACAGTAAAATTTTTCAACGAAACTAAAGGTTTCGGTTTCATTACACAGGATTCAGGTCCTGATGTTTTTGTTCATTTTTCTGCAATCAACACTTCTGGTTTCAAAACTTTGGCTGAAGGCCAAAAAGTTGAATTCCAAGTAGCTCAAGGCAAAAAAGGCCCAGAAGCTCAAAACGTTACTCCTTTATAAGGTAACGTTGCTGAGGATTCTCTCAGCAGTGCGAATGCTAAAAAGCGACTTTTATAGTCGCTTTTTTTGTTTTTATAGCATGGGATTTCCCTTTTTCATTTGGGTCATAATGTCATAAGAAGGTTTTGGTTAAATAGTGAGGAGATATAGATGGCAGCGAAATCTTTACAGGAGCAGTTGTTGGGCGTTGGACTTGTTGATAAGAAGAAAGCTAAAAAAATAAAAGCGGAGTCTTTACAGCACAAACAGAAGGTAAAAAAAGGTAAGGCAGTTGCTAATGATAGTGAGCGTCAGCTTGAATTAAAACGGCAGAAAGAACAAAAAATTGAAAGAGACAAGGCTTTGAATCTTGAGCGTCAGAGACTAGCTGAGCAAAAGGCTGTACAAGGTCAGATCCGTCAGATGATAGAGCAAAATCGAGTGCGTAAAGAAGATGGCGATATCGCTTATCATTTTACAGATAGTAAGAAAGTTAAACAGCTTTATATAAGCCAATCTATGCATGATGACTTGAGTCGAGGTCGCTTAGCCATTGCTAAACTTGATCTTCAATACGAGCTTATCCCAGAACCTATCGCAGTGAAAATAACTGAGAGAGATCCGTCATATATATTGGTTTGTAATAACCGACAAGAAAGTATGGAAGATGATCCCTATGCTGATTTTCAAATTCCTGATGATTTAATGTGGTAATTCTCATTTTATTAACTAGAGGGGCTTTCCCTCTAGTTTTTTTACACTGTATTAGCTAATTCCTTCGATTATTATTTTTTTAGCTCTGCTTAATTATTGCTAAGCTTTTCAGATTTTCCTTTTGTCCTCATTTAGTAAAGATTTTTTTGTTACACATTTATTGCTAATAAATATTAGGCCGTTGATTTTATTGGTTTTTTTATTTTTTTTATTTGTTGATAAATTCTTTAAAAATCTTAATTTCACAAAAAAAGAACATAAAATGGATACTTGGTGCAATTAGTTTGTGTCTAGTTGTGTATTTCTGCGAAATGTTTAGATTGTTATCACGTTGCTTGCATACATCAAGCGCCTACAAGAAAAGCGTAAATACCATTTAAAAGGGAAACGAGAATGAAAAAATCGATTATTGCTATTGCTGTTTCAACTGCAGCACTTGCTTCTGTACCTACTTTTGCGGCTGAAGGTTCTACTGCAGATGTTTACGGTAACATTCAATATGCTTACTCTAATGACAATGCAACTGGTAAAGGTAGTAACTTTGAAGACAATGGCTCTACTATTGGCTTGAAAGGTGAAACAACGGTTTCTGATAGTCTAACTGCTTTTTTTAAGTACGAAGTAGAGATCGAAGCTGATCAAAAAGCAAATGGGCCAGATTCCGGTAAAGTTAATCTTGATCAAGCCTATGTAGGTTTGAAAGGTGACTTTGGTAAAGTGCAAGTTGGTTCTTTCGATACTATCTACAACAATGCAATCCAAGATGGTATTAACCAATTCGAATACCTAAGCCCTACTAAAGCTGCTAATACTTCCGAAGGCGATACTATTGCTTATTTCTCTCCTTCTATGAATGGTTTTGAAGTTCAAGTTGCAGCACAAGTTAAAGGTGATAACAGTGAACTTGCAGCTGCTAAACAAGATGGTACTGCTGCAATGGCCGTTGTTAAATACTCAACAGGCATGGTTTCTGTAGCGTTGGGTCATGATACTCGTGATAATACAGCTGCGTCAGACGCTAAAGCGACAACAGGTTTATCTGTCACTGTAGCTCCTCTAGAAAACCTTTCTGTTATTGCTAAGTACGAAACTACAGAAGACACTAAAGACATTATTGGTTTAGCTGCTCGTTACGGTTACGGCGCAGGTGATGTTTACGCTTCTTACCAGAATGTTGATGAAGACACGGCTGGTGCAGATAAGTTTAACGAAGTCGCTGCGGGTGTTACTTACAACCTAGCTTCAAACGTATATGTGTTCGGTGAAGTTGGTAGTTTCGGTAATTCAGCAAACAGTGATACAGATACAAAATCAGCTGTAGGTGTTTACTACGGTTTCTAAAATCTCCTTTTAGTTGATTTTATTTACTCTAAGGCTCCTGTTTATTTAGGAGCCTTATGTTAAGTAAGATCATTCAAGGTTCCATATTTCTTCTCTTGTAGGCTGATTGTTGGAACATTTGGCACCTAGTGGCAACACTCGGTGCCTTTTTTATTTTATGGCATTGCCATCTAAACTTAGTAAATGCTTGATTGTTATTTAACCAAACCGTTAAACTGAATTTTCATCCTAGAATTGGTGGACATTTATGCTTAACATGGATTTTGCTCAGACAGTATTTATGGACACAGATAAAGCTGATTGGGTGGCGAGTCCCATGTCTGGCGTATACCGCAAGCCATTGGCAAGAGAGGAGGCAGAGCGGGGGCATGCTACAAGTCTTGTGAAATATGAAGCTGGTTCTGTATTCCGACCTCATCCTCATCCATTGGGCGAAGAAATTCTTGTTTTAGATGGTGTTTTTTCTGATCAAAAAGGTGATTTCAAAGCGGGTAGCTACTTTAGAAATCCTCCCGGAAGCAGTCATGCACCTCATAGTATTGATGGTTGTTTATTATTGGTTAAGCTCCATCAGTTTCAAGTGTCCGATTTGAATCAAGTTTATATTGATACTCCAAGCATTTGGTCATCTTCTGTGTCTGAAATTTGTCCTCTTTATGAGTTTGGTTATGAGAATGTTTATTTAGTTCGCATTCAAAATGGTGACAATGTATTGAGCGAGTTGGACTTATCTGGCTCTGTTGAGTTATTTATCATCTCAGGCCAAGCTCAATATGGTGATGTTTCTTTGCCTTCTCGGGCTTGGTTTCGAGAGCCAAGGTTTAGGGTCGATCAATGGAGCGTGACGTCGGACTGTTTACTTTGGTTAAAGTCTGGACATTTCTAGGTTTTACTATTTTTTGTTGGTTGAGGTTTGAGTGAATAATATTGTTCCTGAGCAATCTAGAGCTTATTTGCCTATTGTAGGTTCTGATAAAGTATTACCTGTTGGTCGTGTTTATTGTGTTGGGCGAAATTATGCTGCACATTCAAAAGAAATGGGTGATGACCCAGAGAGAGATCCGCCATTTTTCTTTGCAAAAGATGCTTCTTGTGTTGTGCCTGCTATATTTTCTGGTGTTACTTGTATTGCTTATCCTATGGCTACAACACAGTTTGAATATGAAGTGGAGCTTGTTGTTGCTATAGGAAAAGGCGGTCGTGAGTTAACACTAGAGCAGGCCGCTGACTCTATTCTTGGCTATGCAGTGGGTTTAGATATGACTCGTCGTGATCTTCAAACGCAAGCAAAAAAGAAAGGCCGTCCATGGGAAGTGGGTAAGTCATTTGATGAGTCTGCACCAATTAGCCCTATTTTGTTAAAAACAAACTGGCTTGAAGATAATATTTCTAAAGCTGAAATTGGTTTGAAAGTAAATGACAACCTTAAGCAAAGGAGTAGCGTTGCTAATTTAACTTGGTCAATTGAAGAGGTTATTTGCAAACTGTCAGAGGTTTTTGAATTACGACCTGGAGATTTAATAATGACGGGTACACCTGAAAATGTCGGTTCTGTAGTGGTTGGGGATGAAATGCTGGCTTGGGTTGAGCATTTAGGTGAAATTCGAGTAAGTGTTACTGATTAAACTTGGTAAACCTTTCTAATAAATTATGGCTCTGCGGATGCTGGTTTTGTTCGAGGAGGTGAATAACTGCTTCTGCAGTGCATAGACCAATTTTTTTTTGATTGCGGCGTTTTGAATAGACAGATTTTATATTTTGAATCTCGTAATGTTTGAATTTTTTAAGATAAGGGGACTGGTTGTACATTTTTCGAGCTTGTTGCCATGTTCCGTCAAGAATAATGATGTTCTCGATAGTGTCAGGGGATATCTGATCAAGTGGCTGTTCTATACTTTCAGTAAGATAAATAAGTAGTGTATTGTTGGGAGATAGTGCCAATACTTCTTTGTCCGGTACGACTCTAGACCAAGTTACCACTTCACAATCATTTTGTAGTATCTCTTTAACTAATTTTCCTGTTCCTGAGTTTTTTTTCAGCTCTTCGCTGTGAGTTAGCAGCCAAATCTTCATTGCGTCTCTTAGTTTCGTTTATACAGTCTAGGTAGGGTTATTATTATACGGATACCTAATTGACTTAGAAAATAAAAGCTCGACTTCTCTATCTGATATTTATTGTATAGAAGTCGAGCTTAATGGGGCGGAGCTGGAAGTTAAGGTTATTCTTTACCTATGGAGCCGATTTTGTGGATGGATAAGTCGGCTCCGTTGAATTCATCTTCTTCACTGAGTCGTAATCCACTTAATGCTTTAATTATTCCATAGACAACAAAGCCACTTAATGATGCTATGAGGATACCCCCAATACTTCCTATGATCTGAGAGGCCATACTTACACCACCAAGGCCTCCTAGTTGTTCTGACCCGAAAATTCCTGCTGCAATGCCTCCCCAAGCGCCACAGACACCATGTAATGGCCAAACTCCAAGAACATCATCTGTGTGTCTGAATTTTTGTTGAATAATTGTGAATAACATAGTGAATATCGCGCCAGCGAACGCTCCTGTAATTAAAGCGCCAATAGGGTGCATGATGTCAGATCCGGCGCAAATGGCGACCAATCCGGCTAGCGGACCGTTATGAATAAAGCCGGGGTCATTTTTTCCAAAAAGCATTGCAGCAATGATGCCACCAACCATGGCCATTAAAGAATTAACGGCTACTAGACCGCTGATGCCATCTAACGTTTGTGCTGACATAACGTTAAAACCAAACCATCCGATACATAGGATCCAGGCGCCCAATGCAAGAAATGGGATATTTGAGGGGGCGAACGCAACTAGCTTTCCATGTTTAAAGCGGCCACGACGAGTACCTAGTAATATAATAGCGGCTAGAGCAACCCAACCTCCAAAGGCGTGGACAACAACTGAGCCTGCAAAATCATGGAAAGGTGCGCCATATTGGTCTGTTAGCCAGTCCTGCAGGCCATAATTACCATTCCATACAATGCCTTCAAAAAAAGGATAGGCGATACCAACAATAATGGATGCTGAGATGAGCATAGGATAAAACTTTGCTCGCTCGGCTACACCGCCAGAGATAATGGCTGGTATGGCTGCAGCAAAGGTCATTAGAAAGAAAAACTTGACCAAACTGTAGCCATGTTCTTGTGATAAAACGGTGGCACTGTCAAAAAAATTAATGCCGTAGGCAATTTGGTAGCCGATAAAAAAATAGACAAGAGCAGACACAGCAAAATCGGTCATTATCTTAACCAGTGCATTTACTTGGTTTTTATGTCGAACGGTTCCTACTTCTAAGAAAGCAAATCCAGCATGCATAGCAAATACCATAATGGCGCCTAGAAGGATAAAAAGAGTGTTTGAGCTAGAAACTAGCATTTCTACTGCACTATTTGAGGGTGTCACAAGTGGCTCCTAAAATTATTTTTTGCACCGAAAAGGTTTGCTCTTATCCTTAAGTGCTCTTTTTTGGGGCTTTGTTGGTTTTAAATTGGGGTAATCATTTACTGATTTTTTATAAAGCAATAAACGTTCCATTTATGCTTTTTTTTGGTGCTTTTTTTGTTGTTTAATGTGTTAGTGCACTATTTTAGTGTTGTTGATTTTTGATAAGGTTAAATCTAACTATGAAATTGATCTTAAGAATAGGAGGAGGAAAGCTGGTATTACTTTTTTACAATGCTTGCTTTCTATTTTATTTTTTACGACATATTATCTTTGAGTAAGCATATTTATAGGGATGTATAGACTGCTAAATATGCTTAACATTTTAAATGTGATTTCTAAAAAAGATTGCTTATCAAAGAGCAGCATAAACATGAGGTTATTATGTCAGGTCAGTTAGTATCAGGTATTGTTAAGTGGTTCAATGACGAAAAGGGTTTTGGTTTTATTGAGCGTGAGGGTGGTGCAGATGTGTTTGTCCATTTCCGTTCTATAAATGGTACTGGACGTCGTACTTTACAAGAAGGTCAAAAGGTTACATTTGAAGTGACTCAAGGACAAAAAGGTCCACAGGCGGAAAATGTTACTATCGCGTAATTAATTTTACGTTTTATTAAAAGCCATGCAATGCGACAGTTCTATAAGAAAGAATCGTTGTTTGCATGGTTTTTTTATTGTTACGGTGAGTTAGGGATTGGTTGGAGGTTTACTTGTTGCCTATTTTGTATTCGTTTAGGCGCTGCCCATATGCTATTAGAGCTAGATATGTCATTGCTTATTTAGATATACAAGTTCATTTGAGAGAAGTACTTTTAAAGTCTAAACCTCCTGAGTTATTGGCCTTGGGAGGCCGCTCCACTATCCCGCAACTGATAGATAGTCATGGTGAACGTTATCCTGAAAGTCTCGATATTATCTTCTGGGCACTTTCATTTTCAAAAAATCATGAACGAGCATCTCAGTTGTGGCCAGAGACGAGTAAAGAGCAGAATAAAATACGGTCATGGATTGTCTACAATGATCATTTTTTTAAGTATTGGTTGGATCGTTATAAATATGCAGACCGATATCCAGAGTCCTCTCAAAGTTTTTATCGTTACAAAGGTGAAGTGTTTTTGCATCGTTTGGATAAGCGCTTAAAAGTTCATTCGTTTTTATTTGGGGAATGTCTTAGTGTCGCTGATATTGCTATTTTTCCGTTTGTACGGCAATTCTCTTTAGTAGACTGGGATTGGTTTGAGCAATCACCTTATCATAATGTAAAAGCTTGGCTGGCTGGCTTTTTAAACTCTGACATTTTTAAAAGTGTCGTCATGGTGAAACATGATGTATGGAAAGCAGGGCAAGAAGACATACTATACCCTGCGTAGTAAACATCTTTAGATATTGATCAATCTACTAAACCAAAGGTAACCCAATAAAGAAAACTAGGGTTAGCATCATTTGGTAGTTTTAATGGAATGAAATTCCCTTTTTCATCTACGTGGGAGGAGTTAGGGAAATTCTTTTTCAATACTGCAAGATTGGTTTGCATTAAATCAGGTTGATTCAAATCACTGTAGGATTGGATGCTAATTGCTAACGCTTCTTCTGTGGATCGTGTGCTCGGATAGTGTTGAATTACTTCTTGGCTGCGACGTAGAGCAGAGAGGGGGGCTTTTCTTTTGAGATAATAATGCGCTACTTGTAGCTCGTGACGCGCAATTATTTCCCTTAAATAGTACATGCGTGCTTTTGCATCTGGGGCGTAAGTACTATTAGGGTAACGAGCAGTAAAGTCTGCAAACTCCTTGAACGCTTTATTGAGTTCTTTAGAGTCTCTTTCACTAGGATCTAAGTTTAAGTAGCGAGTCATTAGGCTTTCTGCTCCCTTATAGGTAGACAGTGCGCGCATGTAGTAGGCGTAATCCGTAGAATCATTTTCAGGGTTATTTTTTATGAATCTTTCGGCACTAGCATGTGCAGCAATATAGTCACTGGCTTCCATTTGAGCATAAATTAAATCTAACTCGGCACGGATACTATATTCACCAAACGGGTAGCGAGAGTCTAGATCTTTGAGGTGTTTAATGGCTGTCGAAGGAAGGTTCTCTTCTAGCGCTTGTTGTGCTTTGTCGTAATAAACACGTTCGGGAAGGTCTGGTTCCTGCACTTTTGTGCTTGAGCAAGCGGCAATTAATAAAGAAAAACTTATAATTCCAGAGAATCGGAGCAACGAGTGATGAAATCCCATGTATAATCAAAACCTTGATATGGTAGTAGATAAGCCTCAATCGGCATTTTGTAGCGTTAAATTGCGAAAGATGATGAAGAGCAAGGCGCTACACGTTTTTTTACTTTCAGCCTAATGATAAATTTATTAAGTTGAAAACAACAGATTAAAGTACATTGTATGGCAGAGCGCATAGTAAAAGAAGCCCAAGTTCCTTTCGATTTGGGTGGTAATCGATTTGATCAGATCGCAACAGAGCTGTTTAGCGATTATTCTCGTTCAAGGATACAAAGCTGGATTAAAGAAGGTGTCTTGGTTGTAGATGGTAAGGTTACTAAATCTAAAGAAAAGTTATTTGGTGGCGAAAAAATCACACTGGATATTATGATTGAAGACCAAGAAGATCATGAAGCTCAAGAAATGGAACTGGATATCGTTTATGAAGATGACGATATTATTATTATAAATAAGCCTGCGGGCTTAGTGGTGCATCCTGCGGTTGGTAATCGGGATGGAACCTTGATGAATGCGATTCTTCATCATGCTCCACAAACTGCTCATATTCCACGAGCAGGCATTGTACATCGTCTGGATAAAGAGACTACAGGATTGATGGTGGTTGCTAAAACACTGGCTGCACAAACGGATCTCGTGACTCAGCTGCAAGAACGTAGCATGGGACGAGAATACGAAGCGATTTCTATTGGTGTAATGACCGGTGGTGGCGTAGTCGATGAGCCGATTGGCCGTCACCCTCATAACCGTCAAAAACAAGCGGTAGAGCCTGTTAATGGTAAAGATGCCGTAACACATTACCGCTTAGTCGAGCGTTTTAAAAATCACACCCATATTCGCTTAAAGCTTGAAACTGGCCGTACCCATCAGATTCGTGTGCATATGGCGTTTATTCAATATCCATTGGTTGGTGACCCGCAATATGGCGGTCGTTTGAAGATGCCAAAGGCTTGTTCTTCTGAATTGCAAGATGAATTGCGTCATTTCCGTCGACAGGCCCTGCATGCCAAAAAGTTAGAATTGGCACATCCCGTTACCGGTGAATGGATGGAGTGGGAGATTGACTTGCCAGACGATATGAAAAAACTGCTGGATGCTCTCAAAAGAGATATGGTGCAGTCTGGCAGTAACGACTCAGACTATTTCTAATCTTTTTGTGTTACCAAGGCAGCCTTATGGCTGCCTTTTTCATTTTTATTTTCGGAGCATGTCATGTCTTCTGATTCCTCATCCTATATTTGCCCAACCTGGCCAGCCCCTACTTCTGTTCGAGCGTATGTTTCAACCCGCATAGGTGGTGTTAGTAATGCACCATTTGATGGGCTTAATTTGGGTGATCATGTACAAGATGACCCCGCTGCTGTGAGGCAGAATCGACAGTTATTTTCTTCCTATATTGATATGCCAAACTCTGTTACTTGGTTAAATCAAGTGCATGAGACCGATGTAGTGACTTTACCTTGTGATGTTTTACCAAATAGCGCCGATGCGGCATTTTCCAGTTCGGTTAAGCAAGTTTGTGCTGTGCTGACTGCAGACTGTTTGCCTGTATTCTTCTGTAACCAGCTGGGGACGCAAGTTGCAGTTGCTCATGCGGGTTGGCGAGGACTTTGTGCTGGTGTTTTAGAATCGACTTTGAATCAGTTTGATGACGTTAGCCAAGTGATGGTTTGGTTAGGGCCTGCAATTGGGCCAACTGCATTTGAGGTGGGAGGTGAAGTTAGAGAAGCCTTTATGTCGGTGAGACAAGAAGCTAGATTGGCATTTACTCCGTCGGTCGAGTTAGAAAAGTGGTTAGGAAACCTGTATTTATTGGCAGAACAGCGTTTAGTTGCTGCTGGTGTTACTCAAGTTTATGGTGGCGACTGTTGTACGTTTACTGAGAAAGAACGCTTTTATTCCTATCGACGGGATGGAAAGACTGGACGTATGGCCTCTGTTATTTGGCTTGATGGTTAAATAATTTTGTTTTTATTGATGGGTGTCAAAAAAATGACACTAGAGATCTTGAAAAGTCATTTTTAGGAGCTATTAAGCTTTTAACTGAAAAAATCCATCTTATGAGATTTCTGCACCAAGTAGAAAATAAGGCTTAGTGCGGTATCTCTTTATACTACAAAAGGTGTCATATCATGCGTATAGACCGTTTAACTAGTAAGTTACAATTAGCGCTTTCCGATGCTCAATCCATCGCGCTTGGGCAAGACCATTCTTATATTGAACCACTTCATTTGTTAATGGCTTTGTTGGATCAACAAGGTGGAAGTACCCGTCCCATTCTACAGCAAGCTGGAATACCTGTTGCCAAGTTCCGTGAAAGCTTGAATGAGTTGTTGTCTCGCCTTCCTAAGGTGAACAATCATGATGGTAACGTGCAAATGTCGCCAGAATTGGGACGCTTACTGAACCTTGCAGACAAAGAAGCACAAAAGCGAAAAGATCAATATATTTCATCTGAACTTGTCTTGATGGCAATGTTTGATGGAAAAGACGA
Organism: Marinomonas sp. CT5; assembly: GCF_018336975.1. Taxonomy (NCBI): domain Bacteria; kingdom Pseudomonadati; phylum Pseudomonadota; class Gammaproteobacteria; order Oceanospirillales; family Oceanospirillaceae; genus Marinomonas; species Marinomonas sp. CT5. The sequence goes on along the minus strand of NZ_CP025572.1, from coordinate 3,569,661 downwards.
TCTTGCTAAGAGCCTAAGAGAAAGCGGCGTAACTAAAGCCGATATTGCGGCTGTAATCGATAGCATTAGAGGTGGTGAATCTGTGGACGACCCCGATGCTGAGGAAAATCGCCAAGCATTAGATAAATATACCGTGGATTTAACGGAGCGTGCAGCAGAGGGGAGGCTAGATCCTGTTATTGGTCGAGACGATGAGATTCGCCGGACGATACAAGTCTTACAGCGTCGCCGTAAAAATAATCCAGTATTAATTGGTGAGCCTGGTGTGGGTAAAACCGCCATTGTTGAAGGGCTAGCGCAGCGAATTATTAATGGCGAAGTCCCTGAGGGGTTGAAAAATAAGCGAGTTTTATCGCTTGATATGGCTGCACTAATCGCTGGTGCAAAATATCGAGGGGAGTTTGAAGAGCGCCTAAAAGCCCTGTTGAATGAGTTAGCGAAGCAGGAAGGTCAAGTCATTTTATTTATTGACGAAATCCATACCATGGTGGGGGCGGGTAAATCTGAAGGCTCCATGGATGCTGGGAATATGCTTAAACCGGCTCTTGCTCGGGGAGAGTTGCATTGCGTCGGTGCAACGACACTAGATGAATATCGTCAGTTCATTGAAAAAGACGCTGCTTTAGAAAGACGATTCCAGAAAGTATTAGTTGAAGAGCCAAGTGTGTTGGATTCGATTGCTATTTTGCGCGGATTAAAAGAGCGTTATGAAGTTCATCATGGCGTTGATATTACGGATTCAGCCATTATTGCGGCTGCGAAACTGTCTCAGCGTTATATAACCGATCGTCAGTTACCTGACAAAGCGATTGATTTGATTGATGAGGCGGGTAGTCGTATCCGTATGGAGATGGATTCCAAACCAGAAGATATGGATCGTTTGGAGCGTCGCTTGATTCAGTTAAAGATTGAAAAAGAGGCGCTTAAGAAAGAAAAAGATAAGGCTTCGAAACTGCGTTTATCTGAGTTGGATGTCGAAATTGATAACTTGCAAAAGCAGTTCTCAGATTTAGACGAAATTTGGAATGCGGAAAAAGCCGCTGTTCAAGGGGCTCAAAAGCTAAAAGAAGAGCTTGAGACAGTGCGTCATGAAATGGAAGAAGCTCGTCGTGGTGGTAATTTAGCGAAGATGTCCGAGCTTCAATATGGCGTAATTCCGATGTTAGAGGCAGAGATAGAGAAAGCCAGTAATGCTGAAGAGACCACTGAGACCCGATTGCTGAAGAGGCGTGTTACTGAAGAAGAAATTGCAACGGTTGTTTCCCGTTGGACAGGGATTCCAGTTGATAAGATGCTTGAAGGTGAGCGTGATAAGTTATTGCGTATGGAAGACGCATTGCATGAATCGGTAATGGGGCAGGATGAAGCTATTCTAGCGGTCTCCAGTGCTGTTCGTCGCTCTCGTTCAGGTTTGGCGGATCCAAATAGACCAAATGGCTCTTTCCTTTTCTTGGGCCCTACAGGCGTTGGTAAGACGGAGTTGTGTAAATCCTTGGCTCGCTTCTTGTTTGATACTGAACAGGCTATGGTGCGGGTTGATATGTCTGAATTTATGGAGAAGCATTCTGTCGCTAGATTGATTGGTGCGCCTCCGGGTTATGTCGGTTATGAAGAGGGTGGGTATTTAACAGAGGCGGTAAGGCGTCGGCCTTATTCCGTTCTTCTACTGGACGAAGTGGAAAAAGCGCACCCTGATGTGTTCAATATTCTTCTGCAAGTATTAGATGATGGGCGATTGACGGATGGACAAGGCCGTACTGTAGATTTTAGAAATACAGTGATTGTAATGACTTCAAACTTAGGGTCGGATCTGATTCAAGAGTATCAGTCAGCTGATCAATATGAAGAAATTAAATCGAAAGTCATGGAGGTTGTAGGAACACATTTCCGTCCTGAGTTTATTAATCGTATCGATGAAACAGTAGTGTTTCATCCATTGATGAGATCTCAGATAAAAGGCATTGCAACCATTCAGTTAGCGCATTTAAATGATAGGTTGGCAGAGATGGGGATGACGTTGACCTTAACAGATGCAGCCGCCAATCAGTTAGCTGAGGTTGGGTATGATCCAATTTACGGGGCGCGTCCATTGAAACGAGCTATTCAGAAATGGATAGAAAATCCATTAGCCAATGAATTGCTCGCGGGAAATTTTGTGAATGGAGATAATATTATGGCAGATGTGTCTGATGGGATTATTGGTTTTTCAAAAGCAAGTTAACAAACGTTGAATCAATGAAGAAATCAAGAAAGTCCGCTGAGCCATTTGCTCAGCGGACTTTTTTATAGGTAGTCATGTTTAGAAATCTACAAAGGCTCCAAGGAATACGCCTTTGGGTTCAGTTTTGCCTTTTGATTTAAAGTCTTCGTTTACTGTTCTGTATCCAAGTTCCAGCCCTGCAAATATAAGTGGCTGGAATTTTACTTTAAAAGTTGTGTCGGTAATGTCTGCATCACTACCGCCGCCAGACTTAACTTCTCCGCCAACGGATAACGCGGTACCTGGAATATCTAAAAAAGCGGACACATATAATAATGGATAGGTGTCATCTATGCTGGTGTTATTATCAATTTTTCTAAATGTTGCACCTACATCTAAGTTTACTAAGGTGAGTCCATCTAATAATTCGTAGTAGAGGGTGTAATCGTTAAAAGAAAGGTCGATGTTGCTTGAACTTTCCATTGACTGATGTTGCAAACGAAAATTTGGAATCAAAGGGATTGGGTGTTCAATTGCAACACCAAAATAAGAGTTTAAATCACTATTGCCACTGTTTGAAGCATAAGATCCAGCTTCAGCGGTTAATCCCAGTACATCTGCGTGAGCGGCACTGGCTAATAAGGCAGTAGATAGTAAAAGTGCTGATTTCATAATGAATACCCGTATATCAAATAAGACAGATTTTGCTCATTATAGGTCGAAGAGAGTTAAAAACCAATGAAATAAGGAGAATTCATGGAGGGTGGTGATGAATATTTACAATATAATTTGGCTGGGGTAGCTGGATTCGAACCAACGCATGACGGGATCAAAACCCGTTGCCTTACCGCTTGGCTATACCCCAATATCAAATTGTGGTGGCTATGACTAGATTCGAACTAGTGACCCCATCATTATGAGTGATGTGCTCTAACCAACTGAGCTACATAGCCTTAACTGTATTTACTGACATATTCATCGATGGCTGGGGTAGCTGGATTCGAACCAACGCATGACGGGATCAAAACCCGTTGCCTTACCGCTTGGCTATACCCCAATATCGAATTGTGGTGGCTATGACTAGATTCGAACTAGTGACCCCATCATTATGAGTGATGTGCTCTAACCAACTGAGCTACATAGCCGTTCGTCTGTATGGCTGGGGTAGCAGGATTCGAACCTACGCATGACGGGATCAAAACCCGTTGCCTTACCGCTTGGCTATACCCCAACAGACTAATACAAAAACAGTTTATGCAAATCGATCTACTGCCTCTGTGGCGCGATATTATTCATATAACCTGTTAATGGGTCAAGTGTTTTTCTTAAAATGTTTTATTATCTATTAAACATTAAAACGGAAATGCATCACATCGCCGTCTTTTACGATGTAATCTTTACCTTCAAGGCGCCATTTGCCCGCTTCTTTAGCCCCGCTCTCACCTTTATATTGGATGAAATCGTCATAACTGATAACCTCAGCACGAATGAAACCTTTTTCAAAGTCCGTATGGATCACACCAGCGGCCTGTGGGCCGGTTGCGCCTTGTTTGACCGTCCATGCTCGAACTTCTTTTACACCTGCTGTAAAGTAGGTCTGAAGGCCTAGGAGTTCATATCCTGCACGGATGACTCGATCCAGTCCTGGTTCCTCCATCCCCATTTCGTCTAGAAATTCTTGCATCTCTTCAGTGTCTAGTTCAGAAATTTCGGCTTCAAGCTGATTGCAGATAGGAACCACCATTGCACCTTCAGCTTCCGCGATTTCTTTAACTTGGTCTAAGTACGGATTGTTTTCGAAGCCATCTTCGGCGACGTTAGCGATGTACATGGTTGGTTTTGTCGTTAGAAGGTGTAAAGAGCGGACTTCTTTTTTCTGCTCGTCTGTCATTGTCATAGAGCGTACGGGTAGTCCATCTTCTAGGTGAGCTTTGATGCTTTCTAGAAACGCTTTGTGAGCGATGGCGTCTTTATTGCCACTTTTGGCGTTTTTCGCTGTACGGAAAATTTGTTTGTCGATGGACTCGATATCCGCAAAGATCAGTTCTAGGTTGATCACTTCAATGTCTAGCTTTGGATTGACGTGGTTAGAAACGTGGATAACGTTTTCGTCTTCAAAGCATCGCACGACGTGAGCAATCGCATCGGTTTCGCGAATATTAGCTAAAAATTTGTTACCAAGACCTTCACCTTTTGATGCACCCTCTACCAAACCTGCAATATCAACAAATTCCATTGTCGTCGCAAGAACACGCTCAGGTTTCACTATTTCAGCTAGGGCATCCAGACGTGGGTCTGGCATGGCAACAACGCCAGCATTTGGCTCAATAGTGCAGAATGGAAAGTTTTCTGCGCCAATGCCGGCTTTGGTTAATGCATTGAATAGAGTAGATTTACCAACGTTAGGTAACCCAACGATGCCGCAATTAAAACCCATAGTGAGATTCCTAGTAGTTAAGTGGTTATGCTTTGAAGCTGTGTAGTTGATTCATCACAGCATTTAGGTTGCCGCGCACAATATCATCTACATAGCGCAATGATTCGTCGATTGTTTGTTCTATCTTTGTATAGTCGTCTGGCGATGCTTTTTTCAGAACGTAATTGGCCACTTGGCTTGCATGACCAGGGTGTCCAATACCTATTCTGAGACGACCAAATTCTCTGTTGTTCGCCAGCTTGGAAATAATGTCTTTTAATCCGTTGTGACCACCATGCCCACCGCCTTGTTTTAATTTGACGGTACCTGGTGGGATATCTAATTCATCGTGAACCACAAGGATTTCTTCTGGAGGGATTTTATAAAACTGACACACGGCTTGAACCGCTTTGCCACTTAAATTCATATAGGTGGTGGGAATAAGTAGATAGCACTCTTCACCAGCTATATAAACTTTACCAAATTGGCCGAAAAACTTTTTTTCTAAACGAAGAGAGCATTGGCTCTGACGAGCCAATGCCTCAATCCATTGAGCGCCTGCATTGTGGCGAGTATTCTCGTATTCGTTGCCTGGGTTGCCCAAGCCGACTAATAATTTGAAACCTGCCACAATACTGCCTTCAATAATCTTAACGTTTAGACTTACCGATACGAGCGATAGGTTGGTCGTGATCTTCGCCTTTCAACAAAGAAACCAATTCTACGCCTTCAGGAAGAGCAACATCTGACAAGTGGAAGATTTGATCAAGTTGACCCTTGATAACGTCTACTGTCAATACTTCAGGAAGGTTTGCTGGTAAGCAGCGAACTTCAGCTAATTTAGACTCGACAGTCAAACGACCACCTTGGCTCTTAACACCTTCACTTTGTGCAGCGTTAATGAAGTTTAAAGGAACACGCGTTGTGATTTTTTTGTCTGCTTGAACACGCTGAAGGTCCATGTGCATAACATCACCAGTAGCTGGGTGGCGTTGTAATGCTTTAACAAGAACTTGTTCTGCTTTGCCGTCAACAGATACTTCAACTAGACCAGTTAAGAAGCCTGGAGTTCCAACGGCTTTAAGTAGTTCGTTGTCTTTGAAAGCAATAGATGCAGGAGCAGCTTCACCACCATAGATAACAGCAGGCACTAGGCCTTCGTTACGAAGGCGGCGGCTCGCACCTTTACCTTCTTGAGTACGTGCAACGGCATTAATAGATAATGACATGATATTTTCCTAATAATTAATAAGTTTGTGCCCAGAACTGCGACCCGTTCCGAGCGTAAATGTTTGGCTTAGGCCCCAAACATGGCACTGATAGACTCTTCGTTGCATACACGACGAACAGTCTCAGCCATAATGTCGGACATCGACAATTGGCGTATTTGAGGGCAGTTAAGCGCCTCTTGTGTCAATGGGATGGTATCAGTCACGACCAACTCATCAAGCACGGAATTTTTAATATTTTCGATCGCTTTGCCAGATAGAACTGGGTGCGTGCAGTAAGCTAATACTTTTGCTGCGCCGTGTTCTTTTAGCGCTTTTGCTGCAGCGCAAAGCGTACCGCCGGTATCACACATGTCATCGACTAAAACACATGTTTTGCCTTCGACATCGCCAATCAAATGCATGATTTGTGCTTCATTAGCACGTGGGCGGCGTTTATCGATGATGGCTAAGTCCGCATCATCGAGTAATTTCGCAAAAGCACGAGCTCGAACAACACCACCAACATCTGGAGAAACTACGGCAATGTTCTCGTGACCTTGGCGTTGTAAATCGTCAAGCAGTAAAGGCGTTGCGTATACGTTATCAACCGGTATATCAAAGAAGCCTTGGATTTGGTCTGCATGAAGGTCAACAGTTAGCACACGGTTAATACCTACTGCGGAAATCATATCAGCAACCACTTTTGCTGTAATTGGAACACGAGCAGAACGCACTCGGCGATCTTGGCGGGCGTATCCAAAGTATGGGATAACAGCGGTGACTCGAGTGGCAGAAGCACGGCGTAATGCATCGGCCATGACAATAAGTTCCATCAAGTTGTCGTTACTAGGTGCGCATGTAGATTGGATAATGAAAACGTCTTTACCACGTACGTTTTCATTGATCTCGACCGTAATCTCTCCATCACTGAACTTACCAACGGTTGCGTTTCCGATAGGTAGCCCTAGGCGGCGAACCACCCTGCGAGCGAGTTCAGGGTTTGCATTACCGGTAAAAACCATCAACTTGGACACTGTGTATACCCTTTGTATTTTGTAGCAATGAAAATAGACTGGCTGAGATAGTGCAAATGCTTTTGGGGCACTAACCTCTATTTTGCTCAATCCACTGGTTCAGCGCAGCATGTGTTGGAGAAGTGTTACAGCCGCGGCAAACCCAACTTTGCCATTTTGTCGGTGTAGACGATCTTACTCGCTCAGCGTCATGCAAATTATCGAAGGCTAAAAATAGACAAGCGCCAGTTCCTGTAAGCTTTGCATCCCCATGATTTTTCAACCATAAATACGCTTCATTTACCTCAGGATTGTGCTTTCTCACCACTTCTAAGCAATCATTATGGCCACCCAGCTTCAAGGCGTGCGATATTCTGAGGGGAGGGGTGTCTCTTGTCAAATATTTATCGGTAAAAATTTGACCAGTTGAGACATGGCAATTGGGCTTGATAAGCAAAAAATAGGGGGTGTCTAACTCGACTTTTTGCAGCTTCTCTCCAACCCCTTCCGCAAAGGCGGCAAACCCCATGACAAAAACAGGAATATCGGCACCTAATTTTACCCCCAAGTCGGCAAGCTTTTCTAATGAAAGGTGACACTCCCAAAGTACGTTTAAAGCCAATAGTGTAGTGGCTGCATTGGAGCTACCGCCACCAATACCACCACCCATAGGTAATTGTTTTGTGAGAACAATATCAACACCTAGAGCCGGATTTTTTTTGAAAGGCGTTAGTAGGTTTGCCGCTTTATAAATGAGGTTGTCTTCAGTAGGTAACTGTTCAATAACCGGTGAAATGGTGACCCGATTATCGTGAGTCACTGTGAAGTCCAGTGTGTCGCATAAATCAATAAACTGAAACAAAGTTTGCAGCTCGTGATAGCCGTCTTCACGTTGTCCTGTAATGTGTAAAAATAAATTTAATTTTGCTGGAGAAGGTAGTTGCATGTTGCTTACTGAATTGTCCATTGATTAATAATGAGATTGACCCTAAATGGAGGGTTAGATACCTGCATCTTTTGTGGTAGTGATAAACCATCTACTTTGGTGAAATTACGGTAGCTAATCGTCCAGCCATCTTGTTCTATTTTTTCAGGAAGTTGGTTTTTTGGATCTTTGGTTACTTTTGCCATTGAAGTCGGAGCGGCGAGTCCTCTGATCCAATAGGTGACTTGATTTACTGGAAACTCCCAACCTAACTCTTGCTGTAACAAAGACGCTGGGTCGTTGCCTGTAATGACTTTATCTTCATAAGATAATGTCACTGTCCCATTAGCCGACTGGTTGAGGTTGGTCGCCCCTTGGCCAAAAGGGCCCACAATATTTAACGCAAAAGTGGTTGGGTCTTTTTGCCAATTAAAGTTGCCAGAAATGGCATCATTTTTAGTTCGTATACCCACTCTGCCAGAGGTTTCCCATTTTGTAATTGCATCAACGCTCTCCGGGGGCGGTGTTGTGGGTCCTGTCGGTCTTGAGCTGCAGGCACTAATGAGCGCTGTAAAAGCAAGAATGTAAAGAGTGCGATAAGTCATGGTGAGTTGTCCTGTTTTTGTTCTTCGAGTAACGACGGCGACAGTCTTTGAATAGTATCAAGTAGTAGGTGATTTCTGGGGGACGTTTTTAATGCCGTTTTCCATATTTCAATAGCCTCATTGTAATGACGCTGCTTCCAGAGAGATTCTCCGTAATGGGCAGCAATTTCAGCGTCAGGTAAAAGAGACCAAGCCTTTTTTAAATAATAAGAAGATTGCTCAAATTCGCCTTTTAGAAAAAATCCCCAGCCGAGGCTGTCTATAATTGCAGGGTCGCTACTGGCTTTTTCATAAGCTGATTCTATATAGCCCATGGCTTCATTGATACGAGTGGTTCGAACTAACAAAGTGTAGCCTAAGGCATTAAGGTATTGTGGATTTTCAGGATCCTTCTCTAACAGGTATTTTAATTCCGTCTCGGTGACGTCCCAGTCTCCTAGTTGCTCCGCGGTAAGAGCTTTTCGATAGCGAAGCGTATCTGAATTAGGGTGAGAAATAAGAGCATGATTTATTAAATCATATGATAAATCAATACGTCCTTTTTCTTCGTGAAGGCGGCTGATGTTGTCTACTTGTTCAGGTATATTTTCACGTTGAGAATATTGCAAAACCATATTGTTGATATCACTTTCTTTGCCATCCTCATAAAGCCATAGAGCAACTTGGTTAATGGCATTAATTTGCAAGGCCCCATCAACGCTTTTCATTAGACCAATGGCCTGTGTCATTTTGTTCTGTTTTGCAAGAGCTATAGCTGTTAAATAATTAATTTGGTTAGATAGTCCGAGCTGATCTTTGGGAAGGCTATCTGCAACGGATAATGCTAACTTTGGTTCCTCATGTTCAATCAAAGCCCGCATTAGGTTTATACCGACTTGTAGCTTTTCTGGCGTTTCTAAATGCGTAGTTTGAAAAAGGTCACTAGCCGATTTTGATTGTTTGTTTTCAACCAAAAAATCAACAAGAGGAGTTAGTATTCTAGTGTTATTAGGGAATTTAATAGCCGCCGATTGTAGGGTTCTAATAGCATTATTTAAGTCCCCATGATTTTTTTGACTAAAGGCTAAAATCAAATAGAGCGTTTCAGTTTTTTCGCTATTGTCCTGTGCTAATAGTTGTTCGGCTGTGTTGATCGCTTGCTGGTATTTTCCTGCAAGTAATAGAAGGTGTGCTTTGCTTAATTGCACAAACTGATTTTTTTGTGATTCAGCCGGTAATGCCGCGATGGCCTTATCTAGGCTGTTGATTTGCTCTGCGTCACGCACGTGGTCTTCTAGGTAAAGCGGAAGAAATCGTAGTGATACTTTATGTCGAGTGGCATTAGTAAGCAGAGTGGTTACTTCTTCAGTTCGGTTATCTTTGAGAAGGACTTGTAATTTTAATGAATAGGCTGTTTCTGATGTCGGGTCGGAGGAAAGCCACAAATTTGTACTTCTTTCGATGAAAATAGGGTTTTGAGAAACGACAGCAATATGTGTTAGTCGCTCTATTAGTTTTATGTCGCCAGATTCGCTTGCAAGTTCATAAAAGGGAGTGAATGCTTTATTTGGCCCTTCTCTTTGTAGAATGAACTCAGCGTTGAGTAGGGCTTCTATGTCTGTGTTACTGGATAATATATCAGCCGGTGGTGCTTCTTTGCTTATATGAGGGGCATTGACATTTGGCTGTGTCTCATCGCGAGCGCAGCCATTTATAAAGGGTAAGCACAGAAATATAATAAGAACAAAAACACCATTGAAATGGTATCTCCGTGTACTTGTTTTGAATAACGCGCCTAAAACAACAGGCATATAATTTCTCGATGTAAAATTCATATAGCTCTTATGGTATCGCTAGCAGCTCTTTATGTCAGTCATAACTATAAATTAATCCTATTACTTTTATTGATCATTTGGGGTGCGAAAAAAAGCGAATTTCTCGTATAATGTGTCTCCTTTATGTAAAGAGTCATGTTAGGGCAGTCACTGCTCCTGTCATTACCTTAAATCTCGATCTTTGAGAAGAGTCCTGAATGCCGCTAATTACTGTAGGTGTAAATCATAAAACAGCGCCAGTTTCGATACGTGAGCGTGTTGCTTTTGCGCCAGAGAAAATGATAGACGCCTTGTCCTCCTTGCTTTCTGAGAAAAAAGCGAATGAGGCTGTTATTGTGTCTACCTGCAATCGCACGGAGCTTTATTGTTCTGTGGAAGATCTTAGTAATGTAGATAAGGTCATAGCTTGGTTAGGTGACTATCATGGTATCGATTTGCAAGAGTTGCAGCAGTATTGTTATATGCATGCCGACGATGACAGTGTTCGTCATATTATGCGCGTGGCATCCGGTCTAGACTCTCTGATTTTGGGTGAGCCGCAAATTCTTGGACAGGTCAAGTCTGCTTATGCCGTATCGCAGGAAGGCTCTTGCATTGGCCCGGAGTTAGAATCTTTATTTCAGCGTACTTTCTCAGTTGCCAAGCGAGTACGTACCGACACCGCTATCGGTGAAAATCCTGTTTCAATTGCTTTTGCTGCGGTTAGTTTAGCGCAGAGGATTTTTGCTGATATTCGTAAAAGTACCGCGTTGTTAATTGGGGCTGGGCAAACCATTGAGTTAGTGGCAAGACACCTGAAAGAGCAGGGGGTGAAACGAATAATTGTTGCTAATAGAACGTTAGCACGAGCACAAATTCTGGCCGATGAGTTAAATGCTGAAGCCATTATGTTGGGCGACATTGGCGATTACTTATCGCAAGCCGATATTGTGATTTCATCTACCGCTAGCCAATTGCCGATTATTGGTAAAGGCATGGTTGAGCGAGCGACGTCGCAACGCCGCCATTCTCCCATGTTGCTAATTGATATTGCTGTGCCTCGGGATATTGAGCCAGAAGTGGAAGATGTGAACGATGCTTACCTTTATACCGTTGACGATCTTCACTCAGTGATTGAAGAAAACGTTCGGGCAAGGCAAGATGCAGCGAAAGCGGCCGAGCAGATGATTGAGGAAGGCATTGATTCCTATCGGCGAGTCGTTGAGTCTAGGAAAGTGTCGGATCTGATAGTAACTTTTAGAAAATCCGCTGAAACGATAAAAAATACTGAACTGGAAAAAGCACTTAAAGGGCTTGAAATGGGGCAGTCTCCAGAGCAAGTGGTTAACAAACTTGCTCATAGTTTAATGAATAAGCTCATTCACTCTCCCACCCGTTATTTACGTGACGCTGGGGCTGGCGCTGATCAAGACGCATTAATCATTGCCTCAAACGTATTGGGCATTTACGAAGAAAAAGATAATTAAAAAATGAAAGAATCCATAAAGTTAAAGTTAGAAAGTTTATCTGACCGTTATGACGAGTTAGCTGCTCTATTGGGTGTGGCTGAAGTGATCATGGATCAGGATTTATTCCGCGCCTATTCGAAAGAATACGCCGAGCTTGAGCCGGTTGTTAAATGTTTTAATGAATTTCAGCAAATTGATGAAAACATCGCTGAAGCTGAGCTGATGATGACAGATTCAGACCCAGATATTAAAGAAATGGGCGTTGAAGAGTATAAATCAGGCCAAGCACAAAAAGAGGAGTTGCAGTTAGTACTGCAAAAGCTTCTTTTGCCTAAAGATCCGAATGATTCTAAAAACGTATTTTTAGAAGTGCGTGCCGGAACAGGCGGAGATGAAGCGTCTATATTTTCCGGTGATTTATTTCGTATGTATTCGCGTTATGCAGAAACGCAGCGCTGGAAAGTTGAAATCATTAGTGCAAGTGATGGCGAGCATGGTGGCTATAAAGAGGTTATCGCTCGTATCGTTGGTGATGGTGCGTATTCTAAACTGAAATTTGAATCAGGAGCGCATCGAGTCCAACGTGTTCCTGCTACAGAGTCTCAGGGGCGAATTCATACATCGGCGTGTACTGTGGCCGTGATGCCTGAAATGGATGAAGTTGACGATATCATAATTAATAAAGCCGATTTACGAATTGATACTTTCCGGGCCTCTGGCGCTGGTGGTCAGCACGTAAACAAAACCGATTCGGCTATTCGTTTAACACACATTCCAACCGGTGTAGTGGTGGAATGTCAGGAAGAACGTTCTCAGCATAAAAACCGTGCTAAAGCTATGTCATTACTTGCTTCACGCTTACAAGCGGCTGAGCAAGAAAAAGCCGCTAGCGAACAATCTGAAACGCGTAAGTCTTTGGTTGGTAGTGGTGATCGCTCAGAGCGTATCCGTACTTACAATTACCCACAAGGCCGTGTGACTGATCACCGTATCAATTTAACTTTGTACAAATTAGATGAAATTGTCGCGGGTGATTTGGATGTGTTGATCAATCCTCTAGTCAATGAATTCCAAGCAGAGCAGCTTGCTGCGCTGAGTGGCGATAATTAATCTTTGAGGTAATTATCATCTATGCAAATTGATGAACTACTGAAAGGCGCTTCTCAGCGCCTTTCTTCTATGTCGGACACAGCGCAGCTGGATGCCCAGCTTCTACTGGCTCACGTTCTCAATGTATCTACGGCTTATTTTTACACTTGGCCAGATAAAGACGTATGCGAGACAGATAGAGCGCAGTTTGATCGTTTGTTGGCTCGCAGAGAGAGAGGGGAGCCCGTAGCTTATTTGCTTGGGCAACAGGCTTTTTGGAGCTTGGACTTAGAAGTGGCGCCGTGTACTTTGATTCCCCGTGCAGATACAGAAAGGCTGGTGGAAGTGGCTTTATCACAGCTGGGTGTCTGTGAGACACATCGTATTTTGGATCTTGGTACTGGGACGGGGGCAATCGCCTTGTCATTGGCGGCTGAGTTACCTAGCGCCCATGTGGTGGGTGTCGACTTGGTGAAAGACGCTGTGGTTTTGGCTCGTCGTAATGCAAAACGTAATCAGATTAATAATGTGACTTTTCAGCAGAGTAGCTGGTTTGAGGCTCTAGAAGCGGATGAGTTATTTGATTTAATCGTCTCGAACCCACCCTATATTGATCCTGAGGATAAACATTTGTCTCAAGGGGATGTTCGTTTTGAACCCAAAAGTGCCTTGGTGGCCGAAAATCACGGTATGGCGGATATCGAGCACATAGCTCGAATGGCCCCTAAGTATATGCGCCACAATGCCTATCTGATGTTTGAACATGGCTATGATCAGGCGGCAGCCGTTCGACAATGTTTGACTGCATCAGGATTTGTTGCTGTTGAAAGTTTTCAGGACTTAGGTGGTAATGATCGGGTGACCATAGGGAGGAAAAACCAATAAGTTAGAAAGCGCCCGAGGCGCCTTCTAGCGTTGTATTACTTACTTGGTTGTGCGCTTTCCGGGCGGATAAACACAGGGCTGTCTTCCTTAGACTGGGTTGGATCATAGCGATAACCCGCAAGATTAAAGGACTTAAGTTCTTCTAGTGTTTCGCAGCGATTTTCAATGAGATATCGCGCCATCAAGCCACGTGCTTTTTTGGCATAAAAACTGATGACTTTGAATTGGCCATTTTTCTCGTCAAGGAAATTTGGTGTGATTAATGGTGAGGTTAGTTTTTTCTTGTTAACGGCTTTGAAATATTCGTTAGACGCTAAATTGACCAGTAATTCCCCTTCCTCAAGAGATTCGTTAATCTTGTTAACTATGATGTCTCCCCAAAACTGATACAGGTTTGTTCCTCTATCGTTCTTAAGGCTGGTACCCATTTCGAGGCGATAGGCTTGCATTAAGTCCAACGGTTTTAATATTCCGTACAAGCCGCTTAGAATACGTAAAGATTTTTGAGCGTACATCATATCGCTTTCACTTAACGAATAAGCATCTAACCCTGTGTATACATCGCCCATGAAGGTATAAACTGCTGGGCGGCTGTTAGCTTGTGTGTGTTCTTTTTGCCACTCTTGGTAGCGTGAGACATTAAGTGTTGCTAGTTTATCGCTCAGCTTCATTAGAGAGGCGATATCCGCTGGTGAATAGGGTTGTATTGTGTCGATAAGCTCTTTAGATTCGTTTAATAGTTCAGGTTGGCTGAACCTATCAATACTAGGAGTAGAGGTTAAGTCGAGTGTTTTTGCCGGTGATATTAAAAACTTCATAAGGGTTCCATCTGCTCGATCGTTGCGTTTCTTAAAGATTATCCATAGAGTGTCGATAAATATCCAGACAATGCTTTGATAGAGATAATTTATGAAGAATAATCTGATACCATTTCCTTCCTCTCGCCAGGACAATGATGAAAAAGAAGTTTCTATTGCACCTAGCAGAGAGTTAAAAGCACTTCGAGCGGCTTTTGATAAGGCTCGTGCTGATTGGGTGGTGGAGCTTGCTGAATTGCCTGAAAATAATAAAATTTATTGCGGCTCTAAAAAATAATTAGTTAATTGACAGTTGTTTTATGAATGGGCCGCCTATTAAGGTGTTTTTCCCATGTTGTTGTTCCTTGTTCGAAATTCTCTTCCTTTCATGTTTGTTTTTGCTGTGCTTGGCTTTTTACTACCTTCCGTTTCGGTCGCTTTTTTTCCTTTTTTGCCTATTGTGTTATTTGCTCTAATGTCGCTGACTTTATTGGGGATGAAGCAGCATGAATTAATTAAACGATTAAGAAGCAAGGAGGTATGGTTTTATTCTGTTTTGCACTCGCTTGTCTTTATGGCTGGGGTGGGAGCTATTGGCTGGTGGTTATCATTTGAGTCAGACCTTTTACTTGCCGCTGTCGCTGTAGCGGCAACTGGGTCATTGTTTGCTACACCTGCCATAGTTCGAGCACTCGGTTTCGATAGCTTACAAGCTATGGCGATGACTATTGCAACGACATTAGTTTTGCCGATATCTATTTTTATTACACTGATTGTTTTTCAAACTAAACAAGTTGAGCTGGATTGGGGGAGTTATTTAATGCGTTTGGTCATTTTTATATTTGGCCCAATGTTGTTTTCATTTTTAGCTCATCGCTTTTTTCCAGAAGAAATATTAAGTCGATTTCTAATTAAAATCTCGCCTTATACCATTTTATTGGTGTTTGCTTTTCCTTTTGGATTAGTGGGCAGTTTTCGGTTGTTATTTAATCAAGATTCAATAATGGCATTGAATTATTTTCTAATAGCGACGGGACTTTGTTTTCTATTTTTTATCTTCTCCTTTGTTTTTTATTATAAGAAAGGTAAAGCGATTGCGCTGACTGCCGCGATTACTTCGGGAAACCGCAATGTATTGCTGACTTATAGTATTGCTGGTGCTTTGTTGGGGCCTGCTTTTTTACCTTTGGCTGGTGCTTTACAAATACCTACATATTTCTTACCTATTTTTACTCGCTGGTTAAACAGAACCTTACTAAAGTAATCTCTAATACACTGTTTAGGTCAGTTATGTAGTTAAGATCAATTACGCAGTGAGACAGTTCCAAATTGTTTAGTAACTTTCTTAATATCTAGAAAGTTACTATCTCTACTTAATGTCTAAAGGATAGCTGCTTTATGCGTCAAAACATGCCAATAACAAAGCAAGAAAAAACGTTTGATGAGAATGAGAAGCTAATATCTACAACGGATTTAAAGGGAACAATCCTTCATTGCAATGATGCATTTGTAAAAATTAGTGGTTTTGATAAAAGTGAATTGATAGGAAGTCCTCATAATATCGTGCGCCACCCAGATATGCCAAAAGAAGCTTTTCAGGTTATGTGGGAAACTTTAAAGCAAGGTAAAGCTTGGATGGGGTTAGTGAAAAATCGTTGTAAAAACGGCGATTTTTATTGGGTAGATGCCTATGTGACACCCGTCACGGAAGCCGGAAATGTGGTGGGTTATGAATCTGTAAGAACCGTGCCAAAAAGACAGGATGTCGAGCGTGCCGAGAAAATCTATCGAAAAATTTCGAAAGGGCAAAACGTATTTTCGCGTACTTTTATGTCATGGAAAATATTACTTCCTGCCGTTAGTGTTGTTGCCGCCAGTGTGGCTGCTAGTGTTGACATGCTTTATGGGGTTGGTGCTTTAGCTGCTGGCAGCGTATTGTTTAATGGTCTGTTGTGGTTCGATAACTCCACGATGAGAACAACGCTAAGAGAGAGGTTGTCGACTTCTTTTTTACATCCTTTGGCCGGGATTACCTATTCTGATAAATCAATTGATATTGCTGTTTTGGATGTTGGTGTGAAGAGTTTATTGTCTCGTATGGATGCGGTGTTAACTCGTTTCGAAGATGAGTCGCTAAAGGTTTCAGAGCAATCCAAAATAGGTCTCGCCCTTACCATGGAAACAACAAAAGGTATGGTAAGCCAGCAACATGAGACTCAAGATGTTGCCGCGGCAATGCAGGAAATGACAACCACCATTAACGATGTTGCTCAACATGTTCAAATGACGGCAGACAGTGCAAAATCTTCTTCTAAGTCGGCTGAAAGTGGACAGAAAATTGTAGAAGAGACACGTCAGTCAATTCATCAATTAAGCGATACTGTCAACAACATCGGTGCGACTGTACAAGAATTGGCCGATCGCTCAGAGCAGATTGCGCAAGTGGCGCAAATGATAGATCAAATTGCTGAGCAGACCAATTTACTCGCTTTGAATGCGGCCATTGAGGCGGCACGAGCAGGAGAGCATGGTCGAGGCTTTGCTGTCGTGGCAGACGAAGTACGTCAATTGGCACAAAGAACTCAAGATTCCACTAAAGACATTCATCATATTATTGAAACCTTGCGAAGTGGTGCGCAAAATTCCGTTGCCATTGCTAGTCAAGGTAAACAAGATGCTTCACAAGGTTTAGAAAAAATCATGGAGATGGAGAGTGCTTTCGGTAGCATTGTTCAGGGTGTGTCTCAAATTTCGGAAATGGCGATGCAAATGTCCGCAGCGGTTGAGGAGCAAGCTCAAGTGTCAGAAGACATTAATCGTCAGGTGGTACGTATCTCTGATTTATCAGTGCAAAGTTCTGAAAAGTCCGGTCAATCAAGTGATAGCATTCGAGCATTGCAAGATGTTGCGAATAATATGCACGAGTTGGTTATTCGTTTTAAATAAATCCATTCCAAAGTTCAGGTAAAAACGCTGTTAGTAAATAACAGCGTTTTTTTTAGGTCTGATATTAAGGTAGTGGTAATGGTTTTAATTGGCTACTGGCATAACTAAGGTTAATCATCATTAGGTCTTGGCTAGCTTTAGTGTCTCCCATCGCTTTAAGTAGTCGACTTAATTCTGCCAGGGCTTCGTTATGGGAATCGAGAGAGAGTGCTTGTTCATAATAATCTTTAGCTTTCCCCCAAAGCATCATAGACTGGCTTAAGCGGCCACAGACAAGATATAAATTGGCGCTTGATGGTTCTTTTTTTAGCCAATTTTCACAGTTGGTTAAAAGCTTTTTGGTATTGTCTTGTTTAATATTGCCGTACTCATACACCAAGTCTTCTGACCATTTTTGATTTAAGCTACTCTGAATGAAACGTTCTGCTTTCGTATCATCACCAAAATATATCAGTGTTTGGGCGTAAAGTTGTCTCATTCTGTCATCTTGAGAGAGCGTATCTAACTTGTTCCATAAGCTTTCAACCTCGCCGACAAGTTCTTTGTTATTTTGTCCAAGTTTGCTGCGAAATTTGATTTTATCGAGCAGGGCTAAAAATGCATTACGTTCTAGCTCAAGCATATTGTCGACATCAAATATGCCTTCTTTTTTCAGGGTCGGAGTGAGTTTTAACAAGGCATCCCAATCTTTCAGCTTTTTATAAACGGTTACCAGCATTTTTAAGACTTGCTTGTGTTTTGGTTTTAGTTTTTGCAGACGAAGAAGTGAGGCAAGTGCACCTTCATAATGCTCTTGCTTTATTTGTATCTGGCTTTGCGCGAAGCCTATTGCAAATTCTGCTTGAGGGGCCGATTTATGTGCTAAGCGTAGCAGGGATTTTGAACGTTCTTGTTCATCTTGCTCGCTTGCTGCGTAGGCCGCGCCTATGTAATTGATTAATGGGTAAGGAACTCTTTCTGCACTATTAGTGAGTAATTTTTCTGCTTTGTTCCAATTGCCACCGACTAATTCGAGCATGCCTCTGATGGTATTTCTAGACGCTCTTTTTTGCGCTAGATTCCCCGTAACTTTAGCCAGTGAATTACCTGGTCTTATAGCGATAATAAGAATGCGTTTTATCCAGCTTAATACAAAGAGGGCGATAATAATGGCGACGATTAAAACCCATAGGCTGGTTTCAATTGTGACGCCATTATAAGCCACTAAAACATAGCCGCTGTCTTGGCGCATTAATAGCCCTAGCACACCACCGACAGCCATCATAATGACAAGTAAGAAAAGGAGCTTTCTCATACCTTATCTCCTATGTCTGTTTGAGGGAGTGAAGTATTTACGTCTTCAGCTTGTTTTGGCTCTGTAATATTGTCTTTAGTTGCGCTAGGTGTATTAGTGTCACCATGATTCCATTCCTTCATGAGCAACTTCATTGAGGTTAAAGATTCTCTTGGTAAAGGTAAATTCGGCGATGGGTTTAGCTGTTGTAAGGCTGTAAGGCTCGCTAAGAAGGATATAACGGTGCTCGATTGGGTTTCGAAATGTTCAGTAGTCGCATTGGCTATTCGTTCTAGGGCTTTTTGATAAATAATGGGTTCGCCTTTAATTAGCGCGATTTGAGCAACTTCTAGTTGCAGCTGCATCCCAGTTATAAGCTCTTGATATTCAGCAGGGGGGAGTAATGCCTTGATTGGTTTGTGGTTATAGTTAATTACTACAAGTGAGCGGATGGCGCTCCATAAATCGTTTAGAGTTGATGCTATTTTGTTCCCTGTTGAGTCTTTCTGGATCGTTGTGTTATCAGTCGTATTTTTTTGCCACTCTTTAGAGGGTTCTCTTTGAGGAAGGCTTGCGACGTTATCATATAAAGCGTTTAGTTTTAGGTAGGCGCCTTCTAAATCAAACGGATTGATGGATTTTAGTGCTTGAATATCTTTCGCTAGCGATTTTCGTGTTGTAAAGACAATGGGATCTTCTAATTCATTGAGAATATCGTCGGCATTGATAAGTAAGGTGATAGCCCCATTGCTGTCGGATTCAAGTAATAACCTTTGATTGGCGAGGCGAATCAAGTATTCCGCCTCAGCCAACTTCCAATCTTCTTTCGTGGTGTTGTTAAGGCGATTAATCTTTGACTCAAGGGATAATAGCTTTTCACTTTGTTGGGTTTGTTGAGCCGTCAGTTCATTTTTTTGCTGAAGGATAGTTTGTTCTGCTGTTTTTACTTGTTGAACTAATCGAGTTAGCTGGGTTTTGTTAAGCGTATTGTCATTAAGCTTTTGATCTAAAATGATTTGTTGGGCGGCAAGTTGTTGAATGTCTTGGTGTAGCGTACTTTGTGTGCTCTGGAAGTAAAGCCAGCCACTTGTCGCAATGGCGATAGCGGAAAGCCCAAGAGACAGTGCTGCGAATGTATTGAGTGATGATGCAGGCTTTGCTTCTTTTGTCTTTGGAAGCTCTGTTTTCGGTTGTGTTGGCTTTGCCGTTTTTGATGCTTCCGGTGTTGTTTCCGTCACCTCGTTTGGTTCTTGCGCTTGCTTGTTGTTGTCAGTCATTCTGTTTTCCTATTTGAAATTCTGTGGCTTTGATCAAGCTGTTATCGTCAGCGCCATTTGCGCAAGAGGCATTTATCCATCCCATTTCTTTTGCTTGTTGATTTACTCTAATGCTCGGAGTGAGTATTGGTAAAGCTTTCCACTCAGGTTTATACAGTGATGCGTACTCTGAGAGGTTGAGTAAACTCTCTCCACTGGTGACCCATATTAAATTGATATCGGGCAACATGAAGAAAGTTTGAGCCAAATAGTGTGGTTTTTTTCTTTCATAGAGAGAAAGGTAGCTGACTTTTGCGCCTCGTTCTTCTAATTTATTACCCAACTCTGGACGGCCGCCTTCACCACGGATGATCAGTATTTTTTGATCTCTCATTTTGGCGGGTCTTAACCAATCTAGTAAGGCTTCTGTGGTGTGTCCTGGGTTTGATAAGGCGGGTACGTCTTTATCAAGTAAGGTTTGTGTCGTACCTTGACCGATTCCTATCCAATGAACATTGGCTGGTAGCATAGGCCAGCACTCATCGAGCCATTCACAGGCTAATCGAGCGGCATTTTTACTGACAAAAATAACGTAATCATATGTGTCGATATCAAACACTTGTGAACGAATAAAAGCCTGTTTATCTGTGTCTTTTATCGGTGATATTTCTAGCATGGGTAAAGGAACAGGGGTCCAGCCATGAGTAGATAATCGCTCACGGCTTAACGTATTTTCCGGTTCCGGTCGGGTGATTAGGATACGACAGTCTTGCACCAGCATGTTGCCTTTTGCTTATTGGTATATTGCGTCAAGGATGACATCGGCACCACGAGCAAGTAAATCATCGGCCAATTGAACGCCTAGTGATTTAGCATCGTCTTTGTGCCCACGAATTTCACCTTCAATCATGGTTTTGCCATCTGGGCTACCCACCAAGCCTCTTAGCCATAATGTGTCATTTTCCAAGATGGCAAAACAAGCGATAGGCGCTTGGCAACCTCCATTAAGACGTTCATTTACGGCTCGTTCAGCGGTTACGCGAATGGCTGTTTCTTCATGCTGTAATGGCGCTAATAGATTAATGGTTTGCACGTCATCGGAACGGCATTCAATGCCCATTGCTCCTTGACCGCCCGCTGGGAGGCTGGTTTCTGCTGGAATTCTTTGTTTAATGCGGTCAAACATTTCTAGGCGAATTAAGCCTGCGGTTGCCAGGATGATGGCGTCGTATTCTCCGTTGTCCATTTTTCTTAGTCGCGTATTCACATTGCCGCGAAGGTCTTTGACAACCAAATCGGGGCGGTTCATGCGCAACTGACAGGAGCGGCGTAAGCTCGATGTACCAACCACAGCACCTTGTGGTAGCTCTTCTAAGGAAGCGACTTTATTAGAAACAAAGGCATCGCTTGGGTCTTCGCGTTCGCAGATGACGGCCAAGCCTAGCCCTTCGGGGAAAGCCATCGGAACGTCTTTCATAGAATGCACCGCAATGTCAGCACGGCCATCCATTAAGGCGCTTTCTAATTCTTTTACAAACAGACCTTTGCCACCAATTTTCGATAGGGGGGAGTCCAAAATTTGATCGCCCTTTGTTGTCATGCCAAGCAATTCAACTTGTATTTCGGGATAGAGGCTTTCTAGTTTGGCTTTGACATTGTTGGCCTGCCAAAGGGCTAACTGGCTTTCTCTGGTCGCGATCACAATTTTGTCTTTCACTTCATCTCCTAATGACTTGTAGATGGACTAATATCTTTCAATTTCATGGGGTAATGATACTCGCTAAGATGCACTCCGTCATCTTTCAGTGCTTTATAAGTCGAGGCGCTTAATGTACTCTTGGCAGCTGTTTGAATTTGTGTGGGAACCAATCGAATGACTGATACTAATAAAACCACGAACCAGCAATGGGGTGGTCGTTTTTCTGAGCCTGTTGATGCGTTTGTAGCGCGTTTTACTGCGTCTGTTGAGTTTGATCAACGTATGGCAAAACAGGATATTCAAGGGTCTATTGCCCATGGCAAAATGCTGGCAAGTGTTGGTGTTTTGACAGAAGAAGAACGAGATCAGATTATTCAAGGGCTGACCGAAATTGAAGATGAGATTGCCCGTGGTGAGTTTGCTTGGTCTGTTGAGCTAGAAGATGTTCACATGAACATTGAAGCGCGCTTAACGCAAAAAATCGGCATTACCGGCAAGAAACTCCATACTGGTCGTTCACGTAATGACCAAGTCGCGACTGATATTCGTCTTTATATGCGTGACGAAGTTGATTTCTTATTAGAAGAAGTAACACGTTTACAGCAAGGTATTTTGAGTCTGGCGGAAAAAGAAGCCAACACCATTATGCCTGGCTTTACTCATTTGCAAACGGCTCAGCCAGTGACTTTTGGTCATCATTTAATGGCTTGGTATGAAATGGCTCAGCGCGATTATGAGCGTCTAGTTGACTGCCGTAAACGTATTAATATCTTACCACTTGGTGCGGCAGCGCTGGCGGGAACGACTTACCCCATTGACCGTAATATGACGGCCGAGTTATTAGGATTTGAACGTCCGACATATAACTCTTTAGACTCTGTCAGTGACCGTGATTTTGCCATTGAGTTTACGGCCACGGCTTCTATTATCATGATGCATTTGTCCCGTTGGGCGGAAGAAATGGTGATGTGGGTATCGGCTCAGTTTAACTTTATTTATTTACCTGATCGCTTCTGTACAGGCTCTTCTATCATGCCGCAGAAGAAAAACCCTGATGTGCCAGAGTTGGTGCGTGGTAAAACGGGTCGCGTATATGGCCATTTAATGGGCTTGCTCACCTTAATGAAGTCACAATGTTTGGCGTACAACAAAGATAACCAAGAAGACAAAGAGCCTTTGTTTGATACGGTTGATACGCTTAAAGGTTCATTGCGTGCGTTTGCCGATATGATTCCTGCGATTGAATCTCGTAAAGAACACATGTATGAAGCGGCGCGTCGTGGTTTTTCTACCGCGACCGATTTGGCTGATTACTTGGTTCGTCATGGTGTCGCGTTCCGTGATGCTCATGAAATTGTGGGTAAAGCTGTTGGTTATGGCGTTAAAGAAGGTAAAGACTTATCTGAAATGTCATTAGAAGAGTTGCAAACCTTTGGCAGCATGATTGAAGCGGATGTCTTTGATGTTTTGACTCTTGAAGGTTCGGTTGCTGCCCGTGATCACATTGGTGGAACGGCTCCAGCGCAAGTGTTGCAGGCAGTAGAGCGTGCTAAGGAAGACCTTTCTAAGAGATAGTTTAGAGAGGGGAGAAATAAGGCGGCGATTCTAATAGCGGGAAGCCGCCTTATTTTGTATTAACGTTAGAGTGTTTAATTTGATTGCTGGTCTAAATAGAAGGGAGAATCTGGGCTTAACAGCTCATTGGTAAGTACACTTGGTGAGATATTTAGCTCAAAGTGGAAGAGTTTTGATTTTATACCGCAGCCATCAAAGACGATGGCCCATCCTTCATTGCTGCCTTCTTTGGGTAAACGCCAGCACACTCCCTTAATGTTTACATAGCGTGTACCATCCGCATCTCTGGTGACCGGATAATCTTGCTCTTCTTCTTTTATTCCTTTCAAATATTCTTTTTGGGCTTTTTGTGACTCGGATATTTTATGTCTTAGCTCTTCAGAGAAGACCTTAGTTAGTTCTGTGTCATTTATATTTGCAGATAAGGAAAGTTTAGATAAATCGAGTAACTCAGGTTTTTGTGAACTTAAACTGAAGTCGGTGGAAGTGTTTCCTTCAGTTTCAAATAATGAATCTGTGGTTGGTTTCTTCTTAATACTATCGAGTGTTTCTTCTGGATTAAAAGTGTGTTCTTGCTCACTAAGTTGTTTACCATTTAAGCCACTATCGAGGGTGTTATTTGGTTGAGTCCTTGCCGTTTTTGTTTCTATATCATTGCTATTTACTTTTCTTGAGCTGTCGATTTTCTCGGTAGGTTTTTTTTCTACTTTGTCGTTGCTTGGAATGACCGCTTTAGGTGTCGTATTGCTTGGTGATGCTTCTTCCGGTAGTAAAATGAGTTCGAAATTTGCAGTTTGTGGTTTGATTGTAAACCAGTCCTGCAGGTCTGAAAGTGTAAAAATAACTAAGTGTATAATTATGGCGCAGCAAAGCGTCATTGCTAAAGGTGCAAGTTTGTTTTTAACCTTGCTGTTGAGCTGCTGTGTCTTGTTAATGTGATTGATATTTTGATCCAAGTTAGATGACATAGAAAATATAGCTGGTGGTTAATATATAAAATTCAAGCCGAAGAATGCTTCTATTCTATGTGAAACATTTTCAGGAAAGAATATCTGTGTAATTAGTACGCTAGGGTTGGGAAACGCATTAGCTGCAAGGTATACTGTTGGGATCAAAAATTGAAGAGATAAAATGATGTTTAAGTTGCTTTCAGTATGTGTTTTAGCTGTTTTTCTTACAGCTTGCGGAAATAAAGGCGCTCTTTATTTGCCGAGTGATGCTTCTGAAATACAGCAAGAAGCATCGTTGTAGCTGAGGATCCCCTTTTGGACTTTTTTAATTATTCTAACCAGACTCTGCATGCAGAGAATGTTGCTCTATCTGATATAGCAAGACAGTTTGACACGCCGTGTTATGTTTATTCTCGTGCGACACTTGAGCGTCACTATAATGCCTATGCCGATGCTTTTGCATCACATCCAACACTCATTTGTTATGCTGTAAAAGCGTGCTCTAATATCGCTATTTTGAATGTCTTAGCTCGACTCGGTTCGGGCTTTGATATTGTCTCAGTGGGCGAATTAGAGCGTGTTTTGAAAGCGGGCGGTGACCCTTCCAAGGTTATGTTTTCTGGGTTGGGAAAACAGGCGGGAGAAATGCGTCGAGCACTAGAGGTAGGAATTCATTGTTTTAACGTTGAATCAGAGGCCGAGCTTTACCGTTTAAATCAGGTTGCTGGGGAAATGGGTAAAATGGCGCCCGTATCGTTGCGTGTTAATCCTGATGTCGATGCAAAAACACATCCTTATATTTCAACGGGACTAAAGGAAAATAAATTTGGCATTGATATTAAAGACGCTGTTCGCATCTACAAAATTGCCCATGAGCTGCCGAATTTAAATGTCATGGGAGTGGATTGTCATATTGGTTCTCAGCTGACCGAATTGAAACCTTTTTTAGACACCTTTGATCGTTTGATTGGGTTAGTCGATGAATTGGCAGAAGCTGGTATCACGATTAAACATCTTGATCTTGGTGGTGGCCTTGGTGTTCGTTATCGTGACGAGGTTCCGCCTGAGCCTTCTGAATACGCTAAGTTAGTGCTGGATAAAGTCAAAGGGCGAGATGTTAAATTGGCCTTTGAGCCTGGTCGTTCTATTGCAGCGAATGCTGGAGTGTTATTGACTAAAGTTGAGTTTTTAAAATGTACGCCACATAAAAACTTCGCGATTATTGACGGAGCTATGAATGACTTAATCCGTCCATCTTTATATGGTGCGTGGATGAATATTGTTCCTGTTTCTTTGGCATCTACGCCGGAAGGTAAGCGAACTTACGATTTAGTGGGGCCGATTTGCGAAACCGGTGATTTTTTAGGTAAGGATCGTGAATTAGATATTCAGGCGGGCGATCTTTTAGCTGTGCGCTCTGCTGGGGCGTATGGATTTACTATGGCATCAAATTACAATAGCCGTAACCGTGCTGCTGAAGTCATGGTGGATGGTGATAATGCCTACTTAATCCGTGCTCGTGAAACGATTGAGCATCAATTAGCTGGTGAGCAAATTCTACCAGACTGAGGAGTTCGTCGTGTTGTTGAAATTTACTAAAATGCATGGTCTTGGTAACGATTTTGTTGTTGTTGATGCGGTGTCTCGTAAGGTGTTCTTTAATAAACAGCAAATCGAGCGATTAAGTAATCGTAACTGGGGAATTGGTTTTGATCAGTTATTAGTGGTTGAAACGCCAACTCATCCCGATATGGATTTCCGCTATCGAATTTATAACTCTGATGGTAGTGAGGTTGAGCACTGCGGAAATGGCGCTCGTTGTTTTGCTAAATTTGTTTTGGATCGAGAATTAACGAATAAGCGTATTATTAATGTAGAAACGAAGCGTGGTGCTATTCAGTTACGTGTTCTTGATGATGGTTTGGTTACCGTAGATATGGGGGCACCGAGTTTTACTCCGGAAGACTTGCCTTTTACGGCTGAGCAAAGTGATGACCTGTACAGTATTATGGCAGGTGATACTGAATATTTTATGACGCCTGTTTCTGTTGGTAATCCACATGCTGTAATTAAAGTTGATCAATTAAACGATGATGAAGTTGCTACGGTTGGTGCTCTCATTGAATGCCATGAGCGCTTTCCTAGAAAGGTGAATGTTGGTTTTATGAAGGTTATTAGTCCTACAGAAATCAATTTGCGCGTTTATGAGCGTGGTGTGGGGGAGACTCAAGCTTGTGGGACTGGGGCTTGTGCCGCGGTTGTAGCTGGTATTAAGCAGGGGTGGTTGTCTCCAACTGTAACCGCGCATTTACGCGGTGGTGATTTACATATTGAATGGCAGGGTGAAGGCTTGCCTATTCTTATGACGGGTCCTGCTGTAAAAGTATTTGAAGGTCAAATATACCTATAGAGGGATTATGAGCGAAGAGGAAGTGGTTCAATACCTTTCAGATAAGCCAGATTTTTTTAGTCGTCATGCTGATTTGCTGGAGAGTTTAACACTTCCTCATCCAGTCAATGGAAAGGTTATTTCATTGCTTGAGTATCAAGTAAACCTATTACGCAAGACGACGGAAGATTATCGTGGGCAATTTGAACGTCTTGTTGAAGTCGCACGGGAAAATGAATCAACTATGCAGAAAAGCCGCCGTCTAGTATTGGCTGGTTTAACATGTAGCTCGCTAGATGACTTTGCTGTTGTTGTTGATGATATGGTGCGTGATGACTTTGAGGTTACACAGCATGCTTTGATTTTATTCGGCGATGTTGGTGATAGTGCTGTAAGGTCGCATGAATTAGTTGAGGAAGATGCTTTTTTATCTCATGTTGCTGGCTTTAGTGAGTGCTTTTGCGGTGTGATACCAAAGCATGAAATGAGCTATCTTTTTTCAGAAAATGCTTCCACTGTTTGTTCTGTTGCTGTTTTACCTCTTCTTTCAAGGGAAGGTGGTGAAGTGAAAAAGTGTGGTGTGCTTGTACTTGGATCAGAAAGTGAATCTGCTTTTGATAAAGAGAAAGGTACTATGTTTTTACAGTACTTGGCGGATTTATTGAGCGCTATTTTATTGAGGTTGCTGCCGTGAGTTTGCTGATAACCTTCGATCTTGATAATACATTGTGGGATGTGGCTCCGGTTATTATGCGAGCTGAATATGCCATGGAGTCTTGGTTTGAAGACCGTTTTCCTGGTTTTTCTCAGCAGTATCCTTTTTCTGTTCGTGAAGAGTTGAAGTTAGAGGTGTTGTCTAATAATCCAGATATTGCGCCTAATTTGACGGCGATCCGCTTGGCTGTTTATAAGTTAGCATTAAAGCGGTTTGGCTTGCCTTCTGAGGAAGCTGTCTCTGTTGCTGGGGCTGCATTAGCCCATTTTTGTGAGTGGCGTCAGAGAGTGGACCTTTATCCCCATGTCGTTGATGTTTTAGAAGAGTTGAGTCAGGATTATTCGTTGGCTGTTATAACTAATGGCAATGCCGATGTTTTTCATCCTTATGTTGGGCTGGGACAGTATTTTGATTTTGCGGTTCGAGCGGATCAGTTAGGGATAGCGAAGCCATCAGTAGATGTTTTTTCTGTTGCGGCAAGGAATGCGGGTGTAGATTTATCTGAATTGGTTCATATTGGCGATCACCCAGTAGATGATGTGTTTGGAGCTTCTAATGCGGGAGCAAAAAGTGTGTGGTTCAATCGCCATGGCGCTCAGCGTTGGGGAGATGATTGGGGAGCGAGGTCTCATGCTGAAATTCATTCTTTGCTTGAGTTGCCAACGGTTATTCGTTCTTTGATATCATAGTGCATGACTATCGACTTAATTGAATGGAACTCGTTTTTACCCTAATCATTTAGTGTTACACTACGCCTTATTCATTAGTTAGAAATCGAATCTTAAGGAATTATTATGAGTGAGAATACAATTCAGATCACTGATGCGCAGTTTGCAGAAGAAGTGTTGAATTCAGAAATCCCAGTTATTGTTGATTTTTGGGCTCCTTGGTGTGGTCCTTGTAAAATGATTGCGCCAGTTTTGGAAGACGTTGCAGTCGAATATAAAGACAAGATTAAAGTCGTTAAATTAAATGTCGATGAAAACCAAGAAACGGCGCCAAAGTACAATGTACGAGGTATTCCTACGTTGTTGGTTGTTAAAGGTGGTGAAGTAGTAGCGACTAAAGTTGGTGCTGTTTCTAAATCTCAGTTGATGGACTTCGTTAATAGCGCTATCTAATTTATCGCTTGATTCTATGCGAAAAAAAGCAGCCCATTTTGTGGCTGCTTTTTTGTTTCTCTTTTCAGCTTTATTAGTCTTTTAAAGAGGCAAGTTTTTGAGAAAACGATGGGGAGTGTGAGTTTTCTAATGTTGCAACAACTTGTTTTGCGTAGGGTAAATATTTTTTTAAATCTTTTTTAGGCATTGGGTCATCATTTGGCAGTTTAACAGTAACTGGGTTTTTGTGAGTGCCATTGATTCTGAATTCATAGTGAAGATGAGGGCCTGTAGCCCATCCTGTTTGACCAACGTAAGCAATAATTTTGCCCTGTTTTACTCTTACTCCTCTCCTTATTCCTCTCGAAAAACCTTTGAGGTGAGCATAAAGTGTCTGGTAGCCTCTGCCATGATCGATAATCACAACATTGCCATAACCATTTTGTTTGCCTGCAAAGGATACTTTTCCATCGCCTGCTGCTTTCACGGGAGTGCCACTTGCTGCCGCGTAGTCTACTCCTCTATGTGGCCGGCTTGTTTTAAAAATTGGGTGCAATCTATTTGGGTTGAATTTAGAGGAAATACGAGTGAAATCGACCGGAGTTCGTATAAAAGCTTTGCGCATTGCTAAACCGTCAGGTGTGTAATAATTTGCACCTTTGTCAGTCTTATAGCGAATGGCTTGATAGGTCCTGCCGTTGTTAATAAATTGAGCAGCGATGATGTTGCCATGGCCTATTTTTTCTCCATCAAGATATTTCTCTTCATAGAGCATGCTTAGACTATCGCCTTTACGAATATCTAAGGCGAAATCTATATCCCAACCAAAAATGTTGGCTAGTTCAATCAATAAGGGTTGTTCTATGCCAGACTTCATGCCATCGACAAATAAAGAATTATTAATTTCAGCTTCTTTATAGGTTTGTATGATTTCGGGAGTTCTTGAAGTATCAATTCTATTAAATTTGTTGTCATTTTCACGTTCGAAAGTGACTGAGTCTAAGCGATTTAGAACAAGTGTTAGTTTGGTTAGTTCTCCTGATGCTTCATTAGTTGTGAAGTTCAATGTTTGACCAGGTCTCATTTTTAACAAGGTTTTTTGTTTTTTATCTGCTAGTGATACTTTGTAAATATCTTGTGCTGAAATCCCTTTGCTTGTTAATAATTTAGATAAAGAGTCTCCTGCGGCAACTTGCATAGATTGTTCTATGTATGTTGGTGCCATAGTTTTCTTCACTAAGGCTTCTGGTGCAGGGATGTCGTAGCTTGAATTTGTTTCGTTCGAGAAAAAAGCTGTTGAACTTGTTGTATTTGTTTTAGGCGTGAGTTTTTGTAAGTCCTGAAGCATCAGTTGAGATTGGTCAACAACCTCTAAATTTGCTTCCAGAGATATGGTGTTGTTTGCTATTTCCTCATCAGGTATTGCAATAAGAACTATGGCGAGGAGGGCGCTTACACCAGCAATAAGGAGTAAGTGCTTTGTTGGTAATAGCTTGATCAAAATGCGTACCTAAAAAATCTTTAATAAAAAGCCTTATAATCCTACCAATATTGCTTTTATAATTGAATGCTTAAGTAAGATAAACTAACTAGGATATGGATCAAAATAATGACTGTAAGCAGTAAAGACCTTTTGAATGACTTGCAAGCTCGTGGGCTTATCGCTCAAATGACGGCTGAAGAAGAGCTTAAAACACACTTAAGTGGTGGAAGTCGTACTCTTTATTGTGGTTTTGATCCGACAGCAGATAGCTTGCATCTTGGGCATCTTGTTCCTCTTTTAGTGTTAAAGCGCTTCCAAGACGCAGGTCATAATCCAATTGCACTTGTTGGT
Source organism: Marinomonas sp. CT5 (assembly GCF_018336975.1). Lineage (NCBI taxonomy): Bacteria > Pseudomonadati > Pseudomonadota > Gammaproteobacteria > Oceanospirillales > Oceanospirillaceae > Marinomonas > Marinomonas sp. CT5. The sequence continues at coordinate 3,539,521 of NZ_CP025572.1, read as the reverse complement.
GGTGCCACAGGCTTGATCGGTGATCCAAGCTTTAAAGCAGCAGAGCGCCAGCTAAATACTTCTGATGTTGTGGCAAGTTGGGCTGATAAAATTCGTAATCAAGTAAGTCAGTTCGTCAAATTTGATGGTTTACCAAATCCTGCTCGCGTGGTGAATAACCTAGATTGGGCAGGGAAAATGAGCGTATTGGATTTCTTGCGAGATATTGGTAAGCACTTCTCTGTAAATTCAATGATTAATAAAGAGTCCGTTCAACAGCGTTTGAACCGAGAAGGTTCAGGTATTTCTTTTACTGAATTCTCTTATGCCTTGTTGCAGGGGATGGACTTTGCAGAATTAAACCGCACTTATGACTGTACTATTCAAGTGGGGGGGAGTGATCAGTGGGGTAATATTGTGGGTGGTATTGATCTTTCTCGCCGCCAAAACCAGTCTCAAGTATTCGGCATGACCGTGCCTCTTGTAACAAAATCAGATGGTACAAAATTTGGTAAAACAGAATCCGGTGCGGTTTGGCTGGATCCAGCTAAAACAAGTCAATATGCATTCTACCAATTCTGGATGAATACTGCGGATGCTGACGTTTATAAATTCCTCAAGTTCTTTACCTTCTTAAGTCTTGAAGATATTGATGCTATTGAAAAAGCAGACCAAGAAAGTGCGGGTAAACCCCAAGCGCAGTCTATTTTGGCTCGAGAAGCGACTCGTTTGGTGCATGGTGAGGAAGGTTTGCAAGCAGCAGAGCGTATCACTCAAGCCTTGTTTAGTGGTGAGGTTGATCAATTAAGTGAGCAGGATTTAGCGCAAATTCAGCTGGACGGTTTGCCAAGTAGTTCTTTGACGGGAGTGGATCTTGCCGAAACACCATTAACCACACTGATGGCGGACGCTGGATTGGCGGCAAGTGGTAAGCAAGTCAAGGATGCTTTGCAACGTAACTCTGTGTTTGTGAACGGCGTAGCAAAGGGTATGGAAGACAATATGAGTGCGGCCGATATATTTACTTCTACAAACGGCTATTATGGTAAGTACTTCTTGGTTAAGCTTGGTAAGAAAAAGCATCACTTGTTCGTCTTATAGACTGTAACATACGGTCAGATTGGAAATATTTAAAAAAGACACTTCGGTGTCTTTTTGCTTATTTACAGTCTGTTAAACAAAAAAAGCATTAATTAAAAAGAATTTTAAAAAAGTACTTGCGCTAAAAGTTTTAGGCGGTATTATACGCCCCCACTGACACGGACAACGAAGCAAACAAGAGTTTGCCACTTACTAAGGTAAGACGTTGAACGAAGGGTCAGACGCTCTTTAAAATAGATAATCAGATAATTTGTGTGGGCGCTCGCTGGAGGCTTCAGAAGATCCTTTTGGGATCAAAAAAATTGAAGTCTTGCGAAACGTCTAACACGTCAATTCGCTTTATGTTGGCTTGTTGTTCTTCGGGACAGTGAGTCGATTAAGTTATTGTTAGTGTAATAGATTTTGAGTAAGCAAACTTTTTAACTGAAGAGTTT
>NZ_CP025572.1:3417045-3537907 GCF_018336975.1 Marinomonas sp. CT5 | reverse complement strand
CATGTTAGGTCGCATCGCAGCTTCTGCAATAGCGTCCGCATCAATGCAGTCATTTTTATTGGTCTTTACATAGGGCTTTACGTACTGTGGGGGGATGAGTTTGACTTCATGACCAAACTTCTGACATTGACGTGCCAGCCAATGAGAACCTCCGCAAGACTCCATTGCAATAATGGTTGAGGGTATATTCGCAAGATGTTCTAGCAATTTAAATCGTGTAGGACGTTTTCGATATTGCTCTCGTCCAACATGATCATGAGCAACAAGATGAAAAGAAGATTTGCCTAAATCGATTCCAATAACTTTAATAGTAAACATGATGATTCGCCTCTTTGTTTAGCCACCCTCTAAGCATAGCTCAGAGGTGAGGCGGACCATCTAATTAAGCCCCGATAAGTTAGTGAAAACTGACATGTCGGGGCTTTTTTATTTCTTGTGTAATGCTTTCAAGTTTCTTCCTTATTCGTTTTTCTTATATAAGTTAATGATTTTTCCTTCTTATCCATTTAGTCAGCATTTTGTTAACATGGCGCCAACTTATCGGTTTTCTCTGTTCATTGATATTTAGGTGAGCTGGGAGTCGATGTTCTATGGCTTTTATTTAAGGTTTTCTTTTCATGTTGTATCCCATTATTAACTTAGCAGTATTTGCTTTGTTGATTGCTGTGTTGTTTAAGCTGCAAAAAGCGAAAAAGACGTTGTCTACTCAGGTATTTACTGGGTTGGGTTTAGGTGTTGTGTTTGGTGCGGCGTTGCAATTTATTTACGGTGTTGGCAGTGCGGAAACGAACGAGACGTTAGAGTACGTCAATATTGTTGGTTATGGTTATGTTAGCTTGCTGAAAATGATCATTATGCCGTTAATCTTGGTGTCTATTATTGGTGCGATCATCAAGGTTAAAGACACTGGCTCTTTGGGCAAGATGTCCGGCGGTATTATTGGTATTTTATTAGCGACAACGGCTGTTTCTGCTTTGATCGGTGTTTTCGTGAGCAACTTATTTGGTTTATCGGCTGATGGTATCGTGCAAGGCGCTCGTGAAATGGCACGTGGTGCCGCGCTAGAAACCCGTTTAGACGGGCTGGCCAATGTCTCTTTTGCAGATATGATTCGATCGTTTTTCCCTGGTAATCCTTTTGCTGATTTGGCGGGTAGCCGTCCTACTTCAACTATTGCTGTGGTAATTTTTGCGGCTTTTATTGGTGTAGCTGGTGTAAAAGTAGCCCGCGCAGAGCCCGAATTTGGTATCAGTTTTGAGCGCTTTGTTGATGTCGCTCAGTCTGTTGTCAGAACTCTGGTTCGTATGGTGTTAAGCCTTACACCATACGGTATTCTTGCCTTGATGACTAAGGTGGTTGCCGGATCCAATGTCTCTGATATTTTAACCTTGCTCAATTTTGTTGTGGCGTCTTATGTGGGCCTAGCATTAATTCTAGTTATGCATCTAGGTTTGTTGGCATTTAACGGAATATCACCGCTTCACTATTTGAAGAAAGTGCTGCCTGTATTGTTATTTGCCTTTACGTCTCGCTCTAGTGCGGGAACGATTCCGCTGAATATCGATACTCAGGTGAAGCGTCTAGGTAATGGGGAAGGTGAATCGAATTTCTCTGCTTCATTCGGTGCAACCATGGGACAAAATGGTTGTGCTGGTTTGTATCCTGCTATGTTGGCGGTGATGATTGCACCAACGGTAGGTATTAATCCATTGGATCCTAGCTTTATCATTTCACTTATTGCCATTGTCACTATCAGTTCGTTTGGGATTGCCGGTATTGGTGGTGGTGCAACCTTTGCGGCCTTGATCGTGTTGTCTGCCTTGGATATGCCTGTTGCTTTAGCGGGGTTATTGATTTCTATTGAACCTTTAATCGACATGGGCCGTACTGCGGTGAACGTAAATGGAGCAATGACGGCCGGTACTATAACGTCTAAGTGGCTGGGACACACTGATTCGGATTTGTTTGAGCAAGATGAAGTGCCAGAAGCTAAACTGAAAAACAGTTAACGGCAAAGTAATACTTTTTGGTATAAAACATAAACCACCTTCGGGTGGTTTATTTGCATCTAGTAAATGAAATAAGTTAGGACTAGAGGGGCTTTGGAGGTGAAAAGAAAATAACGAAAACGGAGTGATAAAAAATCATTACAAGCATGCAAAGTGCGTAATTTGATCTAAGCTTTCATAGTGAAAAATGACAAGGAGAGGCTAGTGTCCCTATTTTCAAATCTCAAAGTATCTCATTCGGTCGCTATTGTTGGTATTTTACCGACATTATTCGCCATTATTGCTGTGGCTTTCTTAGTCAAAAGTTTAAATGAACGTGTTTATGAAGGTCGTATTGCTGAAGATATGGTGAAGTTGTCGACCATTTTAGATGGTGTGGCTCATAACTTTGCGGTTGAACGTGGTTTGACTGCGGGTTTTCTGGGAAGTAACGGTGCAAAGGGGAAAGAAGCTTTGTTATCACAGCGAAAAGTAGCTGATGATGCTGAAGCAACGCTTAAAAATATAGAGGCTAACGCTTTCGATAGGCTATCTCTTGAGCAATTAAATCGTTTAAGAGCGCCTGTTTTAAATATGCTGAAGGGGAAAAGCCAAGTTCGACAAAAAGTGGATGCTTTGGCCGCTGATAATGGGTCTTTTGACTTTTATTCAGAAGTGAATCGACAAGCATTAAATGCTATTCAGCAAGTTATTTTAGACATTAGTAATCGAGATATTGCTAAGGCGTTAGAGGCTCGCTTAAGTCTATTGTGGATGAAAGAGCGGGCTGGTCAATATCGTGGGGCTTTAAATGGTGTGTTTGCCGCTCAGACGACGACCCTAAAGCGTCAATCTCAGATTGCGGCTTTTATTGAAGATGAACATCATCAGCTAGAGCATTTTATGGTGAGTGCGTCAGATCAAGAAGAAGCCCTACTAAACAACGTCATGCAAAATGAGAAATGGAAAGCCGTTGATAAAACGACACAGGCTTTTTTGGCAATGAAGGATGTTTCTTCTGTGGCTGGCCCAGCCGATTGGTTTGGACTTGCTACGGCTAAAATAGGTTTGATCAAAGGTGTAGCGGATAAAATTAGCGTTGAAATAAATACTCTCAGTGCTGCATTAACCTCTCGCAGTGAACTCTACCGCAATGGTCTGATTATTGGTTTTATTGTGCTTATTTCACCTGTCATATGGCTGGCATTTTCTCTTACTCGATCTTTATCGAAACGAGTTGAGCGCATTAGCCAAGCGTTGTCGAATGTGTCTGCTGATCGTAATTTAGTAGGCAGAATCGAAAACACCTCTAAAGATGAGTTGGGCGAAATTATTAAGAATTTAAATATCCATTTAGATCATTTGAGTGAATCTTTTCATTTGATGGTGGATATGGCGTCTGAATCAAAAGAGAGTATGAGCGTATTGAGCGACTATTCAAAAAGCGCTTTGCAGGAAACCAAAGATCAATTTAGTCAAACGGATCTCATGGCATCGGCTGTCGAAGAAATGTCTCTCACAAGTAATACCATTTCCCAAGATATGCTGTCTTCGGCAGAAGCCACAGAAAGTATTCGTGAGCAAAGTACTCAAGGCTCTGAGCGTATGCAGACAATTTTGCAATCCATTGCGAATTTGTCAACGGAAGTTGAGGGTGGTCATAAAGCCGTGCAGTCTGTTACTGGTCATACCGAGGAAATTAGCAGTATTTTGCAAACGATTGAATCCATTGCTGAACAGACAAACTTATTGGCTCTGAATGCGGCTATCGAGGCGGCGCGTGCTGGTGAACAGGGACGAGGGTTTGCTGTTGTAGCGGATGAGGTCAGAACTCTGGCTCAACGTACACAAAACTCAACCGAAGAAATTCGTTCGATGATTGAGGCTTTGGTTGGGTCTGGCAAAAGTGCTCTACAATCTATGGGGCAATGTGCCAGCATGGCAACCGAGACATCGCATGTTGTCAGTGAAAATGTCGCTATGATGCAAGGGTTATTCGACGCTATAGAACAACTTACACAGACGATAGAGCGAGTCGCGACAGCCTCGGAAGAGCAGTCTCAAGTGTCTGAAGAGATTAATAGCAATATTCAAAATATCAGTGGGCGTTCAGAGCGAATTTTGGACTTGGTGAACAAAACCGATGAGGGGGCGATCCAAGCTCAGCAGCGTTTTGAAAGTGTGCTCAGAGAGATTAGTTCGTATAAATTGAGTTAACGTAAGCATGGTATCTTCTAGTAGGATGCCATGCTGTTATACGTTTAATGTGTTCGTTTTATTTGACGCGCTTTCATGAAGGCTTCGTTGCAGAAGGTTCCAATGACGGCGCTAAAAGCGATGGCGAAGTTTAGAATAAAGATCATTTGCTTGCCGTATTCTTGGTTTTTCAAGTCATCTCCCCAAATGTAAAAGAAAATCGACACGCCGTATAAAAAGAGGCTTATTTTGTTGGTCATAAAAAAGAAGGGGATTTCGAAAACCCAAAGCTCTGTTTTATTGCCAAACTTGATAACCAAATTGAGTACGACATAGGAAATCGTGGCGACTATCGCAATCAGATAAGCTTGAAAGGTTTGGTAATCATTTAATAGGGTGTTGCCAATATAAATTGAAAATCCAGCCGCGATAATCCAAAACAGCATGAGCGGCCCCAAAATCAATCCCATTCTTTTATCCTTTTTCTAGATTCTTTTCGTTAGGTGTTCTGTTTCTATTTAACAGAATTACCATGCCTTGATATCCAATATTTTAAATCAATAGGTTTTTTCAATGTTATGGGAAGTCATAAAGCTCTCACTGCTAAAGGCACCAAGTAGTGTACCTAATGAGATGGAGAGAGCGATGATATATATGAGTGATTTTATTGATGGATTTTTAACGCGTTGCTTGAGAATAAAGTAAGCCAGAAACGCGCCGCAATACAAAAGAGCGGCATCAATATTAAATAAAAAGTAAAACACTATCTGAAACGCCCAGAGGGATTCACTACCTACAAATTGGTTGATGGATTGCTTCATATAAAGAATGGCAAGCAGAACTGATGCGACGGTTGGTAGTACCTTATAGGTAAATAGTTTTTCTTCTTTCAGTAATACGTAGCCGATTCTCAAAGAGAAAAACAAGCATATTGCCCAAAACAAAAATAGTGGAAGGATAACGATTCCCATAACACGTCCTTGATGCCGGTGATTGGTTGATCATGGTGATAAAAAAGCCACAGCGGAACTATCTCACTGTGGCTTCATTTATTCTAGTCGTTAGAACAAAGATTAATCTGGTTTGCGGTTACGACGCGCAGGGGCGAGAGGTTTACTGCGTAAGCCTTGGCCTGGTGTCATGTCTGCTTTGGGGGGCGCAGGGCGGCGCTTGCCAGATTTTGGCGCGTTGCCTTTTGCGCCGGGTTTGCCAGCACTTTGTTGGTCACGTGGTGCTTTTGGCTTTTTCGGTTTTTTGGGTTTAATTGGACGTGTATCCAATGTGGTGTCTGGCAACATATGTGTTGGGATGAAGTCATCTTCATAACGACGTTCGATCAATTTTTGAGTCAAACGCTCAATGGCGCGTAATTGATCTAATTCGTCCGCAGCCACTAAGGAAATGGCCTTGCCAGTTGCGCCAGCACGACCAGTACGACCAATACGGTGAACATAATCTTCGGCAACATCAGGTAGGTCAAAGTTAACCACGTGGGGCAATTGCTCGATATCTAATCCACGAGCAGCAATGTCTGTCGCAACGAGAATACGGATACGGCCTTCTTTGAAATCGGCTAAAGCGCGAGTACGTGCACCTTGGCTTTTGTTGCCGTGAATGGCGCTAGCTCGAATACCGGCGTCTTCTAATTGTTTAGTGATTTTATTCGCACCGTGTTTAGTACGAGAAAATACCAAGGCTTGATCCCATTTGCCGTCCGCGATGAGTTGAATCAATAACTCAGTCTTACGTTTTTTATCAACGGGATGCAGCCATTGTTCAACGGAAACGGCTGTCGCATTACGTGGTGTAACCGAAATTTCGACTGGGTTATTGACTAGGCCTTTTGCCAATTGGCGAATTTCTGGAGAAAAAGTCGCAGAGAACAATAAGTTTTGACGCTTCTTAGGCAAGATGGCGAGTATTTTTTTGATGTCATGGATGAACCCCATGTCGAGCATACGATCGGCTTCGTCTAATACAAGAACTTCTAGTTTATCGAATCGCACCGCTTTCTGATTGTACAAGTCCATCATACGGCCAGGTGTTGCGATTAAAATGTCCGCGCCGCGTCGTAGGGCCATCATTTGAGGATTGATTTTTACGCCACCAAATACCACAGTCGATTTTAGGCCAAGGTGTTGTCCATAGTTTTTTACACTTTCTGCAACTTGTGCGGCTAGTTCACGGGTTGGAGTCAGTACCAAGGCTCGAACTTGATTATTTTGCGCATGTTCTCCTTTGCTAAGAAGCTCAAGCAAAGGCAGTGTGAAACCGGCTGTTTTACCTGTTCCTGTTTGGGCTGCTGCCATCACATCTTGGCCTTCAAGAATAGCAGGGATTGCCTGAGCCTGGATGGCGGATGGCTCAGTATAGCCTTGATCTTCAATGGCTTTAAGGATGGGGGCAGAAAGCCCAAGTTTGTTGAAACTCATAGATGTTCTCATGTTTTATAAAGGCAGGTGCAAAGCTGAAAGGTCAGGTTATGCAAGAATTTCGCGAAGCTTACCTTATATCTGCTCTACATGCTATGTGTATGAGTTTTGCTTAATAATTGTACAGTTGGAAATTACAGTAACAGTGCTTTTTGTATTGCCGTTAAGACGAGTATAGGTGACTGATATCTGTTTATACTCGCTTAACATCCACTGACACGGCTAGTTGTTGTGAACCTCCACCCTCAAAAATCACTCCTTGTAACGGCGTAACATCGGAATAGTCTCTACCCCAGGCGGTGACAATATGTTGATCGCTTGGCATGAGATCATTGGTTGGGTCAAATTCAACCCAGCCTAATTCAGGAATAAAAACCGCAAACCAAGCATGAGATGCATCCGCACCCACTAGTTTTTCTTGTCCCGGTGGAGGCAAGGTTTCTAGATAGCCACTCATGTAACGAGCTGGAATCCCCACTGACCGAAGGCAACCAATAGCCAAATGAGCAAAGTCCTGACACACACCACTGCGCTGTTTAAGGACTTGCTCAAGCGGTGTTGCAACGGTTGTGGTGGTTGGGTCAAATTTAAACTCAGTAAAAATTTTATGAGTGAAAGCCAGTGCTGCTTGCAAAACGGGTTTTTCATCCGCGAAGGTACTTAACGCATAGGCTTTTAAATTCTCTGAACAGTGGATTTGTGGTGAATCAAGCAAATATTCTTTTGCCATACGCAGTTCAGGGGTATTTGGGGTACTTAATTGTGCCCGTAATTGCCCGCAAGTTAAGGTACTTTGGTTTTGCCATTGCAGTACATCAAGCGGAGTGATTTCAAAGTCCGTAGTGACATCAATCACTAATTTTTTATGGGCTTCTTGAATAGAAAAGTAAAACGTTTGATTACCAAAATAGTCTTCCCCATCGTTCTGATAAACCGGTGGCGGATTGATGTGAACTTTTTGATTTAGACAGCGCTGATTTCGAGTGTCTCGTGGTAATAAGTGAGCCATGTTGTAGCATAAGCTCACCGGTGCGCCATAGGTATATGCAGTAATGTGACGAACGCGGTATCTCATAGACTTGTTCCTCGGGTCGCTTCAGTCAAAGACTGTGGGCCAGCGGTATGATCGAAATATTTATCGCTAATGAGGACGGTAAATTGCTCTAGTTGCTCTAAAAACTCGGTCATGAGTTGTGCCAATTTTGGACGACTTTGGCTTTCTGTATCGACTTTGGCAAGCTCTTCCAGGTCGGCCAGTTGGATATCATTTAGTGACTTCAAAATGATTTTATTTTCTGGGCTTAAGCCAGCTGTGGTGGATTCATTTCTAGGCAATTCTTTTATGTATTTACGTAGTTGATTGACTTGGTAAAACAAAGAGCGAGGATTTGTACCATCAATCATTAAGAGATCTAATCCATACGCTACACGAGCGCGATTACGGTAGCGACGACGGAAAGAGATAAGTGCTTCTACGCTTAATAATACGGACTCAAGAATTTGTTGCTGTGGCATAGATGGCAATGATTTGGTTAGAGCTGAACGAAGTAAGGTTGCCGTTTGCAAGGCACGTTCGGTACGTCGACCAATTTCCTGGAAGGTCCAGTCGAGTCCGCGCAGCATACTTTCGTGATTCAGTCCTGACAGAGCCAATAGTGAGGTTACCAGACTGTCTAATGACTCTTCTGGTGCAGAAGGTAAACCATTGGTGTAGGCACGATCTAATTCATGGATATGATCACGTAGCTCATTGATAATAATTCGAGTATCGGCAGAAAGCATTTCTTTGACTTGTTCACCACAGCTTAGCATGGCTTGCAAGTTGGCTTTCACCGATCCAGCTCGGCTGCCATCAGTAATAATAGAAATAAGTTCGGCTTCAGGGTTGGCAAACATATTGTCATCGGCTTCCATAAAGCCTGGCAGGCAACCTGTTTGGGTTGAGGCAATTTCAAGCAACATGCGTCGGCTTTCTTCCGGTAAAGGATCAATGCCATTCATTTGTTTAAAAATGGTTCTTAATAGGCGCATGCTTATTTCTGCTCGTTCGGCATAGCGACCCATCCAGAATAAGTTTTCCACTACTCGACTTGGTAAATTTGCCTGTAACGCTTCGTCCTGCAATAAGACTTGGTCATTGATTAAGGTGTTCTGTACTTCTGGCTCGGCAGAGATGACCCAAGTGTCTTTACTTTTAGAGTTAGACATATTGGTGACAATGTTTTCTTTTAACGATTCACCGGAACGAGATAAACCGCCAGGCATCACTGTGAAGCCAGTTGGATTAGCAACGGTAAATGTTCTTAGTAGACTCGGTCTGGCTTGTATTTTGCCGTCTAACCAAATAGGTGACATGGAACCTGGCACGTAACTTTGCGCCGTGTAAAGGTGAGGTGCTGTTTTAATTTTCTCTATCGTACTGAGCTTTTGTTTTTCGTTTAACGTGTGACCGTAAATGCTATTGCTGTCATGACGACGTATTGCGGGTTTAATAATCAGGTTATTAAGATTGGCAATGACATAATTTAAATCGTCTTTATCACCACACCACCAAGTATTGACGGATGGCAAAGAAAGCGGTTCGCCGATCAAAAAATTGCTGATTGCTGGTAAAAACTTAACCAATGCCGGAGCTTCCAAAATGCCGCTGCCTAATGGGTTAGCGAGTACGACATTACCAGCACGCACAACCTCTAAAAGCCCAGGAACACCAAGGAATGAATCGGCTCTTAATTCTGCTTGATCACAGTAGGCGTCATCGACTCGGCGTAATATGACATCCACTCGAGCCAAGCCGTTTAGTGATTTCATCCACACTGCACCATTGCGGACCGTTAAGTCGCTGCCTTGTACTAATGGAAAACCAAGGTAGTTTGATAAGTAGGCTTGCTCGAAGTAAGTGCTGCTATAAGCGCCAGGAGACAGCATGACAATGCGTGGTGTGTCTGTCCATTGACTGGCAAGAGAGGTCAACATATTTTTAAAGGATTGAAAAAATCCGGCAAGGCGACGAACTTGATTGTCTCGGAAGCTATTTGGAATGACGCGTGACACAACGGTACGGTTTTCTAGTGCATAGCCTGCGCCAGTAGGGGCTTGGGTACGATCACCAATAACCTGAAATTGGCCTAGGTGATCTCGGACCAGATCGACGGCGTGATGTAATAATTGGTGTGCACCTGGGACCATAATGCCATGGCATTGGCGTAAAAATCCAGGATGACTAAAGATAATTTCAGCAGGTATTATGCCGTTCTTTAGTAGTTCTTGTGGACCATAAAGATCTTTTAAAATGAGATCGAATAGATTTGATCGTTGGGCTAAACCTTGTTCAATGACAAGCCATTCATTAGTCGGAATAATATTGGGAATAAGGTCCAGCGACCAAACACTTGGCGTAAGTGGGTCGCTGGTTAAATTATAGGTCGCTCCGTCTTCACGAAGTATGCGCTGAGCACGACGTTGGCGGTCGAGTACTTCTTCGTCTGAGTTATTGCTTATGTTGCGCAGAAAGGATTCCCAATGCGCGCGCGGTTGGCGATCTTCCGTGAAGGCCTCATCATAAGCGTTTATCGGTTTATCATAGGCGGTAGATAACGTCGGCTTTTCATCAATCACCGACGTTACAAAGGTACCTGTTTGAAGTTGCATAATGAGCTTGAGCCTAAAAAATTAATTATTAGAGAACATTATACTGCTTCCTTAGATCTAATGTATGCGGATATTCGTTCATTGGCTCTTCGGCTGGTGGTGACATAGCGCGAGGCTCGTCGCCATTTGGATAAAAAGAGCGTAATGCACTGAAGGCGGGTGGTGGTGATAATGTACCTTGAGTGAAACCATGATCCCAAAAACGGTTTACTCGACGGGCTTCCGCCTCATTGCTGTTTACAGGCACATTGTCATAGGTTCGTCCGCCAGGATGAGATACATGATATGTGCAACCGCCAACAGACAATCCATTCCATGTATCAATTAAATCAAACACAAGGGGCGTATCGATTCCTAACGTTGGATGTAACGCTGAAGGTGGCGCCCAAGCTTTATAACGAACGGCACCGACGTATTCGCCTTTGCGCCCAGTAGAACGAATCGGCACTCGACGACCGTTACAGCTCAGTACATAGCGTCCATCAGTTAAGCCTGATAGTTTCACTTGCAAACGTTCAACGGACGAGTCTACATAACGAGCGGTACCTGACCCTGTGATTTCTTCACCAAGTACATGCCAAGGTTCAATTGCCCAACGAAGCTCGATTTCCATATCATCAATTTGTTGACGACCATAATGTGGAAAGCGGAATTCTTCAAATGGAGCCAACCATTCTAGTTTGAACGGGAAGCCATGACGTTGAAGGTCTTCGACCACTTCTTTTACATCTTGCCAAACAAAATGCGGTAGCATGAATTTGTCATGCAAGCTGGTGCCCCAGCGAACTAACGGTTTTTTGTACGGTTCTTTCCAGAAGCGTGCGACTAAACAACGTAACAACAGCATTTGCACCAGGGACATATGCGGGTGTGGCGGCATTTCAAAACCACGGAATTCTAATAGGCCTTGACGACCACTGGCGCTGCCAGCAGCATAAAGTTTATCGATACAGAATTCAGAGCGATGGGTATTGCCGGTGATATCCACTAACAAATTACGCATTAAACGATCGGCTAGCCAAGGCTCATCGACTAAACCTTCAGGCATGTTTTGAAAGGCGATTTCCATCTCATACAAGGCTTCATCACGGCCCTCGTCTGGGCGTGGCGCTTGACTGGTTGGACCAATAAACATGCCCGAGAAAAGGTAAGACAGGCCCGGGTGATGCTGCCAGAAAGTCACTAGACTTTGGAGTAATTCAGGGCGTCTCAATAACGGACTGTCTGCTGGTGTGCGACCTCCTAGAGTCACATGGTTACCACCACCAGTCCCAGTGTGGCGACCATCGAGCATGAACTTTTCTGCCCCTAGGCGGGAAAGGTAAGCTTGGTGATATAGGGTTTCGGTATTGTGAACCAACTCTTGCCAGCTTGCAGCGGGGTGTATATTTACCTCGATAACACCTGGATCTGGTGTGATTAGGAACTTCTGCAAACGCGGATCTTTCGGAGGCTCATAGCCTTCAATAACAATTGGCAATTCAAGGTCTTTCGCAACGGCTTCAAGCTGATTGAGCACATCAACAAAATGTTCGAGATGTGTCATTGGAGGCATAAATATATGCAAGCGACCGTCGCGAGGTTCAATACATAAGGTCGTGCGAATCACATTTTTCAGTGTTTTTTCAGGGGCTAAGGCAGTTTTTGCTGGTTTTTTAGCAAAATGCTGTTTGGCCACGCTGTCTAAGACAGCATTGTCTTTTTTATTTGCCAAAGGCTGACGAGGATCGAAGGGGTCGCGTTCTGGGATACGGTCCTCTTCGGCTTGTGCGGGCAAAGAATTCAGTGGTAAACGATAGCCCATTGGGCTGTCGCCTGGTATTAAGGTAATGACATCACTGCGCATTGGCCATAGAGAGCTGTTCCAACGATTGCTTACCGTATCGAATTCTAAAGGTAAAACAAATCCAGTCGTGGTACTTAAACCACGGCTAAGCAGTTTTGCTAGACGGCGGCGTTCTAGGTCGTCTTTTAAGTCTGCTTTGGTTGGATCCGCATCCGCTGGTAGCGATTGTTCCATCCATAAGTAATACAGTGTGTCTTCATAAGTGCTTTGAAGATATTGTTTATCCAGCGAAAGCTTTTCACATAACAATTCGCCAAAGGCTTGTGCCTCTTTGATGGTGTGTTTGTAGTCCTTATCGACACGCGCTAAATATTTGGCGTCATTCCACAGAGCTTGGCCGTCAGTACGCCAGAAACACCCAAGTGCCCAACGTGGCACTTCTTCTCCTGGATACCATTTGCCTTGACCATAATGAAGTAGGCCGTTAGCGCCGAATTCTTGCTTCATTTTGATCAGCAAGTCTTTGGCTAACTTCAGTTTTTCTGCACCCAATGCGCCTGTATTCCATTGTTCTGAATCCATATCATCAATGGAAACAAAGGTTGGCTCGCCCCCCATTGTCAGACGAACATCACCTTCTTCAAGTTGTTTGTCGACGGCAAAACCTAGGGCTTTGATCGTGTCCCATTCGCCTTCAGCATAAGGTTTGGTTACCCGTGGATCTTCATGGATACGAGTCACTATGTTGCTGTAGCTAAACTCACATTCACATTCGTCGACAAAGCCTGTGATTGGTGCCGCTGAAGCGGGTTCTGGTGTGCAAGCTAACGGAATATGACCTTCGCCTGCGAATAAACCAGAGGTTGGGTCTAGGCCAACCCAGCCTGCCCCTGGTAAAAAGACTTCACACCAAGCATGTAAGTCAGTGAAATCTTCTTCCGGGCCGGATGGTCCATCAAGTGCTTTTACATCGGCAGTGAGCTGCACCAGATAACCTGATGCAAAACGTGCTGCTAAACCTAAGCTTCGAAGTATCTGAACTAATAGCCACGAGGTATCTCGACAAGAGCCTTTTTTTAGAGTGAGCGTTTCTTCACAGGTTTGAACGCCCGGTTCTAACCGAATGCCATAGCCAATTTCGGCGGCTAAACGACTGTTGATTGACACTAGAAAGTCATTAATTGGCGTGTTTTTACGGTCGACTGTTGATAGCCATTTGTCTAATAAAGAACAAGATTCGGTAACTTGTAAGTAGGGTTCGAGCTCTTTCTTCAAGGCCTTGTCATAGGCAAAGGGGTATTCTTCTGCGTAACTTTCAACAAAGAAATCGAATGGGTTGATCACCGTCATATCGGCGATGACTTCCACATAAAACTCAAGTTTATTTGTCTTCTCTGGAAAGACTAAGCGAGTTTGAAAGTTACCAAATGGATCTTGTTGCACATTGATAAAATGCGTTTCTGGTAGCACTTTCAGCGAGTAAGCATGAATCTTAGTACGTGAATGTGCCGCGGGTTGTAGTCTTAAAACATGAGGTGCTACGTTGATAAAACGATCGAACTCATAGGTAGTTTTGTGCTGTATTGCGACTCTAATAGTCATGCCGCGTCTCCTTGCCGAAAATGAAACCAGTTTTCGGTGATCTGGTGGTTTATTTCAATAATGGCAATCTGTATATCATTAAGATGATTATGGAAGTCTTCATCCAAATCTTCGGAACTCTTGATTGGGTAGTCGAAGGTTAAAAGTTTATCGACTTTAGAGGCGATTAGAGTGTCATGCGGTAATTTTGTCGCAGCTTCACCGATTTGACCTAAACAGTAGGCAAGAGATCGAGGAAAGCAAGGATCGTTCATTAAGAATGTGGTCGCTTTTGCTCCGTTGATAGACGTTCTAACGGTTCGACGGTAGTCAAGATAAGCACTTTGGGATTTCAGTACTTTTGACCATGTCACTTGCCCTAATTGTATGCGTGCTTCAGGTTCGGACTGCAACATCAAAGAGACGGCTGCATCTAAAATACGGGTTCCCATGTCGGCGCGCTCTAGATAGCGCCCCATAATGAGGAAATGCCAACCACTATCGCGGCTCATGGTACCGGCTAAAAGACCAATGATTTTTTGGCAACCTTCAATAATAGTATTTAAAAAAAGGTGGCGTTCGGAGCGGTTAATACCCTGTTTGATATTTTGTTGAGCATACAGAACTAATTCGTTTATCAGCTCCCATGTTTCTTTTGGCACTACATCACGGGTGGTGCGAATGTTTTCTCTAACCATTTTTAATGATGACAGAACAGAACTGGCGTTTGTGTCGTCTGCAAGGAGAAATTTCACCACGTTGCGTTCGTCTTTGACTTTATAGCGTTGTTCAAAGGTTTCTTCACCGCTTAATATTTCTATTAGGTTATACCAAGAAACGGCAATGTCTTTAGGCAGGTCGAATAGTAAGTCATCGTAGACACTCACTAATCGAGCCGTGTTTTCAACACGTTCTAAGTATCGTGCTGTCCAATATAAGCGTTCTGCGACTCTAGATAACATGATGATTACCCCTTAGTTTCAACGATCCAAGTATCTTTACTACCACCACCTTGTGACGAATTAACGACCAAGGAACCTTTTTTCATTGCCACACGAGTTAGGCCACCAGTCGTGACGTAGGTGTCTTTGGCTTGTAATATGAAAGGTCTAAGATCTAAGTGGCGAGGTTCTAAAGCACCTTTGGAAATTAAAGTGGGTGCGGTCGATAGTTTTAGCGTTGGTTGAGCTATGTAATTTCGTGGATGCTTGGTTATTAATTCCGCAAATAAGGCCTGTTCTTTTTTGGTGGAATGTGGGCCAACTAACATGCCATAACCGCCGGATTCGTTGGCAGGTTTGACAACCAATTTATCTAAATTTTCAAGTACGTAAGCGCGTTGTTCTGGATCATCACATAAGAAGGTTTCAACATTTTTCAGAATGGGCTCTTCTTTTAGGTAATAACGAATAAGATCCGGCACATAAGCATAAACCACTTTGTCATCGGCAACGCCAGCTCCTGGAGCATTGGCTAAGGCGACATTACCTTTGCGCCAAGCTCTCATTAATCCAGCAACACCTAAAACAGATTCGGGGTCGAAGGCTTCGGGGTCAATAAACAAATCATCAATGCGACGATAAATAACATCAACTCGCTCAGGACCATCAATTGTTTTCATGTAAACACAGTCGTCACTGTCGACAAATAAGTCGCTACCTTCGACCAGCTCTGTCCCCATTTGTTGGGCTAAAAAAGCGTGTTCAAAGTAGGCTGAGTTATATATTCCTGGTGTTAATACAACAATTTCAGGGTTTTCTATATCCCGCGGTGATAAAGCGGCTAGGGTGTCAAATAACTGCGAAGTGTAAGAATCAACCGGTAGGATAGACTCATTTTCAAACAACTCAGGTAAAACGCGTTTGGTGATGGCACGGTTCTCTAACATGTAGGATACGCCAGAAGGCACTCGTAAGTTATCTTCTAAAACAAAGAAGTCGCCATTTTCATCTCGTACTAGATCTGTTCCACAAATGTGTGCCCAAACGCCATGAGCTGGTGATACACCAATGCATTCAGGCCTGAAGTTTTTGGAATCTTTAATGATGTGTTCTGGGATGATGCCGTCTTTGATGACGTTTTGGTCGTGATAGAGGTCGTTGATGAAAAGGTTGAGGGCGGTGAGACGTTGTTTTAATCCTGATTCTGCTATTTTCCAATCTGAGGCTTTTATGGTTCGGGGAACAATATCGAAGGGCCATGCCCTGTCTATATTGCCTTCTTCTGTGTAGACCGTGAAGCTGATTCCCATCTCTTGTATGGTGGCTTCTGCGGTGAGGCGTCTTTTTTCTAATTCGTCTTCTGAAAGACTGTCTAAATACCCCAAAAGCTGTTTTGCAGGACTTCTAGGTTTGCCTTTGTCATCGATAAGTTCATCAAAAAAATCGGATGACGGGTAATGGCTGGTTAGTTTTTCCATATGTACCTCGTTCTCTTTATCAAGCCGGAGGTGGGTGCCTTAAACTCGCACACATTCGCGTGCTTTTTTGGTGCATCCGCCCCACATCGGGGAGACTTCTTTGCTTTGTAAGGTTTAGCCTAGCAATATCACTACCTTGATTGGCTAGGCTATGCATAGTGTTGTCGCACTACTGGAAAAATATAGCAAGGATCGAGCCACACTTTTTTATAAGTATTTTTTGAATTTTTGTTTGAAGATGTGTGATACAGATCGATACTTTTTAGATCAAAATTCGCTACTATGGCGCTGTAAATTCTTGTAAAAGCATCATTTTAAAGAGGAAAAACGAGTGAGTCAGGTTAATCGTGTTGTGATTGCTGGTGCGGGAATTGGAGGTTTATGTGCTGCATTGGCTTTGGCTAAGCGTGGCGTTAAGGTGACGGTTTGTGAGCAAACTGCGTGTCTTGGTGAGGTGGGCGCGGGTTTGCAGATGAGTCCCAATGCCATGAAAGTACTACGCAAGTTGGGGGTGGCAGATGAACTGCAACGGTTTGCTTTTGTACCACAACGTGCCGCGATACGTGATTATAAAACAGGCGAATATTTTCTTAAATCTGCTTTAGGTGAGTCCGCAGAAGCCCGCTATGGCGCGCCTTATTGGCACTTGCATCGCGCTGATTTACATCAGGTCTTGGCTGAAGCCTGTTCACAGGTTGGTGTTGAGTTGGTGCTAAATGCGGCCGTTTCTGGTTATCGTGATTCCACAGAATCAAATGAAGTGTGTTTGCTGCTTGATGATGGGCGTGAGATTGGCGCGGACTTGGTGGTCGGTGCGGATGGTATTCGTTCGAAAGTACGTGAGCAAATGCTGGGTATTGAGCGTCCAACTTTTATGGGGCAAGTAGCGTGGCGTGGCGTGATTCCGGCGAGAGACTTGATGGTGGAAGTCAAACCCGATGCCTGTGTTTGGGCTGGTCCTGGCCGTCATTTTGTCAGCTATTATTTACGTGGTGGTGATGAGGTGAATTTCGTTGCTGTGGAAGAACGCAGTGATTGGCAATCCGAATCTTGGCGTGAGGAGGGCGATGTCGAGGAGTTGAAGAAAGCCTTTGCTGATTGGCATCCAGAAGTAAGTGAATTGGTAAAGTCTGCCAGTAGTACCTTTTTGTGGGCGTTAAATGGTCGAGATGAGTTGCCAACATGGTATCAAGGTCGTGTTGTTCTACTTGGTGATGCTTGCCATCCAATGTTGCCTTTTATGGCGCAAGGTGCGGCAATGGCAATCGAGGATGCTTACGTACTAGCAGAGTATGTATCTCGATACACTTTGAATGATGCTTTGAGGAAGTATGAACAAACACGGAAACCACGAGCAACTAGGATTCAGCAAATGTCGAAAGCTAATGCTGGTTTGTACCATCTACAGGGTGGTGTATTTGGTAAGATGAAACTAAAAGCATTACAAGCCGCAGGACGTTTAGTGCCAGAGGTTATTCAGGCAAAACTGGATAAGGTTTATGGCTTTGATGTGACGGCTGATATCCCTTAAGTGGACATCTCAGTTTGTGATTAATTTTCTATTTCCCTTTCAAATAAGTAAAAAATGAGTCTGTTTGCGTATTTTTTGTTCTATGCTTTTACTTTGAGCTCTAATCATTTATGTTGATATAGTGATGATGCGGCTTTGTTAGAGACCGTGTTGCTTGTTGTATTTTGTGAATTTAACGCGAAGGGATTGTGTCATATGATTGTTCTCTCGGTATTGTTTTTAGCCATAGGTTTGGCTTTGCTAATAGGTGGTGGCTGGCTAGTGTCTTTAGACGGCAGTCTCTACTACGCAGTTGCTGGCATTGCATTTATCGCTGTTGCTTTGTTGCTTAGAAAGCGAAATAAAATGGCGAATTTTCTTTATGCTTTGTTGTTAATCGGGACGCTAATTTGGTCGATTATGGAGTCAGGCCTAAGCTGGTGGCCTCTAGCGACGAGAATGGGGCTTTTCTTAGTTCTGGCGATTCCTCTGTTGTTATTGGCGTATTTTAAACGCCGAGGTGGTGGACGTTTACTCTTGCCTGTTTGGTTGGCGACCGCAGTGGTGACTCTTTCCCCGTTATTTATGACCTCACCGACAAGCGTTGAAGGTGAAATGACCCGTTCAGTAACCATGTCTGATGCAGATACAGGTGATGTCAACAAAGGGGAATGGAATGCCTATGGTCGCAGTAATTTAGGCCAGAGATTTTCTCCGTTAGCGCAAATTACGCCCGATAATGTCGATGAGCTACAGCTTGCTTGGCAATATCAAACGGGTGATAAGAAAGGCCCTAAAGATGTGGGCGAAACAACGTATGAAGCAACACCTCTAAAGGTTGGTAATGCGCTTTATATCTGTACGCCACATAATTGGATTGTGGCGCTCGATGCGGATACAGGTGAAGAGCAATGGGTGTATGACGCCAAAGTACCTGCTGAAAGCCAGCGTCAGCATCAAACTTGCCGAGGCGTATCTTATTTACCGCCTTCCAATGCAGAACAACTTCCTCCTGTGCAAAAATCTTCTGTACCGGCTGAGAATTTAACGAGCATGCAATGTGATGCGCAATTATTTTTGCCCACTTCAGATGCTCGTTTGTTGGCTGTTGATCCTACCACTGGAGCGCGTTGCGCAAACTTTGCCGATAATGGTGTATTGGACTTAATGCACAATATGCCGTTTAAACAGTCTGGTTATTACTACTCCACATCACCACCATTAGTGGCGGGTGGTGTCGTAATTGTCGCGGGTTCTGTTAATGATAACTACGATATAAATTCCCCATCCGGTGTTATTCGAGCTTACGATGTGAAAACAGGTGAGTTGAAATGGAATTGGGATTCAGGTCACCCTGAAGATACAACGCCAATTGGCCCAGACGAAACCTACGCAACAAGTTCACCAAACAGCTGGTCGGTTGCCAGTGCAGATGAAGAACTTGGTCTAGCTTATTTCCCAATGGGCAATAGAACACCTGATCAATTAGGTATGTATCGTACTCCGGCGGAAGAAAAATACGCGACATCGGTCGTGGCTTTAAGCCTTGAAACCGGTCAGGTGGCTTGGGTGCAGCAGTTTGTTCACCACGACTTGTGGGATATGGACACACCAGCACAGCCTGCTTTGTTGGATTTGGACACGCCTTCTGGTAAGCAGCCAGCATTGGTTGTGCCGACTAAACAAGGTGATGTGTATGTGCTGAATCGTAAAACGGGTGAGCCTATTTTTCCTATAACTGAAGAGCCTGCGCCACAAGGAACCATTCCAGGTGACTACGCGGCGAAAACTCAGCCAACTTCAGCGTTAACTTTCAAACCTGAAAAGTTAACGGAAGCAGATATGTGGGGCGCAACCCCTTTAGACCAACTCATGTGCCGTATCCAATTTAAGCAACTACGTTATGAGGGCCGTTATACGCCACCATCCGTAGAAGGAACCATTGTCTACCCAGGAAACTTTGGGGTATTTAACTGGGGCAGTATTGCCGTTGATCCAAAGCGCCAGCAAATGTTTGGTATGCCACTTTATTTAGCGTTTACTTCTACTTTGCAGCCTAGAGATGGGGCCGATTTGAGTGGTGCAAACAAAGGTGAGCAGGGCTTGAACTCGAATGAAGGGGCCGATTACGCGGTGGAGCTAAAACCTTTCTTGTCTCCATTGGGCGTTCCATGTCAGCAGCCACCTTGGGGTTATGTTGCTGGTGTTGACCTAAAAACGGGTAAAACCGCTTGGCAGCATAAAAACGGTACGATTGAAGACATGACACCATTTAAGCTGCCTATAAAAATGGGCGTTCCTGGTATTGGTGGTCCTGTGATTACCGACGGTGGTGTGGTTTTCATGGCGGCATCTGTTGATAACTATTTACGAGCCTATGACTTGTCCACTGGCAAAGAGTTGTGGAAAGGTCGTTTACCAGCTGGTGGTCAGGCTACACCAATGACGTACCTAAACAGCAAGGGCGAGCAAATAGTCGTTCAGGTGGCGGGTGGTCATGGTTCTATTGGTACAACCATTGGTGACTATGTTGTGGCTTATAAGCTAAAAAAATAGTTTATTAAAGGCTGGTTTAGTCTAAAAGGCTCAGCAAACGCTGGGTCTTTTTTATGTCTTTAAAATATAAATGGTCTATCACTGAGAGATTTTTGTTATATCGTTTGGTGACATTCATTGCCAATGGTTATTGGTTTTTGAAGTGTTTTTTTACTATCATGCGCGCCTTTCTTCCCTACGACCAAAAGTTATAGGGTTAACTTACTCTGGAATCCTCAGACGATATGACTTCTAAATCCCCTCTGGCATTATTGCCATTATTCTTATTTCTCGTTCTTTTTGTGGGCAGCGGCCTTTGGTATCAGTCAGAAGGTGTGGATTTTGCCTTCTATCAGATATCTGCCCCTGTTGCTATTTTGCCGGCTATTGCCTTCGCGATTTTATTGGGGAAAGGGCACTTTAATCAGCGTATTGAAACCTTTATTCAAGGTGTAGGCGATAACACCATCATTACCATGGTGTTGATTTATTTGCTGGCTGGTGCGTTTGCTAGCGTGGCTAAAAGTGTTGGTGGTGTGGATGCAACGGTTAACTTTGGCTTGAGTGTTGTCCCGCCTTCATTGTTGTTACCGGGTTTGTTTGTTATCACTGCGTTCGTTGCGACATCAATGGGAACGTCGATGGGAACCATTGCTGCAATTGCTCCCATTGCGATTGGTGTCGCTGAAGCCGCTGATTTGCCTTTACTGCTGACTGTGGGGACGGTTATTGGTGGGGCAATGTTTGGTGATAATTTGTCGATTATTTCGGATACCACGATTGCTGCAACGCGAACTCAGGGCTGTGACATGCGCGACAAATTTCGCATGAATTTTAAAATCGCTATGCCTGCGGCTTTAGTGACTCTAGTTTGGTTATTTTTCCAAAGCAGTGATGCGCAAATTACAGACATTCAAGACTATGATCTAATTCGTGTGTTGCCATATGTCGTGGTTTTAGGTTTAGCCGTCGCGGGTGTTAACGTCATGTTGGTGTTGTTTAGTGGCATTGTTTTAGCGGGTGTCATTGGCTTAACACTACAACCAGAGTATTCAGTGGCCACTTGGTCTGCTGATATTTATGCTGGTTACACTGGTATGCAGGAAATTTTGATTCTTTCTTTGTTGATTGGAGGTCTTGCTGCCTTAATGAAATCCCAGGGTGGCTTAGATTGGCTAGTGGGGTCTATTGAACGCATTAGTAAATCACTTGGGGCTAAAGCGGGTTCAACACGAGCTGGTGAGTTAAGTATCAGTGCTGCCGTTGCTTTAACTAATTTGTGTACAGCGAAT
Source organism: Marinomonas sp. CT5 (assembly GCF_018336975.1). Taxonomy (NCBI): domain Bacteria; kingdom Pseudomonadati; phylum Pseudomonadota; class Gammaproteobacteria; order Oceanospirillales; family Oceanospirillaceae; genus Marinomonas; species Marinomonas sp. CT5. Next base: position 3,516,517 of record NZ_CP025572.1, on the reverse strand, counting down.
AATACGGTATCAATTTTGATTAATGGCTCTGTCGCAAAAAATATCGCCGAACGCTACAATGTCGACCCGAAACGCAGCGCTAGTTTATTGGATATATTTTCTTGTGTGGTACAAGGAATTTTACCCTATGGTGCGCAAATCTTATTGGCATCTTCTTTGGCGAAAGTATCGCCATTAGAACTGGTCGGTTATGTGCAATACAGCTGGTTACTAGCCGTTGCTGCTTTGATTTCTATTTTTATTGCTTGGCCAAAAGGAGTTAAATAGTCCCTAGTTAGGTAGGATAAATATTTTATTGAAAGCCCATGCAATCTGCATTATCTGCGGTTCTGTGGGCTTTTTTTGTTATGTCTTTTAGTCCGCTTAAGACTCTAATTTAATTAGTTATTTTCTCGTAAGGAAAGCTCTTGAAACAGGGTGCTCATTTTAAAGCCGAATTAATACTGGTACTGGTGACTATTTTGGCTGGTTTTGGCTGGATTTTTTCTAAGGAAGCATTAGCCGGCTTACCGCCACTTTTTTTTATGGGAGTGCGCTTTATTGTTGCTGGCTTTGTTTTGTTTCTTGCGGGGCAGAAGTACTTTCGAGGTCTAGATTGGCAAAATGTTAAACAAGCTAGCCTAGTAGGTTTAGTGATGGGCATCTCTATGATGTTTTGGGTCACAGGATTAGATCAAGGCTCAAACTTAGGGGTAGGGGCTTTCATTACTAGCCTTGGCGTGGTTCTAGTTCCTGTTGTTGCTCGTTATATGTTTGGGGCTCGTCCACCACTGAGTATTTGGGTTGCTTTGCCAATTGCAGTTATTGGCTTGGGCTTTTTAGCACTGAACAATGGGATGAATTTTGAATTGTCTCATTTGTATTTTTTAGGGGCGGCGATAGGTTCTGCATTTCAGCTAAATTTGTTGTCTCGTTTTTCTATGCGCATGCATGCCTTGGTGCTAACTGCCATTCAGCTAACGGTAGCTGGTGGTTTTTTATTGTTTCTATCTTTATTAACTGAGTCATTACCGTACAGTGTCAGTATGGCTGTTGGTGGGTGGTTTTTGCTTAGTACTTTGGTAGCAAGCAGCCTGCGCTTTTTTTTACAGACCTATGGGATGAGTTTGACTCCTGTGAGTCATGCGGCCGTTATTATGAATTTGGAGCCTGTTTGGACGGCGATTTTTGCAGTGATCTGGTTTAGTGAGTCGATGGCATCTGGGCAGATTTTTGGCTGTGTGTTGATTTTTATCGCTATGGTGGTGAGTCGATGGCCGCAAATTCGAGCGATTTTTAAACCATCTAAATCCATTTAGTTAAAAGTATCTGGCAGAATGTTGTTGAGCGTTTGGTGATATATTTTGTATGTTTCTTTGCTAAAAGGCCTCGTTTGGAAGTCCCAACGGACCAAAAGCCCTTCTGCTAAGGTTACTAGCATTTCAATACGCGCGATGGCTTCTTTTTCTGTTATTTCAGGGTAACGTGCTGTTAGGATGACAACCGCTCGCTTTTGCAGTCGAATATGTGATTCACGATAAATTTTGGCAATCACTGGATTGCGAGTCGCTTCAGCCTGAATTTCTGTGTGCATGATTCTCATATTATGAGTTTCTTGGCTTTCTTCAGAAAAATGCCTTTTTAGCCAATCCTTCTTATCTAGAAAAGAGGACATAAACTGTAATCTTTTTTGCGTAAGCTGCTCTACTAATGCACAGATAATGTCATCTTTATGGGCATAGTAACGGTAAATTTGACCCACGCTTAACCCTGCCGTTTTTGCAATTTCACTCATGCTTGCTTTATGAAAACCTTTCGTTAGAACGTGTTGCTCCATGGCATCAATAATGCATTGTTTTCGCAGGTCGTTATTGCATGGTAGTTTAATAGTTCTCATTTATTTGCACGATTTGTCATATATTAGGCGTATTGCTTATATTATAGTGCCTGTGAATGATCATTCTCAATATTTTGAAAGGAAGTCTCCTCAATGTTGTCTAAATTTAAATTTGCTTCAAGTATATTGCTTGTTTTGTTGCTGGTTGGTTGTCAGGAGGAGTCCCCTAAGTCAGCGGCAGCCCCATCTGCTCCCCCTAAGGCTCAAGTAGGTGTTGTAACTATTGAGCCTAAAAAAACAGATTTAATTGCGGAATTACCAGGACGAACTACATCAAGTTTGGTTGCTGAAATTCGTCCTCAAGTGGGTGGAATTGTAAAGAAGCGCTTTTTTGAAGAAGGTCAAAACGTTAAGACCGGTGACTTGCTTTATGAGTTAGATGACTCCACTTATGTTTCTTCTTACAACCAGGCTCAAGCTGATCTAGAGTCTGCTAATGCCAGTCTTAAATCGGCTCAGTTAAAAAAAGAGCGTTACACTCTACTTCGAAAACAAAATAATGTGTCTCAACAAGATCTAGACGATGCAGAAGTTGCTTATTTAGAAGCTAGGGCAAAGCAAAAAGGCTCTGAAGCTGTCTTAGAAAATGCCAGAATTAATTTAGGCTATACCAAAATCAAATCACCAATTGATGGCCGAATAGGTATCTCTCGAGTGACGGTAGGGGCCTTGGTAACGGGGAGCCAAGCAACGGTAATGACAACCGTTCGTTCATTGGATCCTATCTTTGTTGACTTATCCCAAACCAGTTTAGATCAGTTGAAGCAACGTAATTTTCTTGCTCAGGATGACGTTGTGAAAGGTTCTAATAAGGTGTCTTTGATTCTTGAAGACGGTACTAAATATCAATACCAAGGTAGCTTAAAAGCCAGAGAAGTAAGTGTTGATGAATCCACTGGTAGTGTGACTTTGCGTGCTGAGTTTCCAAACCCAGATAACCTTTTGTTACCCGGTATGTTTGTTCGTGGTTTGATCCATGAGTTAACACATAACGCAGCACTTCTTGTGCCTCAACAAGGGGTATCTCGTGATGTGAAAGGTAATCCCATTGCTTTGGTTGTTAACGATAAAAATGTGGTTGAACGTCGTGTTTTAACCGTCGAGCGTGCCATAGAGAATCAATGGTTGGTTCTTTCTGGAATTAAAGCGGGCGAGAAAGTGATTGTTGAAGGTTCAATGAAGGCAAAGCCAGGCAATGAAGTAATAACCGTTGCGATGAAACGAGACAGTAAAACGGGTGCTATTGTCGACGCCAATGGTTCTTCAGCTCAAGGGAATTAATCTATGTTAGCTCACTTCTTTATAAATCGTCCGGTTTTTGCGTGGGTAATTTCCATTGCAATTATGCTGGCAGGTATTGGTGCGATAACGACCTTACCTGTCTCTCAGTATCCAAATGTAGCACCACCGACCATTAGTATTTCTGCAACCTATTCAGGGGCGTCAGCAAAAAACGTTGAGAATAGTGTGACTCAGGTTCTAGAGCAGCAACTGACTGGGTTGGATGGATTGTTATATTTTTCATCTTCTAGTAGTTCAAGTGGTCGTGCCAGCATTAATGTTACTTTTGAGCAAGGTACGGATGCAGATATTGCTCAAGTACAGGTTCAAAATAAGATTCAGCAAATTACCTCTAATTTGCCTACCTCTGTACAGCAAAATGGTGTCACGGTTAGAAAAGCTAACTCAGACTTCTTGATGGTGGCGGCTGTTTATGATGAAACCGATAAAGATACTGCTAATGATATCTCTGATTTTTTAGTATCGAGTATTCAAGACCCTGTCTCCCGCGTTGATGGCGTGGGTAGTATTCAGGTATTTGGTGCTGCCTATGCAATGCGTGTTTGGTTGGATCCACTAAAACTTGCCTCTTATAAGCTGATGCCTTCTGATATTGCAGCGGCTATTAATGCGCAAAATACGCAAGTGGCAGCTGGCAGTCTTGGAGCTTATCCAATTATTGAAGGGCAAGAACTCAATGTTACTGTCACCGCTCAATCAAAATTACAAACAGTGGAACAGTTCAAAGACATTATTCTGGCTTATGATGATAGTGGGGCAACGGTTCGCTTAAGTGATGTTGCGAGAGTTGAGCTTGGTAGTAAGTCTTATGGTTATATACCACGTTTAAATGGCCATCCTGCTTCCGGTGTTGCCGTGATGCTAGCACCTGGCGCTAATGCGTTGTCGACATCTGAAGCCGTTAAAAAGACGCTGAATGGTTTATCCAATAGTCTGCCTGAGGGCTATAAGTTTTCTTTCCCTGTTGATAATACGGATTTTATTCGAATTTCTATTGAGGAAGTGGTCAAAACCTTGTTTGAAGCCATCGCCTTGGTAGTTATTGTTATGTTCATCTTTTTGCAGAATTGGCGTGCAACGCTTATTCCTGCGATCGCAGTGCCAGTGGTCCTGTTGGGGACTTTTGGTGTGCTGGAAGTGTTCGGTTTTTCCATAAATACCTTAACGATGTTTGGGGTTGTGCTGTCTATCGGTTTGTTGGTAGATGACGCCATTGTCGTAGTAGAAAACGTCGAGCGCGTTATGGAAGAAGATAAATTGTCACCGAAAGAGGCGACGATTAAATCCATGAAAGAAATTACCAGTGCCTTAATTGGTATTGCGGTCGTTTTGTCTGCGGTATTTTTACCGATGGCGTTCTTTAGTGGCTCAACAGGTGTTATCTATCGTCAGTTTTCGATCACGATTGTTGCGTCGATGGTTTTATCTGTTGTGGTGGCTTTAACCTTAACGCCTGCCTTGTGTGCGACTTTGTTGAAAGCAAATCACGAGACAGGCAAAAAAGGGCTTGGTGGTTGGTTCAACCGTAATTTCGATCGCTTCACCGGTAAATATTTTAACAGTGTGAGTAGTATTGTTAAAAAGCCTGTTCGCTGGATGGTGGTTTACGGGCTAATAGTTGCGGGTCTTAGTGGTCTAATGATGAATTTGCCATCTGGCTTCTTACCGACTGAAGACCAAGGTCGAGTGATGGTCATGGTGTCTTTACCGGAAGGGGCATCTATGTCTCGAACGGATAAAGTCATGCGTAAGATTGAGACTTACTTTTTAGAAACTGAGAAAAAGAATGTGAATGACATTTTTACTATCTCAGGTTTTAACTTTATGGGTAGTGGGCAAAATGCTGGTTTAGCCTTCATAGCGTTAAAAGATTGGAGTGAGCGTGTTGGTCCGGCTAATAGTGCCAGTGCTATTGTCGGACGATCTTATGGTGCTTTTGCTGGAATACGGGATGCACAAATTTTCTCTTTGATACCGCCATCGATCCAAGGTTTAGGTCAAAGTAGTGGTTTTACTTTCCAGCTACAAGCTACAGGTAATACGGACCGTGAAACCTTATTAGAAATGCGTAATGCTTTGCTTAACGATGCAAATGCTAGTCCATTGTTGACTGGGGTGCGTTTGGGGTCGCAATCAGAAGGGCCGCAGTTGCATATTGATATTGACCAAGAAAAAGCTTCTGCGCTTGGTTTGTCGATGACAGATATTAGCTCGACTTTGAGCAGTGCTTGGGCTGGTCGTTATGTTAATGACTTTATCGATCGTGGTCGAGTGAAGACTGTGTATATGCAAGGTGAGGCTGAGTACCGTTCTGCCCCTGAAGATCTTCAGCATTGGTATGTTCGCGGTAACGACAACACCATGACGCCATTTTCTGCATTTGCTAAGAGTGAATGGACCTATGGACCGAAAAGCTTGAGTCGTTTCAATGGTTTAGCCTCTTATGAAATTCAAGGCTCTGGGGCGCCTGGTGTGAGCTCTGGGGCGGCGATGGATGAACTTCAGCGTGTGACAGATAGTTTGCCTGGTGTAATGGGCTCTTGGAGCGGTTTGTCTTATCAAGAACGTTTATCAAGTGGGCAGACTCAATTGCTTTACGCTATTTCTATTCTTGTCGTATTTTTATGCCTTGCTGCACTATATGAAAGCTGGACTGTGCCGTTTTCTGTGATCTTGGTTATTCCTCTTGGGGTAATTGGTTCTGCAGGTGCTGCGCATTTACGTGGATTGGAGAACGATGTCTACTTTCAGGTTGCTCTGTTGACGACAATTGGTCTTTCGTCGAAAAACGCTATTTTGATTGTTGAGTTTGCGGAAGCCGCCTACCGTCGTGGTGTAAATGTCTGGGATGCCGCTACCCAAGCTGCTCGTTTGCGTCTACGGCCTATTATCATGACATCTATGGCGTTTATGGTGGGAACCCTGCCGTTAGCCTTGTCTTCCGGTGCTGGTGCAAATAGCCGAATTTCAATTGGTTCTGGTATTGTGGGTGGTACGTTAACAGCGACTGTTCTGGCAATATTCTTTGTACCTTTATTCTTTGTTATCGTGCGTCGTATTTTCTCGAAACGACCAGAAGCTTTATCGAGCAATGATATCTCAGAGTAATTTGTCATTTAGTTGATAAAAAAGGAGCCAAGTAAGTTATGCTGCTCACTTAAGAGGGAGCTGCATGATGATATAGTGGATATCTTGTCTTTGTCTTCTTCACCACGCGAGGCCTAGTCCTATTAGGCCTCGCTTTCTTTCACTTAGAAACAATCTTTGACCGTTTCACCCCAAAAAAGAACTACCTCTGACATTCACTAAAGAACTTGATCTTCAGGTAGGCGTCGTAGCCTGATATTGGTTTTGAAGAAAGAGTTAATGCGGACTCAGTTAAATGATTTGAAAATGGGTGGAGTTGATCAATATTAAGAAGTAGCTGCTGAATAGATAAAAGCCTTAAGTGAACAGTATTAGCTTTTGAGTTCTTTTTTTATGGTTTTTTGAAATGGTGTCCCCACCAGGACTCGAACCTGGAATAGCTGCTTAGGAGGCGGCCGGTATATCCTGTTTACCTATGAGGACGTATTATTGAGTGGGATTTATACCTTAATTAAGGAGAAAATACAAATGAAATCTTAGTATCGCATTGATTTTTATGACTTTTTAAGCGCGGCCGAGGGTGTGTTTACTACTGACTGGGCGAGTAGAGCCTCTAGAAGTATAAACCTTATTTTTATTGTTATGGCCTTGAAGAAGCTCATAAAGATGCTTATTGCGTTTTTGCAGGGTGTTTAAGATGCGTGCATTTGTATTGTTTTTAATTTTACAGTTCTGAAGTAGGGCTTCACAGTCTTTCATTAAAAGCCTAATGTCATCCATTGAGCTATCTTGTTGACTAAGCCAATCTTTAAATTCTTCTTCAGTAGGGTTTTTCCTATCGACAATGTCAAATTTAATGAGAATGTTGACTCTTTTCTCATTAAGAAGATTCATTTCGTCGAGGAGGGTTTGTTTTTGGTTGGATAGCTCGATTATTGCCTCACTATCTATTTCGCCATAAGCTAGTCTTTCTTCATCAAGAAGCAATGAGAGTTTTTGTAAAATCTCTTTGCTTCTGACAAATATAGGGGCAATAGGAATCATAAGGCAGATCGCTTTAAGGCTGTATATTTAGTACAGCCTAGAATAGCGAATCCATAGAGGCCATGTTATTTGCAAGTTTTTGAGTATCGATTTTGTACTCGCCAGCTGCAATGGCACTTTTGATTTTCTCTACCTTATCCATATCTACATCAGGCAAACTATTAATTTTAGATTGCTGAGTTTGTAGTGTTTGTGCCGCTCCACTTAACTTCACAGTATCTTCCGCAAGGGTTCCACCGCTTTGAACAGCGTTATTTTTTGCTGTTGTATTGTTAGCAACATCATCTTTTTGCGATCGCTCACTTTTGTTGATGGTGCTTTGATTTGATAGACCTGAAAAATGTATTGCCATTGGGTTTTCCGCCCTGATTATGATTTGCCTGTCTATGTTGTCGGCTGAGTTTATAAATACTTTAGTACAAAAAACACAAAAAGAGAATTTATAAGTCGCCTATCACTATTTGATCAATAGTTTACAAGAACCTCACTGTCAGTTACAACTTTGGCGTATATAATTCGTCCAGAACTGGCGTTTTTAACTCGAATCTGTTGATTTTTTACGCCGTTTTCTAGGGCGATGCCATTCATTTTAACTATAATTGTACCGCTTCTTGCTGTTATTAGTACGGAGTCGCCTTTTTTGACAAGTGTTGGAGGAGTCGTTAAAGCGTCTGTAATAAAGGTGTTTATGCGTAAATTCCGTGATGCAACAAGGCCGTAGGGTGGGTTCTTCTCGGTGAAAATATGTCCTCTTAAACTGGATATATCCACTTCGCCAACATCTGTGTTTGATTTGCTGATGATTTGTCCTCTGTTGATAGGAGTGATGGCTTTAATAGCGGGAAGCATAATGGTCTGAGTGACAGGAACATAAGATTTCCAAATTGGCGACTCGCAACTGATTTCGTAATTAGTTCGTTTTGTTGCTTCAGGTCTTTGATTGCTGATTTGTATTGATTTGTTATCGCAATCAGGTAGGTAATTGAGAGCTGCACTATTATTTAGGGAAATGTTAATGGTGGCATTAGGGTAAATATCTGACAACCGAGGTATTTCTACTTGGTTGATGTAGCGATGGATTTGTTCTTCAACTGGGGTGGCAAATAATAAGCCTGCTTGGAAACAAAAGAAGGCTATGCTTAGCCTTGTAATTCGCATGATTTGTTCTCTTTGTTTATTATTACGTGATAAATAAGATAGTTAGTAAAAAAATTAAAATCACTTTATCATTGGATGATACATTTTAACAATTTGAGGTTATACCTCAGTATAATGTTTACACATTTTGGAGGCGTTTATGGCTGGAGTTCTGGATACTGTTAACCAACGTACACAGCTCGTAGGGGAAAATCGACTAGAATTGTTGTTATTTCGCTTAAATGGTAAGCAAATATACGGCATTAACGTCTTTAAAGTAAAAGAAGTGCTTCAGTGTCCTAAGCTAACAACTATGCCTCATAGTTCTCCTGTGGTAAGAGGTGTTGCCCATATTCGTGGTGGTACCATTCCCATCTTAGACTTAGGGTTGGCAACTGGTGCAAGTCCAATCGAAAATATCAGTCAGTGCTTTGTCATTATTACGGAATATAACCGCAGAATTCAGGGCTTTCTGGTTCGTGGTGTTGAACGTATTGTTAATATGAATTGGAGTGATATTCAGCCACCGCCAAAAGGGTTATCGAATGACAACTACTTAACTGCAGTTTGTCAGGTTGAGAAAGAGATGGTTGAAATTATTGATGTTGAGCAAATTCTTTCTGAAGTGGCTCCTATGCGTCAAGATATTTCAGATGGTATTGTCAATTCTGGTGTAACTGAAAATGCTCAAAAGCATCACATATTAATTGTGGATGATTCTTCTGTAGCACGTAAACAGATTAAACGTTGTATGGAACAGGTTGGCTTTGCTACTACTGTGTTATGTGATGGTCGTGAAGCACTAACTTATCTTCAAAACATGGTTGCTGAGGGTAAGGATGTAACGACAGAGTTTTCTATGGTGATTTCGGATATTGAAATGCCAGAAATGGATGGCTATACCTTAACAACCGCAATCCGTAACGATAGCCGTTTACAGGACTTGTTTATATTACTCCATACTTCACTTAGCGGTGTGTTTAACGAAGCAATGGTTAAAAAAGTAGGAGCTGATGGATTTTTGGCTAAATTTCAGCCGGATGAATTGGCTAGATTGGCAATTGAAACAGTACAGGTACAATCTGAATAATTTTGTTTTCTAATACCTGTATTTTTAATAGTTGAACCTGTCACTTATGGAGTTTTAATGCTCAGTAGTACAAATGCAATTACACCTAATGGCTATGTTAGGTTTCGAGATTATCTACAGAAGGTTTGTGGAATCTCATTAAGTGACAATAAGCAATATTTGGTTGCGAGTCGCCTTGGTAAAATTTTAGAGAGAGAGGGGTTCTCTAAAATTGAGCAATTGGTAGACGCATTAGAGCGGTTAGGTGGTTCTAAGTTAAAAGAAGAAGTCATTAATGCAATGACAACGAATGAAACGCTTTGGTTTAGAGATTCTCATCCCTTTACAATTTTAAGAGATAAAGTTTTACCAGAGATGAAGGTTTCACCGTTAAGGATTTGGTCTGCAGCTTCTTCTACAGGTCAAGAGCCTTATTCTATTAGTATGGTTATTGAGGAGTTTAAGTCTTCTCGTCCTGGTGTTTTAAAAGCGGGTGAGAAGATAATAGCGACGGATATTTGTACAAATATTCTCCAGCATGCCAAGCAGGGAGAGTACGATAGTTTAGCCATCGCTCGTGGACTTGGAGCGGACTTACAGCGTCGCTACTTTGATAAAGTAAATGATCAGACTTGGAAGATTAAGCCAAACTTGAGTTCTCGTGTTGAGTTTAAATATTTGAACTTAATCGACTCTTTTTCAATGTTAGGCAAGTTCGATGTTATTTTTTGCAGAAATGTACTGATTTATTTTACTGTGGATCTAAAGTTAGACATTCTCAAAAGAATGCATGCTTCATTGAAGCCTGGGGGCTACTTGTTTTTAGGTGGTTCAGAGGCTTTGAGTGGATTGTCTGATTATTTTGAAATTGTTCAATGTCACCCGGGAATAGTCTATAAAGCAAAAGCTTTGTAACTTGTAATCCAATACTCTTTAGTTCATTCCTAGAGCTCGTCTAACTCTGTTAGGCGGGCTTTTTTGTTGTCTTTATACTATCTTTTTTATTGCCGCTTTTTGCCGTTTATTGTTTTTATTTTCTTAACTTTATGATTTTTATGGTTTTTTTATTTTGGCATCATAATTGCTTTATCTTTTCCAAGGTAGATTGTTTTTTATTGAGGATTAAATGGCTATATCTTTCGCAAGTGCATTTGCAGGACATGATAAAACGTTAGAGTTTAGAAGTGCTAGAGCGGCTGTCCTTGCAAACAATATTGCTAACGCTGATACACCAAATTTTAAGGCGAGAGATATTTCATTTGATTCCTATTTGAATAAAGAGCAAAGCCGATTGCAACTAGCTGAAACGAATCCTCGTCACATTCACGCAGAAGGTTTTGCTGGTGAACCAGATGGGTTGCTATATCGAAATGCTAGTCAACCATCATTGGATGGAAACACGGTAGATATGCAAAGAGAACAAGCTGAATTTGCTCAGAACTCTCTTCAGTTTGATACGAGTTTTATGTTTTTGGACCGAAAAATTAACGGTATGAAAAAAGCGCTTGCTGGGAATTAATAACGATGTCATTGAGTAATATTTTCACTATATCAGGATCTGCAATGAGCGCCCAAACCGTACGTTTAAATACGGTCGCGAGTAATATGGCGAATGTTGACAGTGCGGCTAGTTCAGCGGATCAAACTTATCGTGCGCGCAAGCCTGTGTTTTCAAAAATGATGAATGACAGCATGCGTCAATATGGTTGGGGGAATGCAACCATCGATAATAGTGGTGCTGGTATTGGTGTGAAAGTGGATGGCATTGTGGAGTCTGATGCTCCATTGCAACCAAGATATGAGCCGGATCATCCTATGGCAAATGAAGATGGTTATGTGTTTTATCCAAACGTAAACCCAATTGAAGAGATGGCCGATATGATGTCAGCTTCTCGATCTTTTCAGACGAATGTAGAAATTATGAACTCAGCAAAAAGTATGATGCAGAAAATGCTCACGCTTGGGCAGTCATAGGAGCTGACAGATGGCAAATATATCTGATACGAAAGGCTTAAGTGGATTAATTTCCCAGTATGGAACGGATGCTGCAAAGTCGAAAGCTGGAATTGAAAAACCTGAAGTTGCAAAAGATGAGGCCGCTTTAGCAGACCAGAATGTCTTTTTGAAGCTCTATATTGAGCAGCTTAAAGGGCAAGATCCAACAGCTCCTCAAGATACGAATGACATGGTGGCTCAAATGTCACAGTTTAGTTCGTTAGAGCGATTGACCAGTATTTCTGATCAACTGGAAAATATGGCAACGTCATTGACGTCTAACCAAGCACTTAGTGCTTCTACTCTGGTTGGTAAGTCTATTTTATTAGATGGTAATAAGACTAATGTGACTGACAATGTAGAGGGTGTACAAGTTAGAGCTGTTATACCTGAAAATTCACAGTCGGCGTCGTTAAAAATATTTGATGCAGATAATCGTCTTGTTCGTACTGTGCCTTTAGATTCCGGCGAGTATAAATGGGATAAGTTGGATGATGACGGAAATATATTGCCGTCTGGGGAATATCGTTTTGCCGCCTCATCAACGGATGAAAAAGGTGAGGTTTCGACAGCAAGTATTCAGCTGCCAGCGCGGATTCAAGGTGTCACCATCAATGGTGAAAATGGCACTGTGTTGAATGTAGAAAACCACGGCAAAATCAAACTCACGAATGAATTAGAAATATTAGGGTGATTGGAGAATATTATGGGATTCAATACTGCACTATCTGGCATTAAAGCGTCTGCCGATTATTTAAGTGTTACCGGTAATAATATTGCCAACGCCGACACGACAGGCTTTAAAAAGTCTCGCATTGAATTTGATGACCTTTATAACACTAGTGTGTTAGGTGCCGGAAGTGGCAACAGCATTGGTTCTGGTGTGAGTGTTAGTAAAGTGTCGCAAGAGTTTGCACCAGGGAACTTATCTTATACTGATAACAATCTTGATTTGGCGGTTGATGGATCAGGATTTTTTGTGTTGGACGCTGGAGTTTCTCAGACCTACACAAGAGCAGGGAATTTTAAGCTGGATGAGAGTGGCTTTTTGGTAACAAATACAGGAAGCCATGTTCAGGGGTTTAATGCGGTAGATAATGTTGTAGGCGGGAATTTAGAAGATTTAAAAATTCCGACGGATCGAATTGCACCAGAGGCAACAACGTCCATGGAATTGAAGGTGAATTTGAACTCAGACAATAAAGATGTTCCTGCTTACATTAAGGCTGACTTTGATCCAACCAACCCCGATTCCTACAATTATACTCAAACACAAGGTGCTGTTGATGCGAATGGTCGAACTCACGTTGTGACTTATTATTATTCGAAGAGTGAATTGCCAAATACCTATCAAGTTCATGTTACGGTGGATGGTAATTTAACCGATGATACTGGTGTCCCGTTTATGGGGGAAACCTACGCCACTTATAATACGTCTGAGGGTGGTGTGGATTATAACGGTGACGGTATTCTTGAGCAGCCGAATCAGCTTCTTTATCTTGGTGCTGCAAAACCTGGTGCCGCAGATATTGCTGCAATGACGCAAGCCCCCATAACTATCAATGGTACGCTAGGCGGAGTGGCTATTACTTCAACGCTTGCTCCTACTGAAGTTCGTGATAACAGCTCTGTTGCTCGTGATGAATTTGACCCTTTAAATGTTGATTCTTACAACTATGGTAATACTCGAACAGTATATGACTCTGTGGGTGGTGCGCATACTTTAGGTTATTACTTCATTAAGCAGGGTGAAAATAATGATTATGAGTTGCGTGTTACTTTGGATGGCAAAGAAACTTACACAGACCCATTGACCGGAAATGAAACTCGCTTTTTGAAAGAAAATACATCAGTAGGTTTTGATGCTGCTGGTAACTTGCGTGGAACATATCGCGGTTTACCTCCTTATGATGTCCCTCAGCCAATCAATTTAGAAATAACGGGGATTGATCCATCCAATCGAGGTAAGGTTACACCTTTAGACTTATTTGGATCGACTCAATTCGCTTTAGAAAATACCGATACTTTTGATCAAGACGGTTTTGCTGCTGGCGAGCTTCAGGGGGTTTCTTTTGATGAGGATGGTTTGTTGGTGGCAACCTATTCTAATCAACAAACGGCAACACTTGGCCAGATAGCGTTGGCAAACTTTGATAGTACCGACGGTCTTATTCCTAATGGTCACACTGGCTGGCTAGCTAGTAAAGGTTCTGGACCAGCTGATATTGGTCGTCCAAATAGTGGTACCTTGGGACGAATTCAAGGTGGTGCATTAGAAGAATCAAATGTTGATCTAACCGCTGAATTGGTTGCTCTGATTGAGGCTCAGCGGAATTATCAAGCAAATAGTAAAACATTAGAAACCGAAAATACGGTCACTCAAACGATTATAAATTTACGTTAATTTTCTGGAGAGAGAAGATTTCATGCCGGAGCAGCCTCGCTGTTTCGGCATTTTTTTTGCCTTTTTACCGGCGCTATTTAAGTTGGTACGTTTTTTGATAGTAAAAGGTTAATTAGAGTGGACTCTTCTAGGGGAATTAAAGTGGATAAGGCCTTATATTTGGCAATGAGTGGTGGTGTTCAGACCATGAATGCTCAAACAATACACGCTAACAATTTGGCAAACGTAAACACAACAGGCTTCCGTTCTGATTTTGAACAAGCCCGTTCGATGCAGGTATATGGCGACTATTACCCTAGCCGTGTATATGCAATGACAGAAAATCCCGCTACTCGTTACACTCAGGGAGATATGATTCAAACTGGTCGCAATCTTGATGTAGCTGTTGCCGGTGATGGCTTCATTGCCGTTTATGATGACAGTGGGCAAGAAGCGTATACACGAGCTGGAGACTTGCAAATTAATGCCGCAGGGCAACTAGTAACAGGACGAGGTTTGCCTGTTGCCGGAGTAGATGGTCCTATTTTTCTTCCGCCTGTTGATAGTATCAATATCACCGAGGATGGTTCTATTTCTATTGTTCCTCAGGGTGGAGCAAATAATGAAGTAGCGGTTCTTAATCAAATTAAGCTAGTGAATCCAGATAAACAGAATTTACGCAAAGAAGAAGATGGATTGATTCATACACGCGATGGCCAACCGCTGGATATAAACCCAAATGTTAAACTAGCAAGTGGTTTTATAGAGGGAAGTAATGTTAATGCCGTTGAAGAGATGACACACATTATGAACCTAGCTCGTCGTTTTGAAATGAATGTGAAGATGATGGATACCATTCGCAATAACGCCGATTCTTCCGCTCGAATACTGCAGCGCTCATCTTAAAATCGTTGAGTAAACACACAGAATAAATGATATAAATTTAGAGGCTTTTATGAATTCAGCATTATGGGTCAGTAAAACCGGTTTAAGTGCCATGGATAAGCAATTGAATGTTGTAGCCAACAACTTGGCAAACGTATCAACAACCGCGTTTAAAAAAGACCGAGCGGTATTCGAAGATCTTATGTATAAAACCGTTCGTGCGCCAGGCGGATTAAGTGCTCAAAATGCAGAGCTGCCATCCGGTCTTCAGCTAGGTACTGGTGTAAAAGTAGGGGCTTCGCAAAAAGACTTCTCAAATGGTGATTACAATATGACGGATAGGCAGCTCGATATTGCTATCCAAGGTAAAGGTTTTTTACAAGTGTTACAGCCAGATGGCACCATTGCTTATACCCGTGATGGTAGTCTTCAATTAAACAGTCAGGGGCAGCTTTCGACATCAGGTGGTTTGGTGGTTGAGCCTGGTATTCAGATTGACCCAGATGTCATTGAAATCATGATTGCGGAAGATGGTATTGTGTCGGTTCGTAAGAATGGTGATGCCGATGCTCAGCAGGTTGGTGCGATTAATATTGCCGGTTTTGTTAACCCAACTGGATTGAATTCAGCAGGGCAGAATTTATTTACAGAGACAAATGCTAGTGGGCCGCCTCAGGTTGGGGTTCCTGGTACAGATTCATTAGGTACGATTGGTCAAGGTATGCTAGAAGCATCAAATGTCAATTCTATTGAAGAATTGGTTAATATGATTACAACGCAAAGAGCGTATGAGATGAATTCTAAAGTGATCGCATCGGCAGATGGCATGATGAGCTTTGCGATACAGCAGCTATAGTAGCGTGTGGAATATGATGAAGATTAAGTTTGCTTTTTTGGTTGCTTTTAGCGCTTGCTTGTCGGGCTGCCTTTCTTGGGATGTGAATGTGAATGAGCAAGCGGTTGCTAATGCCGCTGCCGCAGGTGCTGCAGGCGCATTAACGGATGCTGTCGTTGATGCGGTAACCAATAACAATGATACGGAAGAACAGACAACGCCAGAGGAAGCGCCTAGAGAAGGTTATGTTCCTAATCCGAATGACCCATTGAATGGTCCGAAAATTACGCATTCAATACAGTCCGATGACCCCTATTATGCGCCAGTATATCCGAACGGTATGGCTCCTTCCCAAGCTCCAACAGGTGGTATTTATCAGACTGGTATGGGAGACGTGTTTTTTGGCGACCAAAAAGCCAGTAAGGTTGGGGATATTTTGACCATCAACTTGAATGAAACAACAACGTCGACCAAAGCAAATGCGGCCACAGTGTCTAAATCATCATCAGCAACCATTGAAAACCCGACAGTCTTAGGGCAAGAGCTTAGAATGGATACCACGTTGCCGCAGCAAGGAACTGATTTTTCGGGAAATGCGTCGGCTAATCAAAATAACAGTTTAAGTGGAACCATTTCTGTTACTGTTTATAAGGCTTATCCTAATGGGCTGCTTGCTGTGCGTGGTGAGAAATGGCTACGTCTGAATCAAGGGGATGAATACATTCGGTTTTCCGGAATGGTGCGTAAACAAGATATTTCTCCTGATAATACGGTTGAGTCCGAGCGTGTGGCAGACGCAAGAATTACATACTCAGGTACGGGCGACGTGGCAGCTGGAAGTGAACAAGGTTGGGTGAGTCGTTTGCTTAATGCCAGTAACATGCCTTATTAATTTAATGATTTAACAGCTGGAGGCTTTTGCCTCTTAAATAGGTGATGCGATGAAGCTCATAGCACTAATTGTCTTATATTTATTATCTTTTTCTGTTCAGGCTGAACGTCTGAAGGACATTGCTAGTGTTCAAGGGGTTCGAGAAAACCAATTGTTTGGCTATGGTTTGGTTATTGGCCTTAATGGAACGGGTGATAGTACGCCTTTTACAAACCAAAGCTTTGCCAGTATGTTATCCCGCTTCGGCGTGACTTTGCCGCAAGGTGTTAGTGCAACATCGAAAAATATTGCCGCTGTATCATTGACAGCGACCCTGCCTGCCTTTTCTAAGCCTGGCCAAAAAATTGATGTTACGGCTTCTTCTATTGGTAATGCCAGTGCGTTGCGTGGTGGTACGTTGTTATTGTCGACACTAAAAGGTGCCGATGGTGCGGTGTACGCTATTGCGCAAGGTAACTTGGTTGTTGGTGGGTTAGGAACTAATGGAGCGGATGGCTCAAGAACCGCTGTTAATATACCCACAGTTGGCCGTATTCCTAACGGCGCAAGCGTTGAGCGAACGGTTCCGAGTAGTTTTAATACAGGCGACACTTTGACTTTTAATTTAAATCGACCAGATTTTACTACGGCAAAACAAGTATCCGATAAAATTAACAATTTACTCGGTCCTGGTGTCGCTACAACATTGGATGCTACATCAATTCGAGTGTCGGCACCTCGTGATCCTAGTCAGCGTGTTACGTATTTGTCGATTTTAGAGAATTTAGATGTTGAAGTGGCGGAAGAAAAAGCACGTATTGTTATTAACTCGCGAACTGGCACTATTATTATTGGTCAGCATGTTAAGGTCTCACCAGCAGCGATTACTCATGGCAGTTTAACGGTAACCATCAAAGAGGTTCCACCTGTTGCTGGGAAAGATGGAACGGTAACCGGTGGGGAAACTATCATTTCGCCTCGTGAAGGTATTGATATTGCTCCTGATAGTGGACATATGTTTGTTTTTGATCCTGGTGCGTCATTAAATGATATTGTTCGTGCGGTTAATCAGGTGGGCGCGGCTCCTGGTGACGTCATGGCAATTTTGGAAGGCTTAAAGCAAGCTGGCGCAATTAATGCGGACTTAGTGGTGATATAGTTTGGCGATGAATACTGTTCCACCAAAGCAAGATTTCTTTGCGGATTTTTCAAGTTTAACGGCTTTAAAGACGAAGGCGCAGCAGGATCCTGATGCCGCTCTAAAAGATGTGGCTCAGCAGTTTGAGTCTATTTTTATTAATATGCTGCTGAAAAATATGCGAAGCACTAATGAAGCGATAGGGAGTGATTTGTTCTCCAGTGCTCAAACAAAGCAATACCAAGAGATGATGGATTCTCAGATGTCACAAAGTTTGGCGAAATCTGGTGGGATTGGGTTGTCTGAAGCTTTGATTCGTCAATATCAAACTAAGCAGCAGGGCTTGTTTAGTTCTCCAGAAGCAAAACAACGAGGAGATGCCGATTTCCTGAATCAGGTGGCAAAACAGGACCTTGTTAGAATCAAGGCGTTGGCCCAGCGAGCTTCTACTGAATTTATCCATTCTGTACAACAAGAAGCATCAGACCTTTCTGCTGCTGAACAATCGTCAGCGCCGTCTGCGGTTTCAGTGATTTTTGATTCTCCTGATGAGTTTGTACAGAATTTATGGCCTCATGCTCAGCGAGTGGCGGCTAAGCTTGGTGTTAACCCAAAAGCAATATTGGCACAGGCCGCATTAGAGACGGGTTGGGGAAAATACCCTATTGCGAAGGAAGATGGGGCGGCTAGTTTTAACTTATTTGGTATTAAAGCCGATAACCGCTGGCAAGGTGATCGAGCTGTTGTAAACACATTGGAGTTTAGAGATGGTATAGCAAAACGCGAAAAAGCAGCGTTTCGTGCCTACAATTCTTTTTCTCAGAGTTTTGAAGATTATGCTGATTTCCTTTCAACGAGTGAGCGGTATAAAGATGCCCTTGAATCTGGAAAAGACGCGTCAATGTTTGCCGCTTCTTTGCAAAAAGGGGGATATGCAACGGACCCTAAGTACGCAGAGAAAATTGATAACATTCTTTCTAGTAAATGGTTTCAGAAGTTATAGCGTTTTTCTGGTCGTGAACCTTTGTGAGAGAGCCGTTCAAAAGAAGCTTGTATGCCTTGCATTGCTTGGGTTTTGGGTTATTTAAGCCTATTTAGTTTCTATTTTTTCAGTGTATTTTATCCCTTATCTAAATAATAAAATTCTCAAATTTCCATCTTTGGTAAAGTTTTTGCATAAGTAGTGATTAGAGACAAAAATATCTAATGGTTACTTCTGAAAACGTACTAGGGGTGTGAGCTATGAGCTCAAGTTTATATTCAATTGGTTTGTCTGGACTGCAGTCCAGTAATGCCCGTATTAACACTACAGGGCAGAATACATCCAATGTGGATACTGAGGGTTATAGCCGTCAAAGAACGGACACCACTAGTTCACCTGTTGGTGGTGTTGTTCTTCGTGATACGTCTCGACTTGTCGATAATTTTGTAAGTTCACAGGTTCGTACGGATACCTCCACTTTTTCTTATTACGATGCTTATCAGTCGATGATATCCACGTCTGATAATTTGTTGGCTGAAGACAGCATTTCGTTAAACACTTATCTCAATAAATCTTTTGATGCTTTGCAAACAGTTAATAACGACCCAACTTCATCGTCATTACGACAGCTTGCTCACTCAAGCTTGCAAAACTTGGTGCAGCAATATCATGTTCTGTCTGGTGTGGTGAGTGATCAAGAGGGGTTGGTTGATGAGCAGCTGTCTTCTTCTTTAGAGGATGTAAATGCGATTACTTCGGAAATCTCTAATTTGAATGGAAAGATTCTTAAACAAGAAGGTCTATCTATTTCTCCAGCGAATGAGCTTCGTGATCAGCAGGAGCTTTTAGCAAAAAATCTCTCTAAATACTTAGATATTAATGCACAATTTAATGATAAAGGTTTAATGACCATCCAATTGGCAAATGGTCAGCCTTTAGTCATGGATCAATATCCTACAAAAATAACAGTGAGACCAAACCCATTACAGCCGAAAAAAATCGATTTGGCGGTAAATTTTGGCGACTATGAAGTTGGATTAAAAACTCAGGGATTAGGTGGAAGTGTTGGCGGATTAATTGATTATCGTTCGGAGTTTAGTGTGTATGCTGATAGAACTTTAGGGCAGCATGCGATAGCTTTGGCTGATGCAATGAATACCCAGAATAAAAAAGGTATTGATGCTAATGGCGAATTTGGTCAAAATTTATTCTCATTGGGAAAAATTAATGTTTACTCAAGTTCTGACAATCTTCACAAGGTTAAGAATATCTCAGTCAAAGTATCTGATGGTCAGTCAGCTAAAATAACCAAAGACACTTTTGAGTTGACTCGAACTGATGATAATCACTTTTCGATTAAGAAATTTGACCTTAATGGTCAATCTACCGAGAAACCTATTACATTTGATCCGAGTACCTTAGCCAAAGATAGCGATGGCTATTTTACAATAGAAGAGCTGGGCATTGATCTGCGTTTGGCGGATATTAATGAAATAGACAGTGATGACGTGTTTCGTTTTACTCCGACTGAAGGGGCGGCCAAAGGTTTGTCTTTATTTGCAAAAAATGGTGAAGCGTTAGCATTGAGCGCTCCTATTGCTGTGAATACTAGTTCTGATAATTTGTCTGATGCAAAAATTTCTTTAACCTCAGTGACTAATACTAATCCTGAGTCTTCGGCTTTTTCTTCAGATGGGCCGCTTTACCCAAGTGCACCCCATGAAATTTATTTCACATCACCAAGTTCCTATGTTGTTAGGGATGCTTCTGGCGTCGAGATTGCTTCGGTTAGTAATGTTACTCAGTACACTAAATTACTTGAACAAGCAGGGTTATCTGAAGAAGCGGGCTTTGATGTGTCTGTTTCGTCTAAGCCTCACCGAGGTGATGTGTTTACAATGAGTACTGATAATCTTGGTGTGTCTGATAACTTTAATGGTTTAGCATTAGCAGACTTGCAGAATAAGTCTGTTGTGGCTGGGAAAGCCACGTTGATGAAAGCTTTTTCTGGATTTATTTCTTATGTTGGCAGTAAAACGGCCGAAATAGAGGGTCATGCTGATGCCAGTAAAATTGTTATGGATGAAAGTGTGGCACGCAGGGATAGATTGTCAGCAGTTAGTCTTGATGAGGAAGCTGTAAACCTTTTGAAATATCAACAATCTTATTCCGCTTCTGCTCAGGTCGTGACAGCAGCTCGAACAACGTTTGAGACACTGCTTGGGATTATGAGGTAAGTTTATGCGTGTAACAAATAACTTAATTTACGGCCAAGCAAGTAAATCAATCGGCCAAGCCAATGACAAGATTCTTAATATTCAAAGTAAGATTGGCGCTCAAACAAATATATTAAAACCCAGTGATGACCCTGTTGGTGCCAGTCAGATTCTTTTGTACGATGGAAAAAACCAGACCCTAAAACAATATGATGAGGCCATGAAAATGGCTAAAGGGAACTTGGAGTATCAAGAAGTCGCATTAGATAGTATGAATGACTTCTTAGATACTGCTGCGGCCTTATTTATCCAGGCGCAAAATGATATTAATACTCAAGCTGACGTTAATGCGATTGCCCATGAGATTTCTTTAATTACAGAATCTATGGCTGACTTAATGAATTCTAAGAATGCAGACGGAGGCTATATTTTTGCGGGTACGGATTCTCAAAGCCCTGCTTTTGTTTTAGGCAGTGACGGACGATATCATTGGTCGGGAAATGAAGGGCAGAAATACGCCCAGATTTCAGAGGATTTAAAAATCCCTGTCACTAATTCAGGTAAAGCGTTATTTCAGGATATTTGGACCAATCGTACCTTTAATGCAAAAATTGTTGATGGCAATGTGTTAATGACCGATAAAATTCAAGATCAGTCAGATTTAGATGCTTTTATGGCCAAAAATTATGATCCTGAACACCCCGAGTTAAATACGTATCAACTGACGACTTCTTACCCAGAAGGGGAAGGCCCTAAAGCGGATGCTGGAAATTCCAAAAATGATGATAGTGATACAGAAGAAAAACCAAATAACTATCATTTATACACCGGTATGCCAGCTAACTATGTGATTAAAAATAGTAAGGGTGAAGAGATAGAATCTGGTACTTATACTATTGGTAAACCAATTGTTTTTTCTGGGATGTCTTTTATATTAGATGGGGAGCCTGGTGCTTCGGTTGATATTACGCTTAACAAACCAGTAAAAGATAACGTTCTTAATCAGATTAATGATTCATTAGCGGTGTTGAGAGATGTGAATTCTACTTATGAAGAGCGTGAAGCTGCATTTTTTAGTGCGACTTACAGTATTAATAGTGCTCGACAAAGAATAGGTGACGGGCGATCTGAAATCGGTGCAAGATTGAATATGATCGAAGATCGTGAGGATTATAGTTCTGCGAACCAATTATCTAATACTGTGGCTCAAAGCCGAGAAGGTGAGTTAGATATGGGGGCAGCCGCAACGGAATTGTCGATGAAAGAGTCGGCACTAAATGCATCGCAAAAAGTGTTTTCTCGTATGAGTAACCTGTCTTTATTTAATCAGATGTAATGTATCGTAAAAGGTAAGTAAGATGTCGGCATTTAAACTTGAGTCATGTTTTGGGGCTGATATCAATGTCGGGTATTTTGATATGGTAGAAATACTCGACATATTAGGCATTAAAAAAGAGGTTGTTGGCTGTAAAAGAGTTCAAAGCATTATAAAAACTCATGGCCGAAAAAATCGTTTAGTTAGTATCGCTATGCGTCAAGTGGCTTTTGACGTTTTACGTCCTACCTTAGACTCTTCATTTCTTCCTTATGATCCTTTTTTTTCTGATGATAAATTACTTAATACTAAGCGTGAACGTTTATATGATGCGGAAGAGCGACTGCTTTTGCTCTGTATGTCTATTGCATCTGGTCGCTCGGTTAAAAGTTTAAAAAAACTTAATCCGGATTTCACAACAAAAGAATTGCGCAATAAACATACAAAAAATCAAAGTTTGTTTCGCTATTTTAGACAAGAATTAAATGATCAAACGAGAGAATATATTCTTAGTCATAAAAAGCGTTCTAATGAGAATAATGAAGGTGAAGCAAAAAGCACTGCAGCCTATATAGACACAAGTTTCCAAGCGAAGAAAGCCGAAGCAGCTCAAAAAAAAGTGCTGGAAATGAAGTGTATCCCCACTTCGTTTGATGATGAAACAGTTACGGCTTTTAAACTTTTCAAAGATGGTCATGCCTTATTGGCGTCACAAGTTGAGCTATTTAAGCGTGGTGAGCAGCTTGATATGCCGGATTTGATGAAGTTTTGTCGACGTTTGATTGAATCTCATACTCGTAATAATTTCGCTTTAATGGCCATTCGCCATATAAAAGACGCTTCTATTTATCTAGAGCAACATGCTATAGGGATGGCCGTTCTTGGTATTCACTTTGCTAAGGCGATGAAGCTATCTGATGCCTATATTGAAGTTATCGCACTTGGAGCATTGTTGTTTGATTTAGGGCGTTTTCGACTGCCAATGGTAATGATGACAAAAACAACAAAAATGACTGATGCGGAATTTGATCTATTTCGTAAACATATAAAGTTTGGGGAGCAAATATTGCAGCAATGCGAGAATGTTCCTAAAGCCGTCTATCAGATGCTTTTTGATCACCATGAAAAGGTTGATGGATCCGGCTATCCAGAAGGTAAATTAGACCAAGAAATTTCTGTATATGGCAAAATTGCCGCTATTATTGACGCTTACGATGCAATGACTTCGGAGCAATCTCATAAGCCTTCAATGGGACCGATTAAAGCTTATCGACAAATGCAGAAAGAATCAGGGCTGGCATTTGATAAACAGCTATTAACCGTTTTTTTAAAGAGTATTGGTAGTATACCTGTTGGATCTTGTGTTTCTTTATCTAATGGTCGTGTTGGCTTTGTGCTGACTTTAAATAAATCCTTTAAGCCTTCTTTGGTTCGTCAAGTATACAGTATGACGAATAAAGCGTTTATGGCTGCGTCGGATATTGAGCTAAATAAATCAGCCAATCTTAGAACCGAGGTTGTTATTGAAAAAGAAGTAGATCCGCAAACATTAGGTTTGCAATTTATTAATCACATCTCGTAATTTTTCTTAGCATTTTTTTGTTTTTAGGGTTCTAAAGCGCTGTCATTTTTTTATCGTTATTTTTAAGGCGGTGCTCCTTGTGAGTACCGCCTTTTTTATCTAAAAAATTCACTTAATGTTCGTCTTTTTTCCTATTTGTTTAACTTTAACTCTAAAGTTATCCCTCTCTTGTTCGATAACCGTTTGTACGTTTTTTTACGCGAATAAAAAAACAAAAAAGTTTAAAAAAGTACAAAAAATATTAAAGGTTACCACGTTTGTGTCGATAACTTTTATAAGAGACAAAAACCCCAAAAAATCAATTAAATCAGAGGGTTGTCTTGTGGTTAAAATTCTTAGGAGAGAAGAAAATGGCTTTATATGTAAACACAAATGTGTCATCGCTGAATGCTCAGCGTCAGTTAACAAGTAGTGGTAAAACACTCGATACAGCGTATCAAAGATTGTCTTCAGGTCTTCGTATTAACAGTGCGGGTGATGACGCTGCGGGTTTGCAAATATCTAACCGATTGACCTCCCAGATTAACGGTTTGAATCAGTCTGTCCGAAATGCAAACGATGGTATTTCATTGGCTCAAACAGCTGAAGGTGCCTTAGAAGAAACAACCAATATGCTTCAGCGTATGCGTACATTGTCTATTCAGTCAGCAAATGGTTCGAACGCTGATGAAGACCGTATCGCACTACAGCAAGAAATGGGGCAGCTTGCTCAAGAAATTAACCGAATTGCAGACATCACTACATTTGGTGGTCGAACTCTGCTTGATGGCACCTATAAAGGTATTTTCCAAGTTGGTGCAGATGCAAACCAAACCATTAGTTTTTCAATGGAATATGGTGGCATAAATAATTCTATCAACCTGGCTGGTAATGGCGGCTTTACTATTTCCGGTTTGACTTCCGGTGTTCCTTACGTAGAACCAGAAGAGCCAGAGGAGCCTAAGAAAGATCCTTTCGAGATTATTCCTACCGAAGACGGTGGTTTTGTTAATCAGTATGGCGATGCCATTAATGAAGATGGTCATTTGATTAACGAAAATGGCGAATTAATTAACGAAGAAGGCCAACGTGTAAATGAAAATGGCATTCTGATGAACGAAAACGGTGAGCTTGTCAACGAAGAAGGAAAACGTGTTAACGAGAACAATGTTCTTATTGATGAGCAAAATCGTCCAATTAACGCGAATGGTGTGTTGATTGATGAAAATGGTACGCCAATTAATGAAGATGGTACGCCAAGAGAAGATGTCTTGAACGAAGACGGTACTATTTTAAAAGCGGATGGTACGACAGAGCACCCAGACGGCAGTATATCTTTTCCAGATGGCCGCATTATTCATCCCGACGGCTCAATTGAGCAACCAGATGGGACTATTAATCACCCAGATGGCTCAGTGACGCAGCCTGATGGAACGGTTATTGAGGCGGAGAAAAAATACGGTACGCCTTTGGTTACGGCAGACTCTGTATCGATTACTGATGTGAAAAACTCACAAAGTATGATTGCTATGTTGGATACCATGATTCAAGCCGTTGACTCCAAGCGAGCAGAACTAGGTGCCGTACAAAACCGATTTAGTTCAACAGTGAATAACTTGTCTAGTATTTCTGAAAACGTAGCAGCGGCACGCTCTCGTGTTCGAGATGCTGACTATGCTGCTGAAACGGCGTCATTAACAAGCTCACAAATTATCCAGCAAGCCAGTTCTACGATCTTGGCACAAGCGAACCAGAGACCACAGGCGGCTTTAGCTTTGCTAGGGAATTAACCGCTAGACTTTGAAGCCTCTAAATATGATGAGGCTTCATTTAAACATTCGAGTTTTCTCGGAATATAGGCAACTTCTCTCTCCTAGAGGTGCCTTTTTAGCCGGGTGATTTTTCACCTGGCTTTTTTTTGCCCAAATAACGTGTTTTTGGGTCTTTAGGGCAGTGTTTTAAGGCTTATGCCAAAGACAGTTCAGAATTTAAGACTGACTTTGAGATTGGCTTTTGTTGTCTGATGGTGTGTTTAGAAAAGGTGTTTTTTTATAAATGGTCTTTTCAGCGTGATTACTCATCAGATGTGGAAATTAATGGAATATTTGGTGGGGTACTCGTATCCGAATCGAACTGAAAGAACAGTTTGGATTGCCTGCTTTTTTTGTCAAAGGCGGTTTGCTTGTCTTTTTAAAGCGATCTAATTTGATGTCTAGTTTATATGGCAGGCTCTTCAGGCTCAGTATCATACCTTGGCTCTCTTGCTTATGTTTTATGGATAGCAAAGAGGGAGTGAATGGCTATGTCAAAAATTGGGCCCGCCACTTTTCCATCCTCTGCGTTTTAAGTTTTAGACCTCAACAGGATGATCTATTTGCTTTTTTGAAAAGCAATGAGCTGTTGAATGTTTATGTGTGTTGTCTTTTTCGTTCATCTCTTTCTGGCCCAAATGGGCGAAGGTGGTCTGATGAATAGTCATGATGATATTTTGCAGTGGTGTTTTTCTGTCCGGCGTTTGTTGGAAACTCTGCCTCAATTCTATTTACCTATCTGCTTAATTCGGCATGACCTGCCATGTTCGCTTGGTTTTCAGCTGTGTGTGCCTGTTCCGTTTGTATGGGGAGTTCAGGATGAATAGCCAGGTCATTAACGGCGATATTTTGCTGTGGCGTTTTGCTGTTCGGCGTTGGCTAGACACTCTGCCTCAACTCTATTTGTCGGTCTGCTCAATTCGACACCTTCCGCCATGTTTGTTCGGTCGCCGAATGAGTGTGTCTGTTCCACTTGAGTGGGGAGTCCAAGATGAATAGCCAGATCATTAATAGCGATATTTTGCTGTGGCGTTTTGTTGTTCGGCGTTTGTTGGGAGCTCTGCCTCAATTCTACTTACCTGTCTGTTTAATTTGGCATGAATTGCCATGTTTGTTCGGTCGACAAATGAGTGTGTCTGTCCCACTTGAGTGGGGAGTCCAAGATGAATAGCCAGATCATTAATAGCGATATTTTGCTGTGGCGTTTTGTTGTTCGGCGTTTGTTGGGAACTCTGCCTCAATTCTATTTGCCTGTTTTATCAATTCGACACCTTCTGTCATGTTCGCTCGCTTGTCGAGTGGGCGTGTCTGTTCCACTTGAATGGGGGCTTCAAGATGAATAGTCAGATCATTAACGGCGATATTTTGCTGTGGCGTTTTGTTGTTCGGCGACGGCTAGACACTCTGCCTAAATTCTATTTGCCGGGCTGCTCAATTCGACACCTTCCGCCATGTTCGCTCGCTTGTCTAGTGGGTGTGTCTGTTCCACTTGAATGGGGACTTCAAGATGAATAGTCAGATCTTAAATAGAGATATTTTGCGAAGACATATAACTGTTAAGTCGTTGTGCGTGGCTTTAGCAGAATGGCGCCTTGTGTCTTTTTTATCCGTTTGTTGAGAGGAGATGACTATCAATTTTGATTGTTATTTTGAGCGGCAAAAAACACTCCTTTTTTGTGGGGAAATTTGCCGGAAGAGGCAAAATCAGGGCGCAAATTTTGGCAATAATTTAAGGGTTATATCTCCGCTTCGTGAAAATAGAGAGATTTTAAGAAAAATGTGCGTTTTTTGTCTTTTTTAAAGAAATTGCAAAGATTTTTCTAAAAATAAATTGTTTCTAAATGTCTTTAGAAACAATGAATTAGGCATTTTTTTGCCGTTTGATGGGAGTTTTTTTACCGAATGTGGGAAAAAAAATTCCTAAATTGACTAAAGGTTTTCAAAGTGTTGTCGAAAACCTTATACGAGCTGCTTTATTTGCAGGATAAAATGAAAACTAGGAGGCTATAATGGCTTTATACGTAAATACGAATATTTCATCTTTAAGTGCTCAGCGACAGTTGATGAAATCAGGTAATACTCTAGATACCTCTTTCCAGCGTTTGTCTTCTGGTTTGCGTATTAACAGTGCGGCAGACGATGCGGCAGGTTTACAGGTATCTAACCGATTAACCTCTCAGGTTAATGGTTTGAATCAGGCTGTTCGTAACGCCAATGATGGTATTTCTGTTGCGCAAACTGCGGAAGGTGCATTGGATGAAACGACAAACATGCTGCAACGTATGCGTACTTTGTCTATTCAATCTGCGAATGGCTCGAACTCTGAAGATGATCGTAAAGCGCTTCAACAAGAAATTAGTGCTTTGTCTACAGAGATTGACCGTATCGCCTCTGATACAACCTTTGGTGGACGTGCTCTACTAGATGGTAGTTACGAGGGTGTATATCAAGTTGGTGCTGATGCAAACCAAACAATCAGCTTTGACTTGAGTAAAGGTGATAACCAGGATTATGCAAATAATGGTGGCTTCACGATGGCTGGTTTGTCTTCAAACGCTGCAGATGAAGCAAAATATCAAGAAGAAGTTGATACTTTTGAAGCAAGAACCGCTGAGTATAATGCTCAGAAAGAAGCTGCAAAAGCAGAAGCAAGAGCAGAAGCTGAAGCCAATGGTGAAGAGTATGTAGACCCTGAGATTCAAGCGAAAGCTGATGCAGAAGCTCGTGGCGAAGTTTATGTAGACCCTAACGCTCCTAAAATGCCAGAGCCACCAGCGAGTCGTTCTAGAAGTTTTGGCGATCAAGAGCAAGGTTTTGGAGCACCATCTGTTACAACGATGGCCAATGCACAAAGTATGATCGATATTTTGGATAATATGATTTCTGCTGTAGGCTCTAAACGTGCCGAATTAGGTGCTGTTCAAAACCGTTTGGGTTCAAGTATCAGTAACTTGAGTAACATACAAGAAAACGTATCCGCTGCACGTTCACGTGTACGTGATGCTGACTTTGCTGAAGAAACTGCTAAACTAACAAGTGCTCAGATTCTTCAACAGGCGAGCTCATCAATTTTGGCTCAAGCAAACCAACGTCCGCAAACAGCGTTGTCTCTTCTAGGCTAAAATTAGTGGTAACGGAAAGCTGGAGCTTTGTTCCAGCTTTTGTTTCATTCAGAGGACTAGTGTATGTCTATTAATTCTAGTGATTTTTCTAAACAGTCTTTGGGAGTCGTTGCTACTAGGCAGGATCAGCGTACGGGAGAGCAATTTAGGGCGCAACGTGAAGCGAATGCTAAAGCTATTCAAAATTCGGCCGATAGTAACAAGGCGGATAATAAGAGTAGCAATCAGAGTTTTGCGCATTCGCCTAAAATTGATCCTGAAAAAATTGTGAATGCTAATAAAAAGATGTCTCAGCTGAACGTTCAATTATCATTTGAGATGACGGAAGATAGAAGCAAAAATATCGTTAAAGTATTAGATCAAACAACAGGTGACGTGGTTCGTCAGATGCCGACAGAAGAGTTTCTAAAAATGTCGGAAAGAATTGATGCTATCATGAGTCAGTTAAGTGATGTGAAAGGAACATTAGTTAATAGTGAAGTTTGATTTGTTGTAAATATAAGGTGTTGAAACTAGGAGATTTTGTATGGCTATTGGCTCATTAGGTGCTGGATCCGGTATGGATCTTGAGTCTCTAGTAAGTGATATGGTAAGCGCCAGAAGAGATACAAAAGTAAAATTATATGAAGACAAGTTAGCTGGTTACGAAGCCGAACTCTCTGCCCTTGGTTCAGTGGGTTCAGCAATAGATAATTTTAAAACCTTCGTGAAAAACTTAAACGATGATACGCTTTTTTCTGGCCGTAATGCCATTGTCGAGCAGAAAAATGGCAAAGAAGCTTTCACGGTTACTCCTGATAAAACGGCTTCCACTGATAAATACTCGATTCAAGTAAACCAGTTGGCTAAAGGTAGCCGTCTCATTTCAGATATCACATCCTTTTCCTCACGAGATGAAGTCGTTACCTCATCTGGCGGTAAGCTTACCTTAACGGCTGGTGATGAAGAGCTTGAGTTGGATGTCAAACCTGGTACGACCTTGTCAAAACTTCGTGAGCTGATAAATTCTGAAGGGAAAGATTTTGGCGTCTCTGCTAACTTAGTAGATGACGGTGAAGGCCATATGTTTTTCACCATCACCTCAACAAAAACAGGGGCAGGAAACACACTCAATATTGATAGTAGTAACTTAACGTTAGACAGCGCAGCATTAGGTGGTTTTTTTCCTGGTTTAAGTGTTCCTGAAGGTGGTGAAGCGCAAGATGCCTATATTACTGTTGATGGTATTTCAGTACGTAGTGACTCTAATGATTTTGATGATGCTATTGCGGGACTTTCTATTAAGGCTTTGGATGTATCAAAAGAACCTGCCAAAGTTGAAGTGACCTACAACAAAGAGCAAGTTGAAGAAAGCATTCAAGGTTTCGTAAATTCCTATAATGAGTTAATCGCTGTTTTTAAACAGAACTCCGCAAAAGGTGCTGTTTTAAATGGCAACAGTATGATTCGAAATTTAAGTACCTCTTTGGCAGGTGACTTAATGTCTAATCGTGGCAGTCCAAACAGTCCATTTACTTCTATTTTTGATGTTGGCGTTGAGCTGCTAGATAATGGCACTCTCTCTTATGATAGTGAAAAATTTAATCGTGCCGCTGATACCGATTTCGACGCTGTAGCTTCTTTGTTTGTTGGGGATAATGGATTAGCAAAGTCTCTTGATAGCTTGTTAGATAGCTATACAGGTCCAAGAGGAATGAATAGTACCCTAAAGGATTCTGTATCTAAGTCGATAAGTAATACTGAAGAGTCACTTGCTGACTACGAGGCACGCATGGAGAAGTACGAAGCATCTTTGCGCAGTAAGTTCACTAGCTTAGACACCCAGCTTGCGAACATGAATGCTCAAGGTGATTATCTGAACTCAATGCTAAATAAAATGTAATATGGCGACGCTGTCGTTTTTGTAAATATTTGAGGTTGTTTTATGTACGGGAAAAAAGGGATTCAGGCCTATAAAAAGGACTCTATTAAATCCGATTTAGCCTCGGCAGATCCTCATAGAGTCATACAACTTTTAATGCAGGGTGCTTTAGAACGCTTAGCGTTGGGTAAGGGCTGCATTGAACGTGCAGATTGGGCCGGAAAAGCGGCTGCTTTTACTCGCGCAATTGAGATCATCAATGCACTTAGAGACGCCTTAGACCGAGATGTTAATCCTGAGCTTGTTGACAATTTAGACGGATTGTATGATTACATGATTATCCGCATTAATGAGGCCAGTGTATCGAAAGATTGTGCTGTTATTGATCAAGTCATTGCTTTGATACTACAAATTAAAGGTGCTTGGGATCAAATCACGGAAGCTGATAAACAGCAAGCTTACAGTGGTGCAAATGATGTGACAGCTGGGGCTGTTAATGCTTGATCTAGAGCAGTTGACCCAGTTAACTGAAGATTTAGAAAAAGCAGTATCATTAGAAAATTCAGATGAAATTCAGCGCTTGTGTTCAGAGTATAATGATTTTATCTTTTCATTAGCACCTGAAAAAGAAAATGTTCTAGCCAATGAAAAGTTAAAGTCTTTTATTAAAGTTCACCAGTCAGCAACGCAAATACTCAAAAATACCCACAAAGCAATGCAAAATCAGTTGTATCAATCTATCAAAGTCCGTAAAAGTGTCAGTAAATATAAAGGCGTGAAGCATGCAGAATGAAGACAATGGCTCTAAAATTAAGCATGCAGAGGAATTTCTCGCGACCTTCAAAGAAGGGGTCGTTAGGTTAAGAGAAAAAGACCAAGAGCTCACAGATCGTTATATTAAAAATATGACAACCTTCTCTCAGATCATGCCGCATATTTATGAAGAGCTCCAAGGTTATCAGCCTAAAAAACGCTATGTTTATATGGAAGAATCTGGGGATATGAATGTATTTAGGGAAGACATTGGTGTTCCTTTATTTTCAAAAGACCCTAGAGCTCAAGCCAAAGACAAAGTCGATTATGCGCTTTCTAAGCCTGCGAAAACCCTTCTTAATCTTGAGCGCTCTGTTAATAATGAGAGCCGTCATGTCTTTTATAGCAATAAAATTCTCGACGAAGTTGAAGTTCAATCTGTTGGTTTAGCAAAGCAGGACGAATGGCCAGATTTTGTCGGTGCCGCTATTGTGTTTGGCATAGAATTTGGTTATCAACTTGAATTACTGCTTAGTAGAAGAGAAATAAAGCACCTTTACCTTTACGAAAGTGACTTAGACTTTTTTCACTATTCTTTGTATGCGATAGATTGGGAAGACATACTAGAAAAGTTTAATCGCGATGGTAGGACAATTCATTTTTTCTTAGGCATCCAACCGGACGAATTTACAGATACTTACCTCCTTCAGTTACAAGAAAATGGTTACTTCTTAGCACCGGAAACGTACCTTTTCATGGGCTATAAAAGCCCTGAAAATAATAAAGCCTTTGAATATTTTAAAAAACATTATTCGCGTCAAGTTATGGGATGGGGTTTCTTTGACGATGCTTTAATTGGTATTGCTCAAGGCCTAAGATCATTACCTAAAACGAAAGTCGCTCATTTCCAAGGTCGTGAAAAATTACCGAAATGGGTGACTAATGTGCCTGTTTTTATTTTAGGAAATGGTCCTTCACTTGATCAAGGTATTGAATTGATCAAGGAGGTTCGTGAGCAGGTCTTGTTAATATCATGTGGTTCCACAATTAATACCCTTAGTAAATTGGGTATTGTTCCTGATATTCATGTGGATATTGAGCGCATGAAACAGACAGTTGATAAGTTTCTCTTTTTAGATAAAGAGTATTTGAAAGGTATTTGGGGGCTGAGTGTTGATGTTATGCACCCTGAATATTTTGATTACTTTGAGCGTTCTGGAATGGGCTTGAAACCAGGTGAAGCTATTACCTCATTGATTTTAGGGCATGCCCGTGCTCAAGGTGATGACAAAAATTATGTTCAACTGAATTACTGTAATCCTGTTGTTGCCAATTTGGCTTTGTCTTATGTGCATTTATTTGGTCTTAATAATGTTTATTTCCTAGGTATCGATAACGGGTTTAAAGACAAAAATACCCATCATTCTGCGCACAGTGGTTATTATAAAGATGGTAAAGAAACTGGTTTTCAGACTTTCCAAGAAGCGGTACTAGTTGAACGAGAAGGGAACTTTGGTGGCACAGTTTATGCGACGGGCATGATGGATACTACCAGAGTACAACTTGAATCTCTTATTCGATCTTTGAAAAAACGCCGTAATTTTGAGAGCTATAATTTATCGGATGTGGCGAAAATTGAAGGCGTGACCCCACTGCCGATTGAAGATGTTCTTATTACAGATCCTGTCATTGACCACAAAAAAGTTATTGATTTGTTAGAGAGTGCTTTCTTTACGGATCCGCCTACTGCTATTTTGCAACAAACAACAGATAGCCTCATTTCTGTGGATGATTTTCTCAAGATTAGTAAAACGCTTCGAAGTGGTTGGGACGATACGATTAAAACGCGTGAAGATGTTTGTAACCTGCTTTGGTCTTATCACCGTGAGATTTATTTTTTACGAGGCAGTGTTTACCGTCATATTCATGACCTGTTGATAGGCTCTTTTACTTATTCCGCTTTTCTAATAGTGCAGTTTTTATTTAAGTATGAGGACGAAGCGGAAACGGTTGCTCGTGCGCGCCACTTGTTCACACCTTGGTGTGAATTTTTGGAAGAAATGCCAAGCATGCTGCAACAAGCGTCTGATTATGTGGATCAAGGCAACGATCACCTTATCACTTATTACAATGGTTAATTATGTTCGAACGAACGCCTTTTATTATTGCTGAGTTATCGGGCAACCATGATCAAGATTTTGAACTAGCTAAAGCAATGATTCACGCTGCCGCAGAGGCGGGGGTGGATGCTATTAAGCTGCAAACCTATACGCCAGATACCATGACGTTAGACGTGCGTCATGGTGAATTCATGGTATCTGAAAGCGATAGTTTGTGGCGTGGCTCCAACTTGTATGATCTATACAAAAAAGCCTCAACCCCTTGGGAATGGCATAAGCCTTTGTTTGAATTGGCTGAGTCGCTAGGGTTAGTTGCTTTTAGTTCGCCTTTTGATTTAACGGCAGTGGCATTTTTAGAATCCATCGACGTTCCCCTGTACAAAATAGCTTCTTTTGAGATGACGGATATTCCACTGATTCAGGCCGTCGCTCGCACGGGCAAGCCGATTATTATGTCGACGGGAATGGCGAGCGAAGAGGAAATTGCCGAGGCTGTGGCCACCATTCGCGCTATTGGCGATAACCCGCTCACCTTGCTTAAGTGCACCAGTACTTACCCTTCCAAAATTGAAGATTCTAACCTAGTGACAATGGCCGATTTAGCAGCAAAAACAAATTGCCCAGTTGGATTATCTGACCACACCCAAGGCTTAGGTGCGGCTGTCGCAGCAACGGCGCTCGGTGCGACCGTTATCGAAAAGCACTTTGTTTTAGATCGAAGTGCTGGCGGTGTTGATGCTGAATTCTCTATGGAGCCCGAAGAGATGAAAGCGCTGGTGGTGGCTTGTCGAGCCGCTAAAGCGGCCCTTGGCACCGTAACTTACGGTGGTTCAGAGGCAGAACAAGCTGCGAAGAAATATCGTCGTTCTATTTATGTGGCGGCCGATTTGCCTGCTGGAACGGTTCTGACCGAAGAGCATC
The DNA here is from genome assembly GCF_018336975.1 of Marinomonas sp. CT5. Lineage (NCBI taxonomy): Bacteria > Pseudomonadati > Pseudomonadota > Gammaproteobacteria > Oceanospirillales > Oceanospirillaceae > Marinomonas > Marinomonas sp. CT5. Next base: position 3,482,233 of record NZ_CP025572.1, on the reverse strand, counting down.
TGAAAATTATTCGCCCATCCTATGGGTTAGCACCTAAACATTGGCCAGAGGTATTAGGAAAAACTTTGGCTGTCGATGCACAAAAAGGTCAACCGCTTGCTTGGGATATGATGGCGTGAAACTTTTGGTGCGAGCCGATGCTTCTGTCGAAATCGGCATGGGGCACAGAGTTCGCTGCCAAGCCTTGATCCATGCCTTTGACGAATTAGGCTGGCAATGTCAGTTTGTGGTAGATCGTCGTTATCAAGCCTTTGCTTCCCCTGAAGATTGTTTTATTGGCGGCAAATCAGAAGAAGAGTGTAAGTCTGAGTTTTTAGCTTTGGCGAAACAGGCTGATGTCGTGGTATTGGATCACTACGGCTACAGTGCCGAAGAGATTACGGAATTGCATCAACATCAGCCAAATTTACTGGTGTTAGATGACATGAATGATAGGGGCGACTTCTCTTGTAAATGGCTCCTAAACCCACTCAAAGAAACCTATTCCCAACGGATAGAATGTCCATTAACGGGAAGTTCCTATGCCTTATTAAGACCCACCTTTCAGCGCTTAGAGTCAAGTGACAGTACCCCAAATCAACTGCTTATTACCTTGGGGGGAACCGATCCTTTGGCTTTAACGTGGCCAATTTTAGACGCCTTGGAGTCATTTGGTTTTCCAATGCAAGATATTCAAGTGTTGCTGGGGGCGAATGCCAAAAACGCTGATCAAGTCATCTGCTTCTGTAAAGAAAAGCATATTGCTGTTGAGCAGGGGATAACGAATGTTACTCCTTTGATGCAACGGGCGAAATTGGCGATTTCCGCTGCGGGTGGAACGCTATTTGAGTTAGCTTGTGTGGGCGTACCAACGCTATTTGCTCAGGTGGCCGATAATCAAACACGCTCCTTAGAGCAGCATACTCCCTTGGGTTGGTGTCGCTCCATTCGGTTTGATAATGTCGCTGAAAGCGTGCGGCAGCAACGAATTGAAGCTTTGGTGAAGGAGGCAAGTCAGCGTTGGTTAGACAAAGCATGGCAAGAGCGTGCCCGTAAAACCGCACGCAGCTTAGTGGATGGAAACGGCGCTAAGCGTGTGGCTGAAAAGATTAACTCTTATTTTTCAGCGCCATGATTTGTGTTAAGCGCAACCAATCTTCTTCGGTATCTAAGTCCTGAATTCTGTGTCTTGGCAGCATCAGTGGCTTGGACCTAGGACCAAAAATTTCCTGCTCAAACCAATCTTTCGTGCTTGCCCAATAGAACTGCCCCGCATCATGAATTGCTTCGATTAAATCTTGTGAGCGTTTGCCAATGTGTTCAGGGAACATGGGGGCTAATTCACCATTTTTTTGAATATGAAGCGCGCGCTGAATGGGAAAGGCAAAGGTCGTTGCCGAAAAACAGAAGGCCGTTGTTTTGTCTAGTTGTGCTAAACCTTGCTGAAGATCTTCAGGCGTTAACATTGGGCAGGTGGCATAAATGAGACAGGCTTGGTCAGGTGTTTTGCCTTCTTTCATTATTTGGTTCAAAGCATGCTGCATGACTGGAGTTGTTCCAGTCATATGATCCGCCAAATCCGCAGGACGTAGGAAGGGCGTTTCCGAGCCAAATTGCCGCGCGACGCTAGCTATTTCATCATCATCGGTAGACACAATAATACGATCAAATAAGCCTGAAGCCTTTGCTGTTTCAATCGAATAAGCAATCAAAGGCTTTCCGTCTAATAGACGAATATTCTTTCTTGGTATACGTTGCGAGCCGCCACGAGCAGGAATAACAGCAACTCGATAGCTTGGTGATTCAGCAGAGTTCTTCATGGTTTAGGCGCTCATCACACGGTTAGCAATCAAAGCATGCTTTAAAATTAAAGCGACTCGCTCTTGCTGTGCGTAAGTAAGGTCGGCAAAAAGCGGCAAGCTCAAGGTACGAGCGTAATAATCTTCAGCGATCGGGAAGTCGCCACCTGCAAAACCAAGCTGTTGATAATATGGTTGGATATGCACAGGGATATAATGCACCTGAGTCCCCACACCGGCCTGACGCAAACTGTCAAATACCCCTTTTCTAGCGGTTTCATTGCCGATGGGTAATAAAATGGGAAACAGGTGTAATGACGAATAATTGTCTTTGTCCTGATAAGGCAAGATTACGGGTAAATCTTTGAGTAACCTTTGGTAGTTTTGAAACTGCTTGTGGCGTCGAGCAATAAAATCGTCCAAGCGCGATAGTTGAGATAGGCCAAGAGCCGCTTGCAACTCGGTCATACGGTAATTAAAGCCTAAAGTGTGTTGTTCGTAATACCAGTCCCCAGGGATTTGCGTTAATTCCTCAGGGGACTTTGTTGTCCCTTGGGCGCCATGGGTTCGCATGTGTTTAGCGAGCTGTTCGTCATTTGTGACAGCCATACCGCCTTCTGCTGAGGTGATTATTTTCACCGGATGAAAGCTGAAGACACAAATGTCGCTGAATTCGCCATTCCCTACGTACTTGTTTTGGTATTTGGAGCCAATCGCATGGGAAGCGTCTTCAATGATACGAAAGCCATACTCTTTAGATAAGATATGAATGGCTTTCATGTCGCAGGATTGGCCTGCAAAATGTACGGGAATAATGACTTTTGGTAATTTACCTTCGACTTTTGCTCTGGCCAATTTATCGGCTAATTTTTCCGCGCACATATTGTAGGTACGAGGATCAATATCAACAAAATCCACGTCCGCACCACAATAACGAGCGCAATTGGCAGACGCAATAAAGGTGTTCGGCGAGGTCCAAACGCTATCGCCTTCACCAACACCTAACGCCAAACAGGCAAGATGCAAAGCCGAAGTCGCACTGTTCGCTGCAACGCCGTAGCGAGCGCCTACTTTGGCGCAAAGCGCCTGCTCAAACTCGGTAACGCAAGGGCCTTGAGTTAAAAAATCTGAGCGTAGCGATTTTACCACGGCGGCAATATCGTCTTCGCTAATGGACTGTCGACCGTAGGGGATAAAATCAGTGTGCGCCATCGAGGGTTAAAATCTCTTCAATACTTAAAAAGTGAGGGTTGTTACCAGATTGGTATTCGTAGCCTGGTTCAACCAAGTTGCCTGTTTCACCTAAACGGTTATGAGCGAAGTCCATATTTTCCTGATGAAATTTGATGCTGGGTGAAATCACATAATGGTCTTTAAATTCATAGGTATGATAAGAATCATCAGCAGGACACATAACTTCATGCAGTTTTTCACCTGGACGAATGCCCACATCTCGGGTTGGAATATTAGGAGCATACGCTGCTGCCAAATCCATAATGCGCACAGATGGAATTTTCGGGACAAAGATTTCACCACCATGCATGCGTTGGAAATTCTTTAAGACAAAATCGACGCCCATTGGCAGCGTAATCCAGAAACGTGTCATTTCTGGATGGGTAATAGGAATAGAATCCGCGCCTTCCGCGGCTAGCTTCTGGAAGAAAGGAACAACAGAGCCACGAGAGCCAACCACATTACCATATCGAACCACAGAGAAACGGGTGCGACCTTGACCAACCATATTGTTCGCGGCAACAAACAGTTTGTCTGAAGCAAGCTTGGTGGCACCGTAAAGGTTGATTGGCGCTGCGGCTTTGTCAGTAGATAACGCAATGACTTTCTCTACGTCATTCGCAATGGCAGCAGCAATCACATTTTCCGCACCATGGATGTTGGTTTTGATGCATTCCATTGGATTGTATTCCGCAGCCGGAACTTGTTTGAGTGCCGCAGCGTGAATGACAAAATCCACATCTCGCATGGCTTGGCTTAGACGGTCTTTGTCACGAACATCACCGATGAAATAGCGCATACAAGATGAATCAAATTCTTGTTGCATTTCGTATTGTTTGAGTTCATCACGAGAATAAATGATCAGTCGTTTAGGTTGGTAGTTAGCTAATAATGTTTTGACATACTGATGGCCAAAAGAACCTGTGCCACCAGTAATAAGAACGCTTTTATCATTGAACATGTTTAATACCAAACGAGGTGATGAAAATATAAAGATACTTTTATTATATCGACTACTTTAGGCTAAACCTTAATGAAATCAAGGAACTGCCGCTAATTAAGGCGCTTTTATCTATTTATTTTGTTTTCTAGATATGCATTCAGCAATGTGATCGTTCACCATGCCTGTAGCTTGCATAAAGGCATAACAGGTCGTTGCGCCAAGAAATTTAAAGCCTCTTTTTTTCAGGTCTTTGGCAAAGCGAGTGGACAGCTCCGTCACGGCGGGCGCCTCGGTGTGATGCTTGATTGGGTTATCAATGATTTTATTGTCGCTAAATGCCCAGTAATACTGGTTAAATGAACCAAATTCATCGACGATTTTCAAAAAGGCTTTTGCATTATTTATGGTGGCTTCTATCTTTGCTCGATGACGTACGATACGTTCATCTAATAATAGTCGCTCGACGTCTGTCTCGGTCATTTTTGCGACCTTATTAGGATCGAAATTATGGAAAAGTTCTCGATAACCTTCTCGTTTGCGTAAAATAGTAATCCAACTTAGACCTGCTTGCGCGCTTTCGAGTACAATACACTCAAATAGCATTTGATCATCATGGACAGGAATTCCCCATTCATTATCATGATAGTGAATGTATTCAGGAGATCCTAAACACCAAGCGCAACGTATGTTTTCCATTAACAACTCCAAACTTGTCATAGTTGCCGACATATTTTGTCGACGTTGAGAAGGCGTAGCGTGACTTGCCGTGATGAATCAATCATATCAGACCTTATTTCAAGGAAGCGATAATATGAAGTTTAAACCAACTTACAACAAAAAAGATGTTGAGGTTTTAACCGACGAATGTCTCTACAAAGGCTTTTTCGAGTATCGAAAGCTGACTTTGAGGCATAAAAAATTTAGCGGTGAATGGAGCGAGCCTATGTCTCGCGAGATGATGGTTCGCAGCGATGTTGTGTGCGTACTTTTGTTTGATCCAGTTGCCGACAAAATATTGTTGATTGAACAGTTTCGTCCTGCTGTATTAAAGAGTGAATCACCTTGGTTACTTGAGTTGGTTGCAGGGATGGTGGAAGAAGGTGAAAGCGATGAGGAGGTAGCACGTCGTGAATCTCTAGAAGAAGCCGGTGTATCAGTAAATCGCTTAGAGTATATGTTTAAATTTACTCCTTCACCGGGGGGATTGGTCGAACATATTCGCATGTATGCCGCTGAGTTTGATTCCAGTTTGGTTGATACCTCGAAAATTCATGGTCTTGATAGTGAAAATGAAGATATTAAGCTGCATTTAATTTCTTCAGATGATGCCATTGCTCTGCTTAAAAATGATGTGGAAAACGCCAGTACTATTATGGGGATACAATGGTTTGCTTTAAACAAAAACGATTTACTAGCCCGTTGGTGTGTCTAAGCAGATGAAGCCAGAAGTTTCTACCTTTGCCTACAAAAAAACACTGATTCAGCCAGTAATTGGTCTGGTTTCTTTTGTATTCATGTGTATCAATGTATTTTGTTGGGCATTGTTGGTTCATCTTATCGCGCCCTTATTACTATTAAAGCGTACGTCATATGAAAGTTTTGCTGAACGTTGTGTGAATCGTTTGTACGATGGTTGGTTGGCCTCTTGTGAGTGGTGGTTTAGACATGTTTTAGGCGTAAGGTGGGAGCTGGATGACACTATGCAGGTCGACTTTGAGCATTGGCATTTAATCATAGCTAATCATCGATCATGGGTAGATGTTTTTGTCATTTTTGCTCAGCTTAAAGGTCGTAGGCCCTTGCCAAGAGTGTTTATGAAGCAAGCCTTGATTTGGATGCCCTTTGTAGGTACGGCAACCTATATTATGGGGTTTCCCTTTATGAAGCGTTATACCAAAGAGCAGGTTAAAAAGAACCCTAAGTTAGCGGGTAAAGATTTAGCTACGACAAAACGATCTTGCAAACGATTACTAAACCGTCCTAATTCCATCATGAGTTTTGTCGAAGGTACTCGGTTTTCACCTAGTAAACATGAGCAACAATCTTCACCTTATCAATACTTACTTAAGCCAAAAGCTGGTGGCATAGGCTTTATATTGCAAACTATGCCTGGAACAATAAAAAGTATTACAGATATCAATGTCTTATATGAACAAGAAACCGTAACTGGATGGGATTTGTTATGCGGTAGAATCGGCAAGGTAAAAGTCATGGTACGCGAAGTGGCTCTGCCTGAGAGTATTCTGGCGCTAGACTATCGAGCAGCTGAAAAAGATAGAGAGCACTTTTTTACGTGGTTTAATCTATACTGGCACGATAAAGATGTGCGCATGAACCATCAATTGGAAAGATTAAGACAACCATCAAATAAGGGCGTCGAACAAAATTTTGCAGCGAGTAAGACTTCGCAAGAATGAACAAGGTGACGAAGGGTGACATGACTAAGAAAACATCGAAACACTATGTACCAGATTTAGTGAGCTTACAATTGCTCGGCGAACTAAACTATCGCCGACTTGGTAAACTCATGCGTGGACAAGAAGAGATGGATTCTTGGAATTTTTCTATTCATAGCGCAGGCGATCAAGAGAGCCGTTTACAATTGACGCTTGGCAAAGAGAGTCGTTTTACGTCTGAAATTATGCTGGAATTTGGCCCGGAAATTCCAAAAAAACTGCTCTTCAAAACTACTCTGTCTATGACGATTCGTTTGTACCATGATGTAGGTATTGCAGAGATTACTGATGGGCATCGACAATATCAGGGAGCCTATCCTTATCCCAATGATGCCATGTTGCATCGAGATGAAAAATTTCGTTTAAACCAGCAGTTAGCTGATTTGTTAGAGCTTTGTTTGAAGCATGGTCATCGACTAAACAATACCTTGTCCTTTCAGTTCGCCTAATTTTGATTTTAACCTTTTAACAGAGATGAAACCCCTTGACTGCTCTATTGTATATTCATGGTTTTAACAGCTCTGAGCGTTCCCATAAAGCCATGGTGCTGTGTAATGCAGCCAAAGATATGGGAGTACCTGACGCGGTGATTTCGCCTCGTTTATCTTGGCAGCCTGCTGAAGCAATTAAGCAACTAGAAGCCATCATTGAAGCCAATCTAGAGCAAGGTATCACACTGATTGGGAGCTCACTTGGCGGTTTTTATGCTGTTTATCTGGCGGAGAAATATTGTTTAAAAACCATTTTGGTGAACCCTGCCGTGCAAGCCCCAATTTTATTAAAAGAGCATCTCGGAGAACAATTTAACCCTTACACCGATGAAAAATATGAATTAACTCAATTGCATATGAAAGAGCTTGAGCAATTAATCGTTACTGAGCCAACCGCTGATTTATATTGGCTGATGATTCAAGAAGGTGATGAGGTGTTGGATTACAAAGAAGCACTAAAGTGCTTTCCGCAAACGGCACGATTAACCCATGAAAAAAATGGAGATCATCGCTTTACTGATTTTGAACGATTTACCGGAGAAATTCTGCGTTTTGCTGGAATATTAACTGAGTAAGCTACTGCTTTTGTTGGACTATTTCACACTAAGTAAAACCAGTGATAGACTCTAGCCCATCTAATTTACACTCGCACGCTATACAGTCCTTTTTCCCTGTATTGCACGATCAACTTGGAAGTAAAAACACGCATGTCTGCAAAAGAATATAACGCCGGATCCATAGAAGTTCTTAGTGGCTTAGAACCTGTACAAAAGCGTCCAGGAATGTATACAGATACTTCACGGCCAAACCATCTAGCACAAGAAGTCATTGATAACTCCGTGGATGAGGCGTTGGCGAAGCATGCAGATCGCATCGAAGTCATCTTGTACAAAGATGGCTCCTTAAGCGTAGAGGACAACGGTCGTGGTATGCCTGTCGATATTCATCCAGAGGAAGGTATTTCCGGTGTTGAATTGATTCTGACCAAACTTCACGCGGGCGGCAAATTCTCCGGTGATAATTACCAGTTTTCAGGTGGTTTACATGGTGTGGGTGTATCGGTAGTTAATGCTTTATCTACTTCATTAGAAGTTTGGGTAAGACGTAACGGTGTCCATTATCACATTGGTTTTGAAAATGGTTTCAAAACTTCAGAGCTAAAAGAAATTGGCACAGTCGGTAAGAAAAATACCGGCACAAAAGTGAAATTTACGGCCGATACAAAATATTTCGATAGCCCTAAATTCTCTCTCTCGCGTTTAAAACATCTATTAAAAGCCAAAGCTGTACTGTGTTCAGGCCTTCATGTCGTGTTTATCGATCAAAGTGGCAGTGAAGAGGTTCGCGAAGAGTGGTTTTATCAAGATGGTTTGAAAGACTATCTGGCTCAGGCCAACGATGGTTTTGTATTGCTACCAGATGAACCTTTTATCGGTGGACTAACTGAAAAAACACAAGGTGTTGACTGGGCTGTGCAATGGCTACCGGAAGGTGGAGAGCTGGTCACAGAAAGTTATGTTAACTTGATTCCTACTGCTCAGGGCGGAACTCATGTTAATGGGTTGCGAACTGGTTTGTTAGACGCCATTCGTGAGTTTTGTGATTTTCATAATTTATTGCCTCGTAGTGTCAAACTCACCGCAGAAGACGTGTGGGATCGTTGCAGTTATGTACTTTCCGCTAAAATTCAAGAGCCTCAGTTTTCGGGTCAAACCAAAGAGCGACTGTCTTCTCGTCAAATTGTTGCCTTTATCTCAGCGACAGTGAAAGACGCCTTTAGTCTTTGGTTGAATAAGCACGTTGAAGACGGCAAGAAAATTGCTGAAATCGTCATTAATAGTGCGCAAACTCGCCTAAAAGCCAGTAAAAAAGTTGTTCGTAAAAGAGTGACTCAAGGCCCAGCACTACCGGGTAAATTGGCTGACTGCTCTGGACAAGATTCTGCACGAAGTGAGCTTTTCTTAGTGGAAGGGGACTCGGCTGGTGGCTCTGCTAAACAGGCTCGTGAAAAAGACTTCCAAGCCATTTTGCCACTTCGCGGTAAAATTCTTAATTCTTGGGAAGTGGATTCTAACCAAGTACTGGCATCACAGGAAATTCATGATATTTCTGTAGCGCTTGGTGTTGACCCTGGTGAAGAAGATTTGAGTGGTCTGCGTTATGGCAAAATTTGTATTCTTGCCGATGCCGACTCGGATGGGTTGCACATCGCTACCTTGATCTGTGCTTTGTTTGTGCGTCATTTTCCAGCTTTGGTGAATGGTGGACATGTGTTTGTGGCGATGCCGCCTTTGTACCGAATTGATCTTGGTAAAGAAGTTTATTACGCCCTTGATGACGAAGAAAAAGACATCACCTTGCACAAAATTGCCGCTGAAAACAAACGTGGTACGCCAAACGTACAACGATTTAAAGGTCTGGGTGAGATGAATCCATCGCAACTTCGTGAAACAACCATGGCACCGGATACACGCCGTTTGATTCAACTTACCATGGAAGACAAGTTGGACACTGATGAGCTACTTGATAAGTTGTTATCTAAAAAGCGTGCAGGAGACCGCAAAAGCTGGCTAGAAACGTACGGTAACTTAGCGATTATTGATTAATGAATCAAAATATTATCGCTTTTGCCTAGACAAGCTAAAATATATGTATAGCTCAACTGATTGGAAACAAATGAATGCCTGAAAAGAAAGATGATGACGTCATCAGCGAAGAAGTCCTTTACGAGAAAATAGATCATTATTTATTAACGTTTGGGACAGACCGATCGCTTATGTGCGTATCGGAGTTAGATGGTTTCTTAACTGCGTTAGGCTGTTCTGTACAAGAGCTAGAGCCAGATGTTTGGTTGAATGCTATTTGGGGGGCGGATGAAGATCAACCAGTTTGGGAATCGACCGAACAAGAAGATGAATTCCTAAGTCTTGTCTTAATCATGTATATGGAAACCATGAATAGCTTGCTGTTTGGGGAGTTTTATCCCATTTACTTAGAGCAGGAAGTCGATGGTGAATACAATATACTAGTAGAAGAGTGGTGTGTTGGATTTATTCGTGGTGCGAAATTGATTGGCCTTGGAATCAACGGTGATCGAGATTTCTTTGATGAAGCGTTAGCTCCAGTTCGTTTGTTTGGAACGGAGACTGGTTGGAAAAAACTCGAAGGTATGGTGGAAGAAGAAGTGGCTTTCTGGCGAGATACTATAGAGCCATCTGTTTTGCGTTTGGTAAAACATTATCATCCAGAAACACAAACTAGTGTAAAAGATTCAGATAAGCGCATTCTTCATTAAACCGAAACTTTATTATCCGCTAGGCTTGTGAATAATAGGCCCTAGATCAAAAAAAACGTGATCAGTGATGAATTGAACTGATCACGTTTTTTGTTTACCGCTTAGTTGTTAACCAACAACTTTTGCAATGCTTTCGCATAAGTAGTCGATGTTGCTATCACTAACACCAGACACGCTCATGCGGCCAGTATCGGCAATATAGATAGAGTAGTCATTACGTAAAGCGCGAACTTGCTCTAGAGTCAAACCAGAGTAAGAGAACATACCACGCTGATCTTTAATGAAGCTAAAGTCTTTGCTAGCACCCGATGCGGCTAACTTTGCAACCAGCTTTTCACGCAAGCCATTAATGCGGTCGCGCATTGCAGCCACTTCTAATTCCCATTCTGCTTTTAGTTCAGGATTACTCATAATGGTGTAAACCACAGCCGCACCATGAGCAGGTGGCATAGAGTAGTTCGCACGAATTGCCTGACCAATAATAGAGAACGCAGCATTGGCTTCATCCGCAGACTCAGCAATAACACTTAAACCACCACAACGTTCGCGGTAAATTCCGAAGTTTTTCGAAAAAGAATTGGCGATTAACATATCTTTAACGTTGGCCGCCATATGACGCAGACCCGCTAAGTCTTCATCTAAACCATCACCAAAACCTTGATAGGCTGCATCAATCAAAGGCAGCAAGCCGCGTTTATTGACAAAATCGGTTAATACTTTCCAGTGGTCGAATTGTAGATCGATACCCGTTGGGTTGTGGCAGCAGGCATGCAGCAATAGAACATCACCTTCTTTTGCTTCGGCTTCTAGTTTCGCCATCATATCGTCAAAGCGCAGGCCGTTTGTTTCTGGGTCGTAGTAAGGGTACTCTTGCACCTCTACACCAGCAGAGTTGAAAATAGACTGGTGATTTCCCCAAGTAGGATCACTTACCCAAAGACGGGCGTCTTTCAAGTTGGCACTGATAAAATCGGCCGCAACTTTCAGCGCGCCCGTTCCACCAGGTGTTTGGGTTGAGCGGATACGACCCGATGCAATTAATGGATTGCCTTCACCCAATAGTAAATCTTTAATAATGGCTTCAAATTCAGTCGCGCCATAAATGCCTAAATAACTTTTAGAGTTTTCTTGCTCAAGCAAAATAGCTTCCGCTTTTTTTACCGTATTCAAAATCGGAGTGTGGCCATTATCGTCTTTATAAACACCTACACCTAAATCAACTTTATTTGGGTTTGGATCTTGTTGATGGGCAATAATAAGGGCTAAAAGAGGGTCGCCTGATACAGCTTTAAGATGCTTGAACATGATATTTTTGGGGTCCTTTTTTTACGTCACAGTAAAATCGCTGTGAAGATAATTGTTGCTTGAATAGCCTCTTCATTTTGCCGTTTTTATGACAAAATACAATCCAAGTGAGAGGGAATTTTTCCCAATACTGTAAAGAAATATAGACACCCTGATTTTCCTTCCTTGCGAGCCAATTCATGACTGCTTTCCAACATCACTTTCAACTACTGGATGCCTGGCTAAAAACGCATACATCACTCTGGCAGTTCGATACCTTTGCTCGTTTGGACAATCCTTGGAAAAATGCTTATCCCGAGTTGGCCACGTACCTAGAAAAAGAGAGTCTAGAAAAAGAGAGTCTAGAAAAAGAGAGCAGGGAAGGGCCAAGCGATTCTTTCTACGCGCAAGTTTTTCGTCTCTGTCCAGACCTAAAAAGTCCGCTGAATTTTTCCGAGCTTGAAATGCTTGATCTAACTTCGGAGCGAACACTTACTAACACAATGCCAAGCTATGTTTCAGCCGGAATAAAAGGCCGAAAGTGGTCGCAAATCCAAGCCTTTGTCGCCCTGACGCCAAAAGCAGAAAGCTATGTGGAATGGTGTGCAGGAAAGGGCTACCTGGGCAAATTATTGGCCTTTCAAGACAACAAGCCCGTTCACAGCCTAGAATGGCAAAAAGCCTTGTGTGATGCGGGCGAACAAGAAGCCAAACGACTCAATCTACCACAGATGTTTACTCATGCCGATGTGCTAAAAGGTGAAGGCGAGTTGGCGTTAGCGAATACTCACTGCGCTGTAGCACTTCATGCTTGTGGGGACTTGCATCGAGAGCTCATCCAGCAAGCAATTGTGGCAAACACGGGCAAACTTTGCCTTTCTCCATGCTGCTACCACCTGACGAAAGAGGCGCTTTATCGCCCACTATCCCAATGGGCAAAGCAATCCCAGCTTAATCTACGCCAAGCCGATCTCAAACTCGCGGTAAAAGAAGTCGCCACCGCAGGTGCACGTGAACAACGCCTCAAGCAACTGGAACTTACTTATCGCTTAGGGTTCGATTCATGGCAAAGATCGGCTCGTCAGCAAGATGAATATCTGCCTGTTCCCTCCATCCAAAAAGCCATATTGAACCAAGGCTTTACAGCCTTTTGCCACTGGGCGGCGGAACAAAAAGGGTTGTTACATTTAAAAGCCGATTTGCCCTTTGAATCATTCGAATCACAAGGCCAACAACGCTGCCAACAAATTCAAAAACTCGAAGCCATCAGCCAACTCTTTCGCCCCGCGCTGGAATACTGGCTTGTCCTTGACCGCGCCCTTTACCTAGAAGAAAACGGCTACCAAGTCGAGATAGGAAAATTCTGCGACAAAAGCCTAACCCCAAGGAACTGGATGGTTAGGGCAGAGCGCAAATCAATAAGCAGCGCAGAGTGACAAATTCATTGATCTGACTACAAAAACACCACAATTGTGGTTTGGTTATCACAAAAAACTGCGTTACATTGCTAGGCTACAAAGAGTAAGGAAGTAGTCAATATGGAAGTCGCGCAGCGTTATTGGATGTTAGAATTAATTGCCTTTTGGGAAGGACAAATAAATACCAAACCACTAATGACTGCTTTGGGCCTCACGCGGCAAAGTGTCAGTCAGCTTCTTAAACAATATCAGACCGATTTCCCAAACTCGTTAGATTATGATGCCACACGAAAAGCCTACCAAGTAACAAGCTATTTCAAACCGCACTACATTGACCAAACCGTGGATGAATACTTTGATTGGCTAAACTACGGTAAAATCCCCACCTTTTCCAATGCGGCTAAAGACGCCACCCAATACAGAATGCAAGCCTTAGCGCGCTTCGTCTCACCACAGGTCATGCGACCTTTATTAAAAGCTGTTAAAGACAAAACCGCTGTGGATTGCGAATATTTATCCGTTTCCAGCAGCGACCCGCAAGGCCGATTAATTTACCCCCATAGCTTTGTGAAAACCGCCGGACGATGGCACGTTCGCGCCTACTGTGACGTACGAAAACAATTCCTCGACTTTGTACTCAGCCGCTTTCAGAGCGTCGAGTACGATGGCAAAATCGCCGAACAGACCGCACAACAAGACACCCTGTGGAATACTCAAGTCTCACTGATTCTTACTCCTGACTCCCGCCTTACCGACAAACAAAAACGTGTGCTTGAAAACGACTACGGCATGACAGATGGTCAACTGAACATCACTACCCGCGCCGCCCTTGTCAAATACACCCTCGACGACTTACAGATCAAAACCAAAATGCTCGAAGCCAACCCACAAGCCCAACAACTGGTGTGTGTTAACTACACCGACATAAAACAATGGCTATTTGACTGATAAACACTGTTTAACACTGACATAAGGCAAAACCTGTCAAATTACTTTACCTGTGTAAATGGACAGCGTTGTGGCATTGAGAGAAGCAAGGCACAGTGGATACAAGGCAAATAACTAGAGCGAGAAGGGACAAACAATGGAACAGTTCTCACCATCGGATATGAAAACCATATTGCACTCTAAACGAGCCAATATGTACTACCTCGAATACTGTCGGGTGATGCAAAAAGATGGTCGAGTCTTGTATCTCACGGAAGCGCTTTCTAATAAAAAGTCAGGAGAAAACCAGTATTTTAATATCCCGATTGCCAACACCACCGTGCTTCTACTTGGTAATGGGACCTCGATCACCCAAGCCGCCATGCGTATGCTTGCTCAAGCAGGCGTGTTAGTTGGCTTTTGTGGTGGCGGTGGCACGCCTCTGTATATGGCGTGCGAAGTAGAATGGTTTACTCCGCAAAGTGAATATCGCCCGACAGAATACCTCCATGGTTGGCTGCAATTTTGGTTTGATGACGACAAACGACTTGATGCAGCGAAAACTTTCCAAAAAGCGCGCCTTGATTACCTTGAACGGATTTGGACAAAAGACAAAGACTTAAAAGGTGAAGGCTTCGCCCTGCAAGATGCGGTATTACAATCGTCTTTCGAGACCTTTCATAACCGAACCGATGCCGCGACGAAACAATCCGATTGATTACTCACCGAAGCTCAGCTCACCAAATCCCTTTACAAATACGCTGCTAATGCTGTGCGTATTGAGGATTTTAAACGTCAGCATGACTCAAGCGACAAAGCCAACGATTTTTTAAGCCACGGTAACTATCTCGCCTACGGCTTAGCCGCTTGTTGTTTATGGGTGCTCGGCATTCCTCATGGTTTTGCCGTCATGCATGGCAAAACGCGCCGTGGTGCGTTGGTGTTTGATGTCGCCGACTTGATAAAAGACGCCATCGTTCTGCCTTGGGCCTTTGTCTGCGCCAAAGAAAACGCCACAGAACAAGAATTTCGTCAGCAAATTCTACAAAAATTCACCGACCATAAAGCGTTAGATTTTATGTTTGATACGGTCAAAAACGTGGCATTAAATCTTGGTAGTTCATCAAATAAGCAAAATGACCTCGAAGAACAAGAGGCACTTGTAGGTCGTTCTTTAGAGCGACAAAACGACGAGGATACCGAACGATGATGGTGACCTTTGTTTCTCAGTGCGAAAAAAACTCACTCAAAAAGACCCGCCGTGTGTTAGATGCTTTTGCCAATCGAATCGGCGACAACACATGGCAAACCCTGATTACCGAAGACGGCTTGCTTACCGTCAAAAAAATGCTGCGTCAAACCGCCAGCAAAAACACCGCCGTAAGTTGCCACTGGATAAGAACCCGTGCCAGAAGTGAATTGCTTTGGGTGGTGGGGAATAAGAATAAGTTTAATGAACAAGGTATCGTGCCGGTTAATACCACAGAAAAAGAGGTTTTTATGGATGTTGTAAGAGACAAACCCAAGCAAGGTGTGTTGTATGCTAACACTCATTTGCAGCCATTAAGCGAGCACTTGTTTGCAGTCGGTTATGTTGCCGAGCAGCTACATCACAAGTTATTTCCCGAAAGCACACAGTTTTCGCTGGTAAACTTTATTGCTGGTTGCTTTCATGATTTAGGAAAAATTGATCCTAAGTTCCAAGAATGGGTTACTAACCCCAAAAAGAAAGAATTTGTAGCAGAAGATGGCCAGCATATTGATGATGCTAAATTTAGCTTTGATAAACACCCTAGGCACAATGAACTATCATTATTATTTTACCACCTACTAGATAGTGCTGAGCTGAAAGCCCTCAACCCGAGTAATAAACGTTCAGTAAAGCATGCTGTGTACTGGCATCATGCTAAGCCATATCGCAAAGAGAAAAGTGGTTTTGATTCTTACAAAGACATCTGTAAAAAGCTTATAGCAAACCAGAAGGGAGTTGGTTTAACTGATATTGTCATGCAAGCTCAAACACTGCTTAAGCTCGTTATTGGTATAGATAAAAAATATCGAAACTCAAGCAATAGTCTGCTAGAAAAAACTTTTTCAACTGAAATTGCTGAGGCATTAGAAGCGAATCTCCCTGATGCACCACCTTTACCTAATTACAAAGAGTATGAGCTGGAAGAGTCAGTCTCGGCCAATAATACCAATGTAAAAGTTAACGCCTTGAATAATATTGCACGTGCTTGTTTGATCACCGCTGATCGTAAAGTCTCTGCTTTAAGTGCTGCAGAGTTACATAAGGCCATTTTTGAGCGTAACTTAAACGATATCGTTACTGATCTGCTTGGCGTTGAGTCTACTCTTTGTGGTGATATCGATACGTGTCTCAAAACTTTTTTTCCTAATAGTGAACGCAGTAAAAAGCAAAGTGACATTGCTAAGGAGCTGACTACTGCCGAAGATGTTGCGGTACTTGCTGGAGCTGCTGGCTGCGGTAAAACCAAAATTGCTTTGGAATGGGCAAAACTACAAGGTGCAAAACGCATCATTTGGGTATGTCCCCGCGTACAAGTCTGCCAAGGTTTATTTTATGAACTAACCTCAGAACAATATCTGCCTAACAGCACCATTGAAATTAATACCGGTGAGTTTAAATTTCATAATCAGTGGGATAACCGAATTTCCGATGACGAAAATTTTTCTGGAGATATCGTTATTACTACTATTGATCAAATTTTGGGTGCAGTGATCAGCCATACTAAGGCCAATACTCTTATCGATTTTTTAAACGTGCATGTAGTATTTGATGAGTTTCATGAGTACGTGAATATGGCATCGTTTAATTTGTTGTTTGCAGAGCTAATAGCATCTAAAAAAATGCAGCAGCAACAGGCGAATACTTTATTAGTGTCGGCAACGCCACATTACGTTTTTGTTGAAGAGTTATTGAGCATTCATCCCGACGATATCAAAGTCATGCCATCGTTCAACCAAAGCCAATATCAACTCAATTTTAAAGTATTTGATGATAGCAAACTTGATAATACTAACCCGTTATTTGTCCCACAAAGGGGCTGTACCTTCGTAATCAGTAATATGGCGTTAACAGCACAAAATAGCTTTATCACTAATCAACACACTGAAAATGCCGTGCTGTTGCATTCAAAATTTATTAAAAGTGATAAACGTAAATGGTTTGCTGAGGTGTACGAGGCATACAAACGTGCTGGTACACGTAAGTATGAGGTATTGCGCAGTGGTCCAATTGTGCAAGCGTCGCTTAATATCAGTTGTGATTATATGGTGGCCGAAATCACCAGTGCTGAAGATAGCTTACAGCGGTTAGGACGATTAGATCGTTTTGGCGAAAATAGTGATGTAAATATTTACACCTTAGCTGTACCAGAATCCGTCGCTAACGGAAAAGGAAAAAGCCCAGCAGCAGGTTTTTTAGGAAAAATGTACGTACTGAGCTCAGTGCGGGCGTGGTATCAGTTTTTACAAAGCGAGCTTGTCGATAGAACTTTTACCTTGCCTGAAATTTATCAACTTTATTTCAAATTTCATCATACTGAGCGTAATCGAGATTTTATAGAGAGTGATCTAGTAGCAGCACTTAAAAATAGTGTCCAACAAATTAATGCAAAAGTGATTGATCCCATCACAGTACCGCGGAAGAAAAATAAAGATAAAAAACATAACAAAATCAGCAAAGCATCGCTACGTGGTGATAATCGTTTTGTGCAATTGGCATTAATTAACTTAACCAATTTAGTACCGCAATTCTTAGATGAGTATGCTTATTCAATGCCACTAAATGATGACAGCAATATTGATAACCTCACATATCCCACTAGAGTCATCCGTGGTTACGATCAAAGTGACAAAGACTTGTTATCTCACATGTTTAAAAAACACCACAATATTATGGGAGGAATTAAATCCTATAATGATAATGCGTTGTTAAATGAAGCGCGCGATCCAGAATCGCCCATTTATTTAAGTTACACCACCAACGACCTACTAAATGTGGGTGGAGAAAGTGCCCGACATCCACACGCTATTTATTATGTAGTATGTGATAAGCAACCGATTGGCGCAATGTCTATCAAACAAATTAATCAAACCACAGAAGACGAGGAATAACCTATGGAAAAAGTAACCGGAATTAAAAGTGTTGATTTTAAGATTAAAGCATTGGGTCATGGTGTAGTGAACTGGAATGGCCCAACTACTTTAACTGGTGATAACGGAAAAACAGTAGACAACCATACGTTGCCAAAATTGAGAGGTTATTCAAACTTAACAGGTAAAATAAAAGACGAGACAGGTTATAAATATAAAAAAGAGGCGACCGATATCGATTTTAAAAAAACGCCTTTATACATAAGTCAAAACTGTATTCGCCACCACTTATTTAAAGAGCAAGCTTTTGATCTACATTTTTCAGGAGAAAAAAACTTAGAAAAAGTATTGGCTTCTATTACAGGACTTGTTCGTGGCTATGTTGTGCCTTCTAGTCAATGCAAAAGAAGCAGCCCATTATTAATAGAAGATTTCGTTGATCAATTAGGAAATGGTAATTTTGAGCAGTTTGGTCAGGCAGGTGAACGAGATAGTTCATCGTTTTTTTCTAAAACCACGTTTGGCGATACTGAATATATTTCCTATGGCTCTATTAGCATTGAGCAATTGCAATTTATCTCACTAGATAAAAAGTTTGACCGTGCTAGCATGATCATTAAAGAAGGTCAGGGTGAAGAAGTTGCAGAAACAGTGCAAGCTTTCATCAAAGGGCTCAATCCATCGTTAAATCCAATCGCGACTTTTCATAGTAATTATGTCCGTAAAGGCACTATTTTCGAAGAAGGTGAGTGCGGAATTTTACTGAATGATGATGCAATACAAGCAATTATTGAGCATACATTGTCACGTATTGCCGATTTAAGTATTCGTCAAGCCAAAGGTTACATGTATGTTGATGAAATCACGGTAGATTATAACGACAGTCATAAAATGATGCGTATTAAGCGCGATGAGTCAGAAATCGTTAGTGAACCACAATCGCAGTATGCCCAATATTTTTACGCAAAATAGGAGGCAATATGAAAATCACGATTGATTATGATTCATGCTGGCGTAACTCGTTTTTGGGTGGCTCAAATAATGAGACACTACCTAAAAGGGGGAGAGAGTTTTTAGGTTCTATGACTAACCTTAAAAAAGAGGGAAATTTTAAAGTCTGTGATATTACATTAGATACTGTAATGGGATTGTTAAATCGATTGATTGGTGACCAGCGTAAGCTATATCAAGCGCGCAATAAAAATTATGAAAATACTTATTATTTTGAAAATTTAGAGGGTAAAGTAACTTTTATAGATAAATCATTATTGACTAATGAAATGACATTTATTCGTAACATGAATGGTAGTACAGATCAAAATTCATTTACGGGAATGATTAAAATAACCGATTCTGTTTTTACGTCTGATTATTCAGAAGAGTTTTGGGGGGTATTAAATCTAGATGTGCCAGAGTTATGCCGTTTTATCGTTGACAAGGTAATGGTTGAAGAAAGTATTAAACTTGACCCAATTGAAATTATTAGTCGCCTTGAATTTTTGAATAAAGAAAAACCTAAAAAAAATGAAAGTGTCGTTGCTAGTGCAGTGAATACTTTAAAATCACTTTTTCCTGACATAGACTATTTTAATAAAAAAGGTCAGGTAATGACCATTAGCCTTTATTGCTCTGCTTTATATTTACAATTGGTTCGGCTAGAGAAAAAGTATGATATGTCTACTGCAAAGACTAAAGCAGGTGGCATAAGCGGTATTTCAAAACGAGGTTTTACTAAAAAAGATTTTATGGACAGGTTCACGACAGGGCCCAAAAAAACAATATGGGGAAATCCCTTTGTTAAAAAAGAAAAGATAAAGGGACAAGGAGAAGTAACAACTATGATGACTAAAGCTAGTGGGCAACTAGAAATAATTATTGATGTTGAACGTGATAAAGGGCTCGAAATTAAAAAACTTATTGAGAATGCTGGCGTGTCGAGTTTTTATTTAGGTAAAAAAGGACTTGCTTATGTGTCAAATATTCGAGTTTAGGGGGAAGTATGGATTCTTATATTGATATCCGTATTAGGCCAGATGCTGAAATGCGAGAAAATGTATTATTAAACAAGGTATATATCAAGTTCCATAAAGCCCTTTTCGATCTAAGATCTTTAGATATAGGGGTTAGCTTTCCTGAAACGAAAGTTATGCTTGGAACTTTAGTTAGAATACATTCAAGTCAAGAAAGATTAGAAGAGCTAATGGCTCTTTCATGGTTAGGTGGTTTATCTGGTTATTGTGTATTCAGTGATATAAAAACAGTGCCTGAATGTGCTCAATACAGACGTGTCTTTCGTTGGCGCCCTAATATGAGCAAATCTCATCTAAGACGCTTAATAAAGCGAGGTTCAATTTTAGAGCATGAAATGAAAGCTTATAAAGCCAAAATGTTTGCTGATCAGATGACCACCTTGCCTTATCTTGAAATGGAAAGTACCTCTAATGGAAAGCACCATCGACGTTATATTAAAATGACGGATATTCAAGCCAGCCCACAGATCGGTGACTTCGACTATTTTGGTTTGAGTAAAACAGCAACAATTCCTTGGTTTTAACCAATGAAAAAGGCTCTTTAAAAAAACACTTTAAAAAACAGCAAGTTACAATATGCCGAAAAACCATTGGTAAAAACGTCTATTTTTACCTAACTGCATGTTGTAACTTGTTTTTTTGCAACTAGACTATTGTTTGCCGCCGAGCACGCGGCTTAGAAAATTATCGAGGTTATACGCTTCAAGAGCTGGCTGTTTGCCGCCGAGCACGCGGCTTAGAAAGTCTCGGCGAGTATGGGCAAGGCTAAGCTAGTGTTTGCCGCCGAGCACGCGGCTTAGAAATGCGTCATCGGGATTTCGATCGGGCATTCGTCGTTTGCCGCCGAGCACGCGGCTTAGAAAATCTGGAGCTGTGAAGTTGACGGGGCAGGATCGTTTGCCGCCGAGCACGCGGCTTAGAAAATCTTTAGATAACTGAACTGCGTCATCCGATGGTTTGCCGCCGAGCACGCGGCTTAGAAATTCTTGCATGGATACAGTTTTAAGTACCCTGAGTTTGCCGCCGAGCACGCGGCTTAGAAATATATATTGTTGCCCTACTAACCCCGAATTGCGTTTGCCGCCGAGCACGCGGCTTAGAAATAGCGCGATTTTATACACGCGCTCAACTTCCAGTTTGCCGCCGAGCACGCGGCTTAGAAAGAAAGTTTCCCCTGGCTCTGCTTGAATGATAAGTTTGCCGCCGAGCACGCGGCTTAGAAAACTCTTGGAACGTCTCTGGCGCTTCGTCAAAAGTTTGCCGCCGAGCACGCGGCTTAGAAAAATTAAAAATAGATTATGCGTTTTGGGATGATGTTTGCCGCCGAGCACGCGGCTTAGAAAAAAAACATTGCAGAAAGTTCAGTCCATTTTGTGTTTGCCGCCGAGCACGCGGCTTAGAAATTCCAAGTCAAAAAAGGCACTAAGGGCTTGCTTGTTTGCCGCCGAGCACGCGGCTTAGAAAAAAAGAGCAAGAGCGTATTATTTTCTTAATACGTTTGCCGCCGAGCACGCGGCTTAGAAAACTTGCCGCCGCACCCTTTAGGCAATTCATTAGTTTGCCGCCGAGCACGCGGCTTAGAAATTATGAAGGTGGTGATAGTTCAGGTGGTTTTGGTTTGCCGCCGAGCACGCGGCTTAGAAAATATAACAGAACAAGAGCGATACGCTAGAGTTGTTTGCCGCCGAGCACGCGGCTTAGAAATACATATATGTGACAGAGGTTAGCGTATGAGAGTTTGCCGCCGAGCACGCGGCTTAGAAAACACTACTGGACGGGTTCGCATGTCGCAGGACGTTTGCCGCCGAGCACGCGGCTTAGAAATTTGTATTATCTTCGGCACTGTCCCAATCTTTGTTTGCCGCCGAGCACGCGGCTTAGAAATCTTGGTGCGAACATGAACCAAATCGCCTACGGTTTGCCGCCGAGCACGCGGCTTAGAAATTACATGTACAAAGCAACATTCATTGATAAGCGTTTGCCGCCGAGCACGCGGCTTAGAAAGTTGTCATTTCTAAATGGCTTATTTCCTGCGGGTTTGCCGCCGAGCACGCGGCTTAGAAATTTTGTAGACCGTATTAAGCGTAAATATTTGCGTTTGCCGCCGAGCACGCGGCTTAGAAATTCTAAGTTCAACACTTTGAAATCATTAAATTGTTTGCCGCCGAGCACGCGGCTTAGAAAATTTCGCGGCCTCGATAGCCGCCGCCGTGGTCGTTTGCCGCCGAGCACGCGGCTTAGAAATTTAGGGTTTGCGCCGTGTCTACACCCTCAGAGTTTGCCGCCGAGCACGCGGCTTAGAAAACCCGAACGAATCACCAGCCCACCAACCCCCGGTTTGCCGCCGAGCACGCGGCTTAGAAATTGACTGACACCTTTTCCCTCTCTGACTGTTTGTTTGCCGCCGAGCACGCGGCTTAGAAATGAGACTTAGTGACAGGCGTTTCTAGAGGTTTGTTTGCCGCCGAGCACGCGGCTTAGAAATTTAGCAAGTAAAGCAAAACAAGAAGCAATACGTTTGCCGCCGAGCACGCGGCTTAGAAATGATAACAACCCGCCTACTACACCTGCTGCTAGTTTGCCGCCGAGCACGCGGCTTAGAAAGAAATGATCACGTAAGGCGCTTTCTACTTGTGGTTTGCCGCCGAGCACGCGGCTTAGAAACTGCGGCAATTCAGCAAGGTATTGATGAAGCCGTTTGCCACCGAGCACGCGGCTTAGAAAATAAGTCTGGCATTTATGAGGCTTGCACATCAGTTTGCCGCCGAGCACGCGGCTTAGAAAAAAAATATGCGGTGTTAAATTTGAAAATAAATGTTTGCCGCCGAGCACGCGGCTTAGAAAAGTAGGGGGCGGCTTTTCTACGCCTGTAATAAGTTCGCCGCCGAGCACGCGGCTTAGAAATCGTTGCTGTCCACTGGTGATAGTGTGATAGTGTTCGCCGCCGAGCACGCGGCTTAGAAATTGCTGTCATTCGCTCTCTAGACGGTACGTGGGTTCGCCGCCGAGCACGCGGCTTAGAAATGTGAGGATCACGGAGAGCCTAGAGCAATAGGGTTCGCCGCCGAGCACGCGGCTTAGAAACCAACGAGAAATGTAAGCCGATTCTTTGTAGCGTTCGCCGCCGAGCACGCGGCTTAGAAATACAGTGGGAAGAAGAGGGGATCTAACATGGCGTTCGCCGCCGAGCACGCGGCTTAGAAATCAAGCGCGTCTGTTTTGCCCTCTGCATCCAGGTTCGCCGCCGAGCACGCGGCTTAGAAAGTTATGACTGGCTAAGCCGGAAGATTTGCATGGTTCGCCGCCGAGCACGCGGCTTAGAAAATCTACATAATCAGCAAAAGGCCCTGTATCGAGTTCGCCGCCGAGCACGCGGCTTAGAAAAAGGTCATGGCGGAATACATGGAATTGTGGGAGTTCGCCGCCGAGCACGCGGCTTAGAAAACATTTTGAACCCTTGCTGGTGATGTAAAAGAGTTCGCCGCCGAGAACGCGGCTTAGAAAATGAAAGAATTGGCTAAAACGGTAGCGACCAGGTTCGCCGCCGAGCACGCGGCTTAGAAATTAAATTGGTGGTTGATCAGCCTCTTAACATAGTTCGCCGCCGAGCACGCGGCTTAGAAAAAACGCTTAAGCCGTTTTATGAGTCGTTAGAGGTTCGCCGCCGAGCACGCGGCTTAGAAATTTCCAGCCGCAATCAATACAAATAGATTCATGTTCGCCGCCGAGCACGCGGCTTAGAAAATTGTGAAATCACCGATGATACGAACACGTTCGTTCGCCGCCGAGCACGCGGCTTAGAAAAAATCATGAACCACACGGCCACGATGTTTGGGCTTCACCGCCGAACAGGCGGCTTAGAAACCGACAACAGCAGAGTTTGACCAGGTGCTAATCTTCACCGCCGAACAGGCGGCTTAGAAAATGCAAATAGCGAAAGCGAGAAACACAGCAAACTTCACCGCCGAACAGGCGGCTTAGAAACTTGAAACGCATCACGGCCATCTGGTGACATTGTTCGCCGCCGAGCACGCGGCTTAGAAATGTATAAACTCTGCCTTCTCTACTGGGTTTAAGTTCGCCGCCGAGCACGCGGCTTAGAAATTTCCTTGTCCCACACATCACAGCCATTAATCGTTCGCCGCCGAGCACGCGGCTTAGAAATGTTTTAGTGTCGTAAGGAAACATATTAACAAGTTCGCCGCCGAGCACGCGGCTTAGAAAGCTGGCGGAAAGGGAATGAAGAGCGTTTGTGAGTTCGCCGCCGAGCACGCGGCTTAGAAAGTAATACGGGAAAAAGTATTGATGAGCTTTTGGTTCGCCGCCGAGCACGCGGCTTAGAAATAAGTGCGGAAAATCAGAAATGACACATAAGCGTTCGCCGCCGAGCACGCGGCTTAGAAAATCAAGCAGCTTCTGCACTCGTTTTACAAATAGTTCGCCGCCGAGCACGCGGCTTAGAAAATTATGCAAGACGGTTTAAACACTTAAACGATGTTCGCCGCCGAGCACGCGGCTTAGAAAGTCCACTCTAGCATTTTATGAATCATGTTTAAGTTCGCCGCCGAGCACGCGGCTTAGAAAAGTGGCCTGCAAGACCTCCACAACTTCACTACGTTCGCCGCCGAGCACGCGGCTTAGAAAACATAAAAAAAGCCTGATTTGACTACTAACGCGTTCGCCGCCGAGCACGCGGCTTAGAAATTGATTGTGTTAATCGTCGGCGCCTTAACTTTGTTCGCCGCCGAGCACGCGGCTTAGAAATATTCAAGGCCCGTTTACTATTAAAGACTTTCGTTCGCCGCCGAGCACGCGGCTTAGAAAGTTCGCGCCTCCCGCTCTGAAATCGACTTTCCGTTCGCCGCCGAGCACGCGGCTTAGAAACCCGAAATGGTATCAGCATTAGGTGGAGTGTTGTTCGCCGCCGAGCACGCGGCTTAGAAAAGTTTGAAGAATTTCGATACTTTCAAAGGGCTGTTCGCCGCCGAGCACGCGGCTTAGACATAGTCCATGAAACTCCTAATCTCTCGTCTCCTGTTTGCCGCCGAGCACGCGGCTTAGAAATACAAAAAGTGGCCGTTGGTACAGTGTTACGTGTTTGCCGCCGAGCACGCGGCTTAGAAAAGCGGTGTGCAAACCGTATCAGATACCGCCACGTTCGCCGCCGAGCACGCGGCTTAGAAATATTTTTAGCCAGTCGAATGGGAAAAGCCAGAGTTCGCCGCCGAGCACGCGGCTTAGAAATTATTCTGGTCGTGCTGCGGGTCTGCGTGCTCGTTCGCCGCCGAGCACGCGGCTTAGAAAAAACGTGTTCGTATTCAGGCCAATCACTTTCAGTTCGCCGCCGAGCACGCGGCTTAGAAAAAACGGAGGGAGTGTTGGCGACGAACGCACGTGTTCGCCGCCGAGCACGCGGCTTAGAAAATCACCACACGCCCATACCACTTTGCAAAACGGTTCGCCGCCGAGCACGCGGCTTAGAAACGCTTGCAAAAGCGGCTGAGGCCGTCGTTAAAGTTCGCCGCCGAGCACGCGGCTTAGAAAATGCCCGTATAGCCGCTCTGTGGATCGTTAGCGTTCGCCGCCGAGCACGCGGCTTAGAAATGTTGAGTACACTAAAGCCCTAAACGTAGCCGGTTCGCCGCCGAGCACGCGGCTTAGAAAAGTGACGACAAGGGGCTGGGGTAGTCAATTACGTTCGCCGCCGAGCACGCGGCTTAGAAACAGAACTGTCCAAACGACTCGCAGAACACGCCGTTCGCCGCCGAGCACGCGGCTTAGAAAATTCATACCGATGGACATAACAGGAACGGGATGTTCGCCGCCGAGCACGCGGCTTAGAAACAGAACTGTCCAAACGACTCGCAGAACACGCCGTTCGCCGCCGAGCACGCGGCTTAGAAAATTCATACCGATGGACATAACAGGAACGGGATGTTCGCCGCCGAGCACGCGGCTTAGAAATGCGTGCTCCATACCTCTGTCACCCGGTGCAAGTTCGCCGCCGAGCACGCGGCTTAGAAATTAACCCCTGTATGTCGAGGTGCACAAAAAAAGTTCGCCGCCGAGCACGCGGCTTAGAAAATTCATGTTCATCATGTCACGAGTCTGCGAATGTTCGCCGCCGAGCACGCGGCTTAGAAAAGACACATCAGACATAATTTCTGATAGTCGGAGTTCGCCGCCGAGCACGCGGCTTAGAAAAGCGGGAAACGTAAGCCGATTCTTTATAACAAGTTCGCCGCCGAGCACGCGGCTTAGAAAGCGACAATTTACACAAATACGCCTATCGCAACGTTCGCCGCCGAGCACGCGGCTTAGAAAAAAGGCAAGAACAGCACAATCGAAATCGAAAAGTTCGCCGCCGAGCACGCGGCTTAGAAATCGTGAAAACCATCCTCGATGTTCCGCAAGTAGTTCGCCGCCGAGCACGCGGCTTAGAAAGCAAACGCAATCCACCGATGGGCGGCGCAGTGGTTCGCCGCCGAGCATGCGGCTTAGAAATTTTGATTTTGCAATGAGCTGAACCAGCGCGCGTTCGCCGCCGAGCACGCGGCTTAGAAAAGACGAGTGGTACAACCATATCATCTTGCCATGTTCGCCGCCGAGCACGCGGCTTAGAAAAGGGGAAGTGGACTGTTTTATCTTGGCTCATGCTTCACCGCCGAACAGGCGGCTTAGAAATATCAAAGCGAACGGAGGAAGAGAAGAAACCACTTCACCGCCAAACAGGCGGCTTAGAAATCCTGTGGTCCTTTTACTTTTGGCTTTATGGTCTTCACCGCCGAACAAGCGGCTTAGAAAATACAGTTATTGACACGAGTCCAAGGAACGGCCTTCACAGCCTAACAGGCGGCTTAGAAATGCAAATTGACGATCTCAGTAGACGCGCCCGTCTTCACCGCCGAACAGGCGGTTTAGAAAAGAAGAGAACGCCAAATCACAGTCGTTTCTCCCTTTTGCCTCTCTCATGCTCATGCTGCCCTACGTTTTGGTGGGGTTACACCAAGTCGAACAGTAGGGCTTTAACGCGTTTTTCGTTTAGTTTTACGAAGTTAATTTCGGATACGTTTTCAATTTTCGCGCCGTCACCAGGTTGCATGGTGATGTCGTTGCCGAGTGACAGTTCGCCTTCTATTAGGTGTATGTAGTAGCGGCGGTTGCTGTCGGCTTGCCATGTGGCCTGTTGTTGTTCATCTAGGATCAGTTGCACCAGTTGCATGTCTTGTTTAATTTGCAGTGTGCCGTTTGCTCCGTCTGGGGTGATGATGGTGTTGAATCCTTCATTTTGGCTGAAGGCTTTTTGTTGGTAGCCCGGTTGTTCGCCAAGTTGGTTGGGTTGTATCCATATTTGTAGGAATTTAAGTTGTTCCGCTTTGGAGGCGTTAAATTCGCTGTGGTAGATGCCTTTGCCTGCGGACATGAGTTGGTATTCGCCTGCGGGTAGCTCTTTGACGTTGCCTGTACTGTCTTTGTGGGCGATGGTGCCTTGTAATACCAGGCTGATGATTTCCATGTCTCTGTGACCGTGGGTTTCAAAGCCAGCACCTGGGATAACGGTGTCGTCGTTGATCACCCGTAGATGAGAAAAGCCCATATGTTGTGGGTCGAAGTAATTGCCAAAAGAAAAGGTGTGGTAGCTGTTTAGCCAACCAAAGTTTGCTTGTCCACGGTCTTGAGCCTGTCTAAGTGTAATCATGATGTGTCTCCTTAATGGGGCGTTACCCTTCTAACTCTATGGGAGCAGTGTAGTGGTTGCTAAAAAGAAAGAAAATCGGAAGGTTTTGAGCTAGTATTTCAAAAAATTTGAATAAAGGTTTAGGTATGGCGTACGCAGTTACGTTGGAAGCATTGCGGGTGTTAGAGACGATCCATCAGTTGGGCAGTTTTGCCGCGGCGGCGGAGGCTTTGTTCAAGGTTCCTTCCGCTTTGACTTATACGGTGAAGAAGTTGGAAGAGGATTTAGGTGTGGCCTTGTTTGATCGGTCCCGCCAAAAAGCGGTGCTGACGCCAGCAGGTTTGTTGGTGTTAGAACAAGGTCGAGCCATTTTGGAAGCGGCCATGCGCCTAGAGGACTCGATTAAGCAATTTGAGTCTGGCTGGGAGCCGAAGCTCAGAATTGCCCGTGATACTGTGTTGTTGGAGTCGCCTTTGATGTCTGTAGTGGGGGATTTTTTGACGCAGAATCGTCCGGTTGAGCTGAGTTTATCTGAAGAGGCGGTCGGCGGAGGTTGGGATGCTCTACAAGATGATAGGGCCGATTTGGTGATTGGTGCTACAGGGGAGCTCCCAAAAGGAAATGTTCATATTCGTGCGATTGGTGAAATCGAATTTGTGTTTGCTGTGTCACCAACGCATCCGTTGGCGTTAAATCAAGGTACAATTACTACGGCGCAATTGCGTCAGTTTCCGGCGATTGTGGTGGCAGATAGTTCAAAAATTTTGCCGGCTCGCAGTAGTGGTGTTTTTGAAAGTCGACAGGTGTTAAGAGTTGATACCATGCGTAGCAAAATCCAAGCCCAGTGTTTGGGGTTGGGGGTGGGGTATTTGCCTAAGCATCGTATTGTCGATGAGCTGAATTCTGGTCGTTTGGTGTTGCGTGAGTGTGAATTGCCAAGACCGAATCAGATGGCGTATTTGGCATGGCGAAAGGAAGATCCAGGTAAAGGGTTATCTTGGTTTGTTGAGCAGTTGGCAAGTCAAGATTGGCAACTTTTGCCCGTATAAACTTTTGTGTAGCTATTGAGCTTGTTACATCGTACATAAGTTTCTTCATAAGGGATTGTTTATTTTTTAAAGGGGTATTTGTGTTTTCTCTCTCTTTGTCTGTGTTGCCAGTGTTTATATTGTTAATGGCTGGTGCTTTGTGTCAGCGTTGGCGTTTTCCGATGGATGGCTTTTGGCCTGGTGTCGATAAGTTGTCTTACTGGGTGTTGTTTCCTGCTTTGTTGTTTAGCAAAACGTCGCAGATCGATTTTAGTAATCCTATGTTGGCAAAGTATGCGTTGATTTTGTTGCTGGCTTTGCTGGTCACAGCGATCTTCGTGTTTGTTGTTATTTGGTTTATGAAGGTGTCACCACCAACTGGGTCTTCTATGCTACAAGCGGGAGTGCGTTTTAACACTTTTGTTATGTTGGCTGTGGCGGGTAGTGTGTATGGGAATGATGGGCTGGTGCTGGCGGCGTTGGGGTCGTCGGTGTTGATTCCTTCTATCAATGTGTTCTTGGTGGTATCGATGACCTTAATGCATGGTCCGTCATCGGCTGATAGTTCTTCTGCGACATCTTTACCACGATTGTTAAGTGGTGCGCTCATTCGAAATCCTTTGATTGTGTCTATCTTGCTTGGCAGCAGTTTGAATTTGCTCGGATTGACGCCGATTATTTTAGTATCTGATGTGCTGGGTATGTTGTCTCAGGCCGCATTACCATTGGTGTTGTTGTCGGTTGGCGCCAGTGTTCGATTTGAGACGATTCGCTCTGTTGGTATGACGTTTGTGGTATCTGCTGTGGCACGTTTTGTGGTGTTTCCTTTGGCGATTGGTTTGATGTGTTGGTGGTTAGATGTCCGTGGTTTGCCAGCCTTGATTGCTGTGTTGTTTGGTGTGGTGCCAACGGCAACATCAGCTTACGCTTTGGCCCGTCAGTTAGGGGGAGATGCAGATAGAATGTCGGCGTATATTACCATGCAGACGTTGTTGTCGATTGTGAGTTTGCCGCTGAGTATTTGGTTGAGCCAACAGTATTTAGCTTAGATATATGGATAAAAAAGTCATGTTACGGTGTTCTTTCATATCAATATTGATATGAAGTTTGCTGTAACTTGCATTTGAAAGGTAAGGGAGGGAGATATATTGTGAATTTCAGAGTGTTAACTTGTCTGTAATGATAGGTGGTGCTCAGAATAGATCACAACAAAAACAAAAAGGAATCTAGTATGCAATCTCTCTCTGTTCGTTCTTCGTTTCCATGGCTGGGTGCATTCAAACGCAAGGCTGTGTTGACAACGTTCTCTGTGTTACTTCCTGTGTTGTCTGCTTCGGCGATGGCAGCAGATCTTACGATAGGTTTCTCGCAAATTGGCTCCGAAAGTGGCTGGCGAACGTCGGAAACCGAGTCCATTAAAGCCGAGGCTGAGCGCCGTGGTTATGACCTAAAGTTTTCTGATGCTCAACAAAAGCAAGAAAACCAAATTAAAGCAGTACGTTCATTTATTGCACAAGGTGTCGACGGTATTTTGCTCGCCCCTGTGGTAGAAACGGGTTGGGATCAAGTATTAAAAGAAGCGAAACGCGCTAGAATCCCTGTTGTATTGATTGATCGTGGCGTGGCGGCTGATTCAAGCTTGTATTTAACGAAAGTGGCTTCGGACTTTAAAGAGGAAGGTGCGTTAGCGGCTTCTTGGTTGGCGGCGAAAACCAATGGTCGTTGTAACATTGTTGAGCTGCAAGGTTCAGTAGGTTCATCGGCGGCGATTGATCGTAAAACAGGTTTTGATTCTATTATCAGTAACTTCCCAAATATGACAATTATCCGTTCTCAGTCTGGCTCCTTCACCCGTGCCGGTGGTAAAGAAGTGATGGAGAGTTTCTTGAAAGCCGAAGGCGGTGCGAAGAATATCTGTGCTCTGTTTGCTCATAATGATGACATGGCATTAGGTGCGATTTTGGCGATGAAAGAAGCCGGCGTAAAACCAACAAAAGATATTTTAGTGGTTTCTATCGATGCGGTTCCAGATATCTTTAAAGCAATGGCGGATGGCGAAGCCAATGCAACGATTGAGTTGAACCCTCATCTTGGTGGCCCAGCATTTGATGCGATTTTAGCTTCTCAAAAAGGAGAGAAAGTAGATAAATGGATCAAAGCCAATGGCCCATTGTATCTTCCTGATACGGCTGCAGCGGAATACGCGAAGCGTAAATAATATAGCCATACGCCTAGGGGCATGATGGTCCTAGGCGTAGATTATTGATTTATGTTCGTCAAAATGGAGACTGCGGGTCATGTCGCAATTAGTTGAAGAAGCGTTGGTTGTCGAAGAAGTGCAAAGCGCAGTTCGTCCTTTATTAGAAATCAAACACTTATCTAAATCTTTTACCGGTGTCCAAGCCCTTAATGATGTGTCTTTGCAGATTAATCCTGGGGAAATTCGAGCCTTGCTTGGTGAGAATGGTGCGGGAAAATCCACTTTAATTAAAGTGCTCACTGGGGTGTATCCGCGAGATCGCGGTGAGATTCTGTTAGAGGGAAATTTAATTCGTGCGTCTGATAGTGGTCATGCTCAGCGCTTGGGTATCAGCACGGTTTATCAAGAAGTTAACCTTATTCCTACCATGTCTGTGATGGAAAATTTGACATTACAGCATCAAGAAAAAACCTTCGGTCTGATTAGCTGGAAGAAAGCAGAAGTTCGCGCCAAAGCGTTATTAGCTCAAGTGGGTTTGGATATCGACCCGTTGCGTCAGCTAGACACTTATTCCATTGCCATTCAGCAGCTTGTTGCCATTGCACGTGCACTCAGCACGCAAGCCAAAATGCTGATACTTGATGAGCCAACGGCCAGTTTAGACAGTGATGAAATCAAGCAGTTATTTGATCTTATGTCGCGTTTAAAGTCCGAAGGGTTGGGGATTATTTTTGTTACCCACTTTTTGGATCAGGTTTACAGCATCACCGATAGCATCACAGTATTGCGCAATGGCGAGAGCATTGGCACTTATAAAACGGCAGAATTGTCTCGTTCCGATTTGGTGAGTCATATGGTGGGGAAATCCTTAGAAGACCTAACACCAAAGGCACACGATCACTCTATTCAGCGGGAGCGCGATGCGCTTTTGCAGTTAAATAATGTTGGCAAACAACGCTACCTTGAACCATTAGATTTAACCATTTCGGCAGGCGAGATTGTCGGAGTGGCTGGCTTACTAGGTTCAGGGCGTACGGAACTTTGTGAGCTGGCATATGGCTCGGTGAAACCGGATCAAGGGGATGTTTCATTAAGTGATCGATCACTTACAAAATCGTCTTTACGTCACGCGATTCAAGTGGGGATGGGTTATTGCCCTGAGGACCGTAAGCAAGATGGCATTGTGGCGGAGTTGAGTGTCCGAGAAAATATGATTTTAGCCTTGCAGGCAAGCAAAGGTTGGTGGTCGCCGATTTCCATGGCGGAGCAGCAGAAGCTGGTTGCAGAAATGATTAAGCGCTTGGCGATCAAAACGCCCGATATGGACAAGCCTATTGGTGAATTGAGTGGTGGCAACCAGCAAAAAGTCATTCTTGCCCGTTGGTTGATTACGCATCCGAAATTACTGATCTTGGATGAACCGACACGAGGTATTGATATTGGTGCTCACCATGAAATCATTCAGATTATTAAAGAGCTGTGTGAGCAAGGCATGGGATTATTAGTCGCGTCTTCTGAGCTGGAAGAGCTGGTTATGTTTGCTCATCGAGTGGTGGTGATGAAGGATCATCATAAAGTGTCGGAGCTTCATGGGGATGAGGTTTCAGAACAAGCGATTTTGCGCACCATTGCCAGTTAAAGCGCGATTGAATGTCTCTAACCAATCTTTTTATAAGCCGTACTAAAAGTAGCAGTATCTATGAAAAATAATAACTTTCTGCATAAACATCAAAAAACGCTCGCTCCCTTATTGTCGCTGGTGCTGATTATCTTGGTCACCGCATCGATAACACCGGGATTTCTGAGTATTCAAATGGTTGATGGCCATCTATTTGGTAGCCTGTTGGATATTTTACATCGAGCTACGCCTACTGCATTAGTAGCATTAGGCATGGCGGTGGTCATTGGTACTCGGGGAATCGATTTGTCCGTGGGGGCGGTGATTGCAATTTCCGGTGCCGTAACAGCGGTGTTGACGGTGAATACGGATTTTCCTGTCTGGCTCGTCATTTTATGTGCTCTGGGCACAGGTGTCGTTTGCGGGCTATGGAACGGCATTTTAGTGTCGGTATTTAATATTCAGCCCATTGTTGCCACCTTGATTTTGATGGTGGCGGGGCGTGGTATTGCTCAGATGATTACCGAAGGGCAGATCGTTACCTTCCATTCGGATGTATTGGATGCCATTGGAAATGGTTACTTTTTAGCGTTTCCAATTCGAGTGTGGATTGCCATTGGCATGATTGTGTTGACGGTGTTAGTGATGCGTAAAACCGCTTTGGGATTATTTATCGAAGCGGTCGGGGCCAACGTCCGAGCCAGTCGTTTAGTAGGTATTGAAGCGCGATTACTGGTTTTGTCTGCTTATGTTTTTTCCGGTTTTTGCGCGGCTGTGAGCGGCATTATTTTGGCCGCCGATATTCGTGGTGCTGATGCGAATAACGCTGGGCTGTGGCTAGAATTGGATGCCATTTTAGCTGTGGTATTAGCGGGAGCGTCGTTAGCGGGCGGGCGCATTTATTTATTACTGACCATCGTTGGGGTGTTGATTATTCAAACCCTAACCACGGCCATTTTGACCAGTGGTCTACCAGCGCAATATAACTTGGTGGTAAAAGCGACCATTATCCTTGCTGTGTTGTTGATTCAGTCTCCTAAAACCCGTCAATGGGTGTCTGCTGTTTTCCAGAAGAATAATAAAGGAAGTGCCAAGTCATGATTAATGAACGTAACCTGCCTATTTTGGCGACCTTGTTGGTGTTTATTCTGCTGTACGGCTTTGGAATGTACGAATACAAAGGCTTTCGTGACACCTTGGTGTTTTCGAATTTGTTGACCGATAACGCCTTCTTGATTGTGACTGCGATTGGTATGACGTTTGTGATTTTATCTGGCGGTATTGATTTATCAGTTGGTTCAATGATCGCGTTTATCGGTGTGCTGATGGCGTATTTGATTACCAATACGGGTATGCATCCTTTATTTGCGATAGGTATCGCTTTGATAGTCGGTGTAGCGTTTGGCGCGATTATGGGGGTGATCATTGCGTTTTTCGAAATCCAAGCTTTTATCGTGACCTTGGCGGGGATGTTCTTGTTTCGCGGCTTGGCGTATTTAATCAATTTAGATGCGGTGCCTATTAATCATCCTTTTATCTATGGGCTATATGATATTTATGTGCCTTTACCTGGACGAGGCGGTTTAACCTTTATCGCTATGGCCATGTTGGTGTTATTAGTGTTGGGTATTCTGATCGCACGTAGAACGCGTTTTGGTATGAATGTGTATGCATTGGGAGGTGACAGTCATTCTGCCGCTTTGTTGGGGGTGCCAGTCAAAAAGACCACGATTAAAATTTACGCATTGAGTGGTTTTTACAGCGCGATGTCTGGGGTGGTCTTTGCTATTTATACTGGCTCAGCGTATCCGTTAGCTGCGGTTGGCGTAGAGCTGGATGCCATAGCTGCGGTTGTGATCGGTGGTACCTTGCTAACGGGTGGTGTGGGCTATGTATTTGGTACTTTCTTAGGAGGAATGATCCAAGGCATTATTCAAACGCTTATTACTTTTGATGGTTCGTTAAACAGCTGGTGGACTAAGTTAGCGGTTGGTGGTTTGCTGTTGTTCTTTATCTTGCTGCAAAAGGGCATTGTGGTGTGGGTGAAAAAACGCTCAGCAGCTTAGTAACTTTAGGTTATAAAAAAACCAGTACAGAGATGTACTGGTTCTTTTGCTCTATATTGGTGCGATTTTAATTAAGTAAAATTACGCTTCGGTTGGGTCTTGGTAAATGTTTTTGTAGCAGTAGTTGGTTGCTTCAACGAAGCCATCTACACTGCCACAGTCAAAGCGTTTACCTTTGAATTTATAGGCCAATACGCAGCCTTCTTGTGCTTGTTGCAAGATGGCATCGGTGATTTGAACCTCACCGTTACGACCTGCTGGCGTATTACGAATTTTGTCAAAGATATCAGGCGTCAGAATGTAACGACCAATAATCGCTAGGTTAGATGGTGCATCTTCTTTTGCTGGTTTTTCTACCATGTCAGTCACGCGGTAAAGGCCTTCCATCATGGATTCGCCTTTAATCACACCATATTTGTGCACTTCGTCTTCTGGCACTTCTTCGATTGCAACAATGGTGCAACGGAACTGGTTATATAGTTTGGCCATTTGTGCCATTACGCCGTCATCTTCACCAAAGCAAAGGTCATCAGCTAGTACAACACCGAATGCTTCATCACCGATTAATGGTTCGCCTGTTAAAATGGCATGTCCAAGACCTAACATGTTGTTTTGACGAGTAAAAGAAAAGTTCACGTTGTCGATTAAGTGGCGAATACCTTCTAGGTATTTTTCTTTACTGCTGCCCGCAATTTGGTGTTCAAGTTCATAGCTGATGTCAAAATGGTCAGCAATGGCACGCTTACCACGGCCCGTGACGAAAGTAACGTTGTTCAAACCCGCTTGAACAGCTTCTTCTACACCGTATTGAACCAAAGGCTTGTTTACAATCGGCAGCATTTCTTTAGGCATGGATTTAGTGGCAGGCAAAAAACGGGTGCCATAACCAGCGACAGGGAATAAACATTTGCGAATCATAAATTTTCCTTAAAAATGGTTTTGAACTTTGTTAAATGGCTGTCTAAAAATAATACGGCATAGCCAGCCTGTTTCGCGATGCATTGATTATAAAACATCTCGTGTGACACTTTTTATCACCTTGCTTAAACGGTCTAATACAGGTGAGTTGAGTTTGTACCAATGCCAATATAGAGGCAAGGCTAGCCGTTTGTTTGGCAGCAAGGATACCAGTTTCTTACTTTTTATTTTCTGTTTAATTTGAATACTAGGAATTAAAGCACAGACTGTGCCACCCATTACGAGCTCGACAAATCCATGGGAAGATGGATACCAATGACTGTGGCTAATATCGGTTTTTACTTTTAAACATTCATTCTGGTAGCGCGCCCAAAGCTCATCATGTTCGTCATAAATTAAAGAAGGGGATTTTAAAACGGCTTCGGCGCTTAGATCCCCTTTTAAATAGTCTTTGATAAAGCTTGGGGTAGCGACCAGCTCATAAAACATATTGCCGAGAAAAATAGAATCACCTCCTGGCACTGGTGTACCTATCTGACTGACACAAGCAATGACTTCGCCTGTTTGTAAAAGTGATCGGGTTTTGGCTTGGTCGGCCGCTTTAATATGTAATTTGTTGGAATCGGTTGCGGAAAACTGATTAACCACGTCAGTAAACCAAGTGGCGAGTACATCGTTATTTACGGCGATGCTGATTGGTTGAGTGGCTTGCTCACCTTGAATCGCTTCTTGTAGACCTTCTTCAAGCATGGTGACTTTGTTGAAATGTGCCAACAGTTGCTCACCAAGTGACGTAGCCACTACTGGTCTAGCGCGTATGAGCAGAGGACGCCCACATTCTTGCTCTAAGCGTTTGATATTTTGTGAAACGGCAGATTGTGTCAGATGCAGATAGTCGGCTGCTTTATCAAAGCTTTGGAATTTCAGCACAGCGTGCAGAGAGGATAGTGCTTTATAATCCATCATAAAAATATCTAATATAACTTAAGTTTAATTAATTTAAATTTATAACCCGTTTTGGCTAAGATCAAGCCACTTTTGAAAATAGATAAATCGGAGATAACTATGTTGGCCTTTATCAGTGGGGCAATTACGGGTGGTGGATTAATTGTGGCGGTTGGCGCCCAGAATAGCTTTTTATTAGAGCAGGCATTGAAGCGACACTATGCTTTTCCCATCGCTATGTTGTTTATCTTGAGTGATGCTCTGTCAATTGCGCTTGGGGCATTTGGTCTGGGGCTGATTATACAAAGTCATGATTGGTTGTTGTCCATCTCTCGTTGGGCGGGCGTCGCGTTTTTAGTCTGGTTTGCTTTGGGAAAATGGCGCGCTTCATTTCAAGAAGAGCATTTAATTCTAGAACAATACAGTAAACGTCTGGCCTTATGGCCTTTGGTCGTGATGGGCTTTGCTGTGACCTGGCTCAATCCGCATTTCTATTTAGATACCATGATTTTAATGGGGAGTTTGGCAAATCAATGGCAAGAGGCTAAATGGCAATTTGTGTTTGGTGGCGTGTTTGCGTCTGTGGTGTGGTTCTTGTCCTTAGCCTTGATTGGAAAGCTGTGTGCTAAATGGTTAGAAAAAGCCGCTTTCTGGCGGTGGTTTAATCGTATAAATGCGATTTTGATCTGGAGTATTGCGCTCAAAATTGCCACACAACCCTTGTCTTAAAAAGAGCAAGGGAGGTGGCTTTATCTAATTAAGCAAGTGCTGTCGTTTACAGTTTGATTTCCACCTCGTGGCTCTTCTCTTCCACTGGAGCAGAAGAGTCTGCCTCGACAAGCATTTCTGCTGTTGCCACAGAGGAGACCGTAAGTGCAACTGGAATTTGATCCCCTTGCTCTTCGATAACCATAGCTGGCTGATGTTTGATTCTGTATAAGGCAACTAACGCCACAGTGATATTGAGCCCAGCAACAAACCAGAACAGTGCTTCAATACGCAGCGTATCCATTAATGCCGCAGCGACTAGTGGTCCTATCATACCGCCAATGCCGTTAAGCAGAATCATCCCGCTACTGGCTGATAGTATTTGCTCTGGACGAAGTTGGTCGTTCATGTGGGAAGACGCTAGTGAGTACATAGGAAAGGTAAATGCCCCCACTGCAAACATGCCGATCATCATCAATATTTGATTGTTCAAGTTGCCGCCGAGCGGCACAATAAAGGCCGATACCGCGCCTACAACACCTACCCATAGAATGGTGACTCGACGGTCTTGTCGGTCGGAAAGTTTCCCTATTGGCCATTGCAATACCATCCCGCCCACATAGCTGGCACCTATGAAAAACGAGATTTCAACAATATTTAAGCCAATGCTTTTTGCATATAGTGCTCCCAGACCCAATATGGCACCAGAGGTCGCCCCGGCGATAGTGACACCAGTAACACCGAGTGGGGCTGTTTTAATTAAACCAACAATATTGAGTTTTTCCGGTATGTTGATGGTAGGAGAAGGCGTACGCACCAGCAGTAACGGAACCACGGCTAAAGAAATTAACACTGAAGTCAAAATGAACAAGCCATAGCCACTAGGCGAAGACAAGTTCAACAAAAACTGACTGATGGTTTGGCTGGCCCAGATCTCGATAATATAAATAGAAAATAAACGACCGCGCGTTTTGTTAGTGGCAATATCATTTAACCAACTCTCGGTCACAATAAATAAACCGGCGTAACACAGGCCTGTTCCCATGCGCATTAGCATCCAGAACCATGGATTTACCACAGCAGATTGCATCAAGATAGTAATGGAAGCCAAAGACGCTACGGCTGCAAAAACACGAATATGGCCGACGTTCTTAACCCAACTTGGAACTAAAAGGGAACCAAGAATAAATCCAAGATAGTAGGCGGACATAATCAAACCTGTCGCTGTGGTATTGAACTCCTCAATAGAGGCTCGAATACCGATCAGTGAGCTTTGCAAGGCGCTTGCCATGGTCAGAACGGCAATACCTATGAGCAGACTCCAAATTGGAAACAGGGTTTGCTTTAACATTGAGTGTCCTTTTAGACTAACTGTATGAGACATTTTAATGACGACTTTTTTTGAGTGATCATTAGCAACGCTCTCATTGTATTAAACATCAAATCTATTATGATCGGGGGTGATCATTATTTCGCCTGACTATACGGATTGAATTTCTGATTGCAATGCTAAAGCCCCGTATAATGGGGATTTTTATTGCTAGAATAAAACATAGACTATTAATTAAGATGCAACGCATCGTAATTACAGAATTCTTGTTATAAATGACCTAGGAATAATGCATTTTTTGCAAAAAAGGCCAGATGTTTTTTCATCTGGCCTTTTTGTTGATCATGTTAAGACAATGCTATTTTCGCCAACGTTACGCGGCTTCTTCATCGCGTCCAAAATGTTTACCCAGTAGTGCGTGGTAAAAGTTATGGTCGTTAAGAATGCCG
This sequence comes from Marinomonas sp. CT5, assembly GCF_018336975.1. Classification (NCBI taxonomy): domain Bacteria; kingdom Pseudomonadati; phylum Pseudomonadota; class Gammaproteobacteria; order Oceanospirillales; family Oceanospirillaceae; genus Marinomonas; species Marinomonas sp. CT5. Next base: position 3,443,319 of record NZ_CP025572.1, on the reverse strand, counting down.
ATGCATTGGCCTGCATCTTCCATCACCATGAAATGATTGGAGTGGTAGCGTATTTCTACCGCATCACGCATAGGGATGTTAGCAGGTACAATGAAGACGGTGTTGTCAGGTACGTTGGCAAGGATAGTTTCTGGTGTCCAGCGGGCTGTTGGAATCTCACCTTTAGCGCACAGGACTGAAATAAGTTGGCCATTTTCTAGTTTCATCTTAACGTCATCATTGATAATGATATGCTCGTCTTGTACCGCTAAATCATGCAATGGCGTCATCAGTGAGTTGCCACATAGCACATTTAGTGGATTAGTATGGGCAACGAATTTTTCTACATATTCAGTGGCTGGGTTAAGCACGATCTGCTCTGGGGCGTCTTCTTGAATGATTCTAGCGGATTCCATAATGGCGATTTTACTGCCGATCTTCAGGGCTTCGTCTAGATCATGGCTGACGAAAATAATAGTTTTATTTAAGCGTCTTTGTAGCTCAATCAATTCATCTTGAAGTTGTGAGCGAATGAGCGGATCTAAAGCGGAGAAAGGTTCATCCATTAGCAACACATCCGTGTCCATAGCAAAGGCTCTTGCTAAACCAACACGCTGACGCATACCGCCGGACAATTCGTCTGGCTTTTTGTCTGCCCATTTATCAAGACTGACCATTTTAAGCTGTTCTCGAGCCTTTTTAAGACGCTCTGCTTTTGGCATTCCTTGCATTTCTAAGCCGAAGGCCACGTTTTCAAGTACGGTTAGCCAAGGCATTAAGGCAAAGCTTTGAAATACCATAGATACGCGACGAGTACGCATATGGCGAAGGGTTGCGTCGTCACACTTTGCCATGTCGACCATTTTATCGCCATCTCTAACAAGACAACGTCCGCGGGCGATTTTATTCAAGCCATTGACGGCACGTAGTAAAGTAGATTTGCCTGAGCCCGATAGCCCCATCAGTACGCAGATTTCCCCTTCGTTAACTTCAATATTGGCATTTTGTACACCAACGACATCGCCAGTAATACCAAGTATTTCATCACGAGAGTGGCCTTTATCCATAAGAGGAAGTGTTTTTGCTTTATTGTCACCGAAGACAATATCGACATTTTCAATGCTTACAACAGCCATAAATTACCCCTCGCTCTTAGATGCTGGTGACTTACAGATACGGTCTAGCATGATGGCTACCAATACAATGGCAACACCGGCTTCAAAACCTTGAGAGATGTTTACTGTGTTTAGTGCGCGAATAACTGGCTTACCTAAGCCATCAGCACCAACCAAGGCGGCTACCACGACCATAGATAGAGACAACATAATGCACTGTGTGACACCGGCCATAATGTTTGGCATGGCTGCAGGTAACTCTACTTTGTATAGCAGTTTTGATTTTGTACAACCGAAGGCTAAGCCGGCTTCAATGAGTTCATTTGGGACTTTACTCACGCCTAAGTATGTTAAGCGAATTGGAGCGGCGATGGCGAAAATGATGGTTGAAATCAACCCAGGCACGTAACCTAAGCCAAATAAAATCAGCGTAGGGATCAGATACACAAAGGTTGGAATCGTCTGCATTAAATCTAAAATTGGGCGCAGTGTGGTATATAGCCAAGGTCGGTGAGCGGCTGCAATACCAATAGGAACACCAATAAATACACTGATTGCTGTGGCTGAGACGACAAGTACTAAAGTTTGAATGGTTTCTACCCAGTAGCCCATGTTAATGATGAGCAACAGAGATAAGGTAATAAAGATCAGTAGGCTAATGCTGCGATGTAGAAACCAAACACCGACTAAAATAATGGCAATGACCGCAAGTGGATGAAGGGCATCAATTGCATCAACCATTGTAACTATCATGGTTTCTAACGTAATGGAGACTAGATCGAAAAATACGGAAGCGGCAGTGACCAGCCAGTCGACAAAATTTTCCATCCAAGCGCCAAGAGGGATTTTATTATCCGTCAGCCAATTCATATATGTGTTCTCCCGATAGTTCGATGATGCTCCCTTAGTGGGTTATCACTAAGGGAGTAGCAGTATGCTAATTATGTGGATTACAGGCCTAGGTGAGATTTCACGGCGCTTAGACCATTATCACCAGATTTTGTGGTGACACCTTTTAGCCAAACATCAAGAACTTCAGGGTTTGCTTTGAGCCATTCTTTTGCTGCGATATTAGGCTTTTTGCCATCGTCCAGAATGGCGCCCATAATTTGGTTTTCCATCGGCAAAGAAAATTTTAAATTTGAGATAAGCTTACCAACGTTAGGACATTGCTGGATGTAACCTTTACGAACGTTAGTGTGAACATCGGCGCCTCCGTAGTTAGGGCCGAAGTAATCGTCACCGCCAGAAAGGTATTCCATTTTAAAGTTGGCGTTCATTGGGTGTGGTGCCCAACCAAGAAAGGCAATCCATTTGTTACGGCGAGCGTTACGGCTAACTTGGGATAGCATTCCTGCTTCACTAGATTCCACCAATTGGAAATTACCTAAACCAAAGGCGTTGGTATCAATCATATCTTGAATAATGCGATTTCCATCATTACCTGGTTCGATGCCGTAAATTCGACTTGAGAACTCTTTGCGGTGTTTGGCTATGTCTGAAAAATCCGTAACACCAGCATCATAAGCATCTTTGCTAACTGCTAGAGTGTATTTTGCACCAACTAGGTTGGCACCAAGGTCTTCAACCGTGCCAGCTTTAAGGTAAGGTTCGATGTCAGCTTGCATGGTTGGCATCCAGTTGCCAAGGAAGACATCTATATCGCCATTTGCTAACGAAGTGTAAGTAACAGGAACAGATAGCAATTGTGTTTTGGTTTTGTAGCCTAGGCCTTTGACAACTTCACTGGTTACCGCTGTTGTGGCGGTAATATCTGTCCACCCTACGTCCGAAAAGCGCACAGTAGAACAATCTGCAGCCATTATTAGTCCCGAAACACTTGCCACACTAATGGCTATTGCGGTCTTTTTTGCCTTATTTAACATACCCTTACCCTCTTTCTATTGAACTCAAAATCAATGAGCGAATACAGCGTCAGGTATTGACGCTGGACGTGAAAACTCCTAAAACGTTGGGTGCACTTTTTCTTAAGTGCATCCTGGAAAATAGTGATGTTAATTATTGGTTCCGGCGCGTGTTTAGGCTTGATCCTGAAACACGAGATCCAAGTAATCCTGTATTTGTGCGGCGCATTCTTTTTTATTAATGCCACCTGCTAGAGAGCCTCGTAACCACATACCATCAATAAGTGCAGCAACGGTGAGAGCAATGTTACGGGCTTTTTTAACTTCAAATTCTTCTTTTAGCACACACACAAGCGATGTTTTTAAACGCTTCGAGTAGACATTTTGTAATCGATATAAAGAGGGCTTATGCATGGCCGATGCCCAAAATCCAATCCAAGTTTTGACGACTTGAGGGTGGGTTTGGGATTGGCTAAAACTGGCTTTAACGATTGCCATAACCTTATATTTGGCTGATTTATTTTGCGTTTTTTGGACTTCTTTGGATAAAACTTCAAAAAACTCACGTATTAAACTTCGCATAGTTTCTTCGTATAAACCGTCTTTACCGCCAAAATAATGATTAATAATGGCTGGTGAAACGCCGGCTTTTTTTCCAATAACACTGACGGTTGCCCCCGCAAAACCATATTTGTCTATGGCTTTTATTGCGGCCTCGATGAGCTGAGGTTTACGGATCTCGGGCATTCCAACTTTTGGCATTGTTTATCCTTTTTTATTAAACAGCCGTTTAATTAAAACTATACTAGGCTGATTGTGCAATTTAGGTCAACCCTTGACAAAATCAAAACTTAGTTCTCTAAATAAATTAAATATATGATTTTTAAGGGTAAAATCTGGTTTTAAGTTTTTTTTAAAATATTTTTTTAGGGTCATTATGTCGGTTTAAGATAAAAAATAAGGATTTTTTACCTCATATTGTCCTCAAAACGACATCATTACTTGGCTTAATTCACTCTCCTTGGTGGCTATTATGACTGGAGTTCCCAGTAACTGATGTGTTAATTGTAAAAAGGCATTGCATGACTGCTGCACGCCATTACATATTTATAACTTATAAACGCGACTTTGGTTTATGGTTTGTTGCAAAGGCTTTTAAAAAAATTAATTGTTGGAGTGTTTTATAATGGATGTTGGCTTTTCTGTATTTGATACCTTGATAGATCGATCTAATAGCAGTAGCGATAAGTGGTCTAAGTTTTCTGACTCGGTTATTCCTATGTGGGTGGCTGATATGGATTTTGATTCACCAGATTGTATAAAAACTGCTTTAAGCCAGAGAGTTAGTGAAGGGGTTTTTGGTTATACACATCCGCCAAAAGCATTAGTGAGCGCGATTCAATCGCATTTATCCAGTCGTTATGGGTGGAGTGTTTCTTCTGCTCACTTAGTGCATTTACCGGGATTAGTATGCGCTTTGTACTTAAGTGTTCGTGCTTTTTCCAATGAGGGGGATGGTATCGTTGTACCTGGTCCAGTCTATTATCATTTAACGAAAGCTTCTGAGCTATCTGGGCGAGATTTATTGAGTGTGGATATGGTCATTCAAAATGATCGCTGGGTGCCGGATATGGCGCAATTCGAAGCCGCTTGTGCTAATCCCAAAAGTAAGATGATTTTGCTGTGTAATCCCCATAATCCTGGAGGAACTGTCTATACCAAGAAGGAATTGTTAAGTATTCACTCCTTGGCAAAGAAACACGATCTGGTGGTAGTGAGTGATGAAATTCACTGTGATTTGATTCTGGATGATTTGCCTCATATTCCATTTGCAAGTCTAAATAAAGATGCCGCTAATCGTACGATTACCTTAATGGCACCCAGTAAAACCTTTAATATTGCCGGGCTCGGCTATGCTTTCGCCGTTATTGAAAATACTCAACTACGTCAAGTATTTAATCAAGGAAGAGCTGGTTTGATACCATCGCCTAATATGCTTGGTTTCACAGCGGCAACAGCCGCTTATGAAGAAGGGCAAGAGTGGCATGAGGAGTTATTGGCATATTTAAAAAGTAATCGAGACTTATTGGCTGAAAGAATTGCTGCAACCCCTCTTAAAATGGTGCATTTAGAAGCGACGTACCTAGCTTGGATTGATGCATCAGCATTGTCGCTTGATAGTCCGTATCAATTCTTTGTCGATGCGGGTGTTGGGGTTTCTGATGGTAAAGATTTTGGTAATCCCAATTATGTTCGCCTAAACTTTGGTTGTCCCCAATCTATTCTCGATCAGGCCATGACTCGTATTGAAGAGGCATTAATAGAACATAATCTCATGTGATTCATTCCACTATCATTGATTAAGTCAGTAAGGTCGGGTTCTTTCTATCACTAATAAGTAGTAGGCGATCTTATGTTGACGTGTGTGTTTGATGACTGTGTAGAGCAATATGTACAACAAACCCTCCCTGCTCGACGAGAGGATTTATTGCAAATTATTGAGATGATGAGAGCCGTAGCACCAGAAGCAGAGCTAGTTAATGACCTAGGGATTCCTTACTTCAAACTGTGTTCTGGTTGGTTGTATGGCGTCGCTGCACGTGTTGATCATATCTGTATTTATTTTTCTGATTTAAGTGTTTTGCATTCATTTCGGAGTCGTTTACCACGGGCACAGTTTGGCGATGATTGTCTTATCATTCATCGATTAGATGACATAAACCTTAATGTTTTTATGGAACTTCTTGGGCAAATAAAAGTCCATTTTTTTATCAATCATCAAGAGTCTTCTGATCTTAATTAATGCTAGTGGAAAGTTTTTGATTGTTTTTAAAACTTTTTAATTTGGACTGTATGCTAAATGATAGATTTTACTGTTCGCATAGGTGTTTTTGTCCTGGTCTTTAGCTCGCTGATATTTTGGCAATGGAATTGGCCAAGAGGGGTTCTCTTGCAATGGCGCCAGCGTTGGCGACATAACCTTTCTTTATTAGTTATTGGGGCAATTAGCGTGCGAATTTTTCAGCCGTTATTCTTGTCTATTGTCGCTTTATCTAGTCATAATTTCGGTTTATTTAATTTATTCGATTTGTCATTTTTGTTTGTCTTTTTGCTGAGTATTTTGTTGCTGGATTGTCTTATTTATTGGCAGCATCGTTTATTCCATTACGTTCCTTTTTTGTGGCGCATTCATCGCGTACACCACTCTGATCCCGAGTTAGATGTGAGCTCAGCGGTGCGTTTTCATCCTCTTGAAATTATTTTATCTCTGTTCCTTAAGGCCTTAGCAGTTTGGTTGCTGGGGATTCCTGTGGCGGCCGTATTGGTATTTGATATTCTATTAAATGCATCGGCTATGTTTAATCATACCAATGCAAGGTTGCCAGCTAATATCGAAGCATGGGTCAAGAAGCTGATTGTCACCCCAGATATGCATCGCATACATCACTCAAGAGAGAGCCTTGAAGCGAACAGTAATTACGGATTTTTCTTAAGTGTGTGGGATGCTTTTTTTAAGAGTAAAAGAAATGAGGCAGTGGAGGGTGATAAAAACTTAAAAATAGGCTTACCTGATACGGTGACGTATCAACCAAGATCGTTAAAGGAAGTATTGGTGATGCCTTTTACATTGTTTAAAAAGCATCGTTAAAAACGAATAGAAAAGAAGCTGTTAGGAAAAACTATGAGTTATCATGAAGTAAACTTTATCGAAATGCGTGTTATTGGTTGTCTTATGGAAAAAGAGGTAACCACACCAGATCAATATCCTCTTAGTTTGAATGCCCTCGTTAATGCCTGCAACCAAAAATCTAACCGTGAACCTGTGACTCATTTTACTGAACTAGAAGTGCAAGACGCAGTAGATGCTCTGGTAACTCGTGGGTTAGTGACTGAAATTAATGCTTCCCATAGTCGAGTCAGTAAATATCAACATCGATTTTGTAATACCGAGTTTTCTGATTTGCAATTATCGTCAGCTGAAACGGCGATTATTTGTTTGATGTTTGTTCGTGGCGCTCAAACCCCAGGGGAGCTTCGCTCACGCAGTGGTCGTTTGCATAGTTTCCAATCCCGAGATGAGGTAGAGCTTGCTTTGCAATCACTGCAAACTAAAACAGGGGGGCCTTATGTACGCCAACTACCAAAAGAGCCTGGTAAGCGTGAGCAACGCTATCAGGAGTGCTTTTGTATCGACTCAGAGCGTCCCAAAGAAGCTGTAGTAGAGTCTGCCACATCGGTTTCACGCGATGGATACACAGAACAGCTCGAAGCCAAGGTAAAAGAACTGGAAGAGCAAGTGGAAAAGTTAAATGTACGTATTCATGAACTTGAAAATGCCAGTGGACTATAGTCTTCTTTAACGTCAAACTTAGCGAGATATTTTGCATGGCTTCGCGCAAAGGTCTCTTGTGACATTTTGAGCGCCGCTATGTTTGTTGCTGAAGCGTTATTGGCGTTAATGCTTTGTTTAAGTCTATGGGGAGAATCCTATGAAGAAGGTACGCTGGGGTATTATTGGTACAGGTCAAATCGCGCATTTATTTGCGAGTGATTTTTGTCATGTCAAAGCGGGTGAACTTCGTGCGGTTGCTTCTCGTAGCAAGGCTTCTGCTGATGCATTTTCGAGCGAATTTGGTATTGAGTTGGCATATTTCGATTATTTTTCACTGATTAATAGCCATGAAGTCGATGCCATCTATATAGCAACACCTCATGTCTATCATTACGATTTGACAAAAGCTTGTATTCTCGCTGGTAAAGCCGTGTTATGCGAAAAGCCTTTTACCATTAATGAAGTTCAGTCTAAAGAGCTTTATGAGTTAGCTCTAGAGCATAACGTGTTTGTTATGGAGGCCATGTGGACGCGTTTTAACCCTGTTATCGAGCAAGTTATGGAATGGGTTGAAGAAGGAGAGATTGGCAGCTTGAATAGCATTCAGGCGAGCTTTAACTTTGTCGGACCGACAGACCCAACTCATCGCTTGTTGAATCTTGAGTTAGGTGGTGGGGCCTTGCTGGATATTGGTATTTATCCGGTGTTTTTGGCGCAGTTGTTTTTCGGTAAACCTGACTTTATTCAGAACCAAGCTGTTATTGGCGACACCGAAGTGGATGTGTTCGAGCAAATACTGCTAGGTTGGGAAAGTGGACAGCTTGCTTCACTGGATGCGTCTTTAATTTCGTGTAACCCAAATCGCGCCATGCTATCTGGCTCTGAAGGGTATATTGAAATTGATTCCGAATGGTTTAAAGCAAAATCTTGTCGATTAGTGAGTGCCGATAATAAAGAACGTGCGGTCGAGTTTGACTTCCCTGGAAATGGTTATCAATTTGAAGTGGACGAAGTGAACCGCTGTCTTGAAGAGGGCTTGATCCAAAGCCCTAATCACAGTTGGCAGGACAGTCTAGAACTAATTGCGACACTTGATGAAATTCGCCAGGATATTGGTTTGTATTATCCTGGCGAAGATGCTTCGGATGATGACCATCATCACCATGAAGAAGATTTGCCTCACCATCATCATGAACACAGTCATCACAAACACTAGAAAGGTTTCTAGGCTCGCGATGTAATGAAAATAAAAAAAGGCTCTTTTCAGTGATGAAAAGAGCCTTTTTTAAGCGCTGCGAACCTAAGTCAAATATTAGTTTAGGTGCTTGTTTAGAACAGGTAGCAATACTTTAAATAGGCGTGGTGCAGCACATAATACGTCGCCTTTTTCTAAACTTGGTGAGCCATCAAACCCTGAGAATAGGCAGCCTGCTTCTTTCGCAATGAATAGCGGAGCTTGCATTTCCCATTCTTGAAGTTTGATACCCCAAGCGGCATCTAATCGACCTGCTGCTACGTTAGCAAGCATCAATGCTGGGCAATCTTGCATAACGGCGCGAGCACCTTGCTCTGCAATGTCAGTAAGAACAGCGAATTGGCCTGAAAGAGAAGGCATTAAACGGTCTGTCGCTGGGAATTGTGCTGCTACTGTCACGTTTTCTAAAGTACGTGCCGCGCTGCTACGGATTCGAGAGTTGTTCAGGTAAGCACCGCGACCTTTACTTGCGTAAAATTCGTCTTTGGTGTGAGGATTTAGCACAAGAGCGTGCTCTACTTTACCGGCAACTAAATAGCTCATTGTAATAACGTTGCCTGTTAGGCCGCGTGAAAATAAGTGCTGACCTTGAATGGCATCAATAATCCATTCACCTTCTTCGCCATTTTGCACTGTGCCTTGCAGGCGAGTTGTAATGGTGTCTGCTGGGTAGGCTTTTTCTAAGTGGTAAACAATGCTACGTTCTGCGCCAGAGCAAACAGCTTGATAAACTTGTTCAGCAGATTGGCCTTGCTCTTTATCAAAAAGCAGTTTCTCTTGTGAGTGAACTATATATTCTGCAGCGGCGCGAGCTGCTTTAAGTGCGACATTGATTCTAGGTTGCATAATTTACCGTCAATTATTTCGTCATTAAAATGCACATACCGCCCATAAGACGATAAGTTGCCAGATAAAGTGTTAAAGAGCGGGCCTCTCCGTTTTATCTTTTTGCTGCGCCAAGTCAGCTTGTGCGCATTCTTTCGAGCAAATTTCAAAAGAATAAAGGATACAAAACCAAGTGCCTAAATAAGAGCGCGAATTCTATCGCAGCAGAGTATTTTTTACTAGTGAAACTTTGGTTAAAAACTGATCGGTTTGCGGCATCTAGGTAAATATCTGTTAAGATACGCCGCATTATTCGACTGCTATTATTGGTACCTCATAAAATGCAAAATAAAGTAAGAATTGTCCTTGTAAATACATCGCATCCAGGCAACATCGGGGGCGCTGCTCGAGCAATGAAAAACATGGGGTTGGCGGATCTGTATCTTGTTGCACCTAAGCAATACCCTAGCGATGAGGCCGTAAGCCGAGCTTCTGGTGCGACGGATATTTTAGATAACGCAGTGGTTGTTGATACGTTAGAGGAAGCCTTGGCTGATTGTCAGCTTGTTATTGGTACAAGCGCCCGAGAGCGTAATATTCCTTGGCCTTTGGTGGACCCAAGGCAGGCGGCTGATTTGGTTTACGAAGAAGGTTTACTGACTGCTTTTGTATTTGGTCGTGAAGATCGAGGATTAACCAACGAAGAGTTACAGCGTTGCAATTATCATGTACATATTCCTTCCGTGGAGACATTCAGCTCATTGAACCTAGGTGCGGCTGTTCAGGTTATTGCATACGAATTGCGTATGAAAACGCTGTTGATGAAAGATGCCCCAGTAGTGGCAAATAAATGGGATGTGCCTGCGGCAAATGTAGAGCAAATTGATTATTTACTTGGGCATTTGGAAAAAGTATTAGTGCAAACTGAGTTTCTTGACCCAGACATGCCGATGCAAGTGATGACGCGTTTCCGCCGTCTTTTCCAGCGTTCTCGGTTGGATCAGCAGGAAGTAGGGATGTTAAGAGGTATGCTGACTTCAATGGAAAAGAAAATGAAGCCATAAATACGACTTTCGCTAATACTTTGTTATAAATAGACTCAAAGTGCTCATTTATAATCTCAAGTAGTAGCCTGTATTTTAAGCTGAAAAAAACGCTGACTTATTGCTAAGTCAGCGTTTTTTTTACTATAAGAATGGTGTCTTAAGCTTTACGCTCTGGACGGCCTTTTTCTTGCCAGTAAGTATGGAATTTTTGTCCTGGTTCCGCATCGACACGCTCGTAGGTGTGAGCGCCGAAGTAATCGCGTTGTGCTTGCAGCAAGTTAGCTGGTAGCACTTCAGAGCGGTAACCATCAAAATAGGCCAATGCCGAGAAGAGCGATGGTGTCGGTATGCCTGATTGCGCTGCTAGGACAACCGCTTTACGAAGCCCTGTTTGCTTGCTTGCCATAGCATCGGCGAAGTAATCGCTAAGTAGTAGGTTTTCGAGTTCAGGCGTTTTAGTAAATGCATCAGCAATTTTCTGTAAGAAAGAGGCTCGGATGATACAGCCACCACGCCAGATTTTAGCAATATCACTGAAGTTGAATTTCCAATCATATTCTTTTTCTGCGGCGCGCATTAGTTGGAAGCCTTGAGCGTAAGCACAAATTTTTGCGCAATATAATGCTTCTTCGACAGCTTTTTCGACTTCTTCTGCAAGGATTTCACCGCTTTCGACCTCGGCAGTAAGAATGCCTGCTGCGTGTTCTCTTTCGCTAGTTAGTGTGCTCAGAGCGCGTGCATAGACAGATTCACTGATGATACCAGCAGGTACGCCCATTTGTGTTGCACTGATGGATGTCCAGCGACCAGTGCCTTTTTGACCTGCGCTGTCTAGTATCATGTCCACAAGTGGGGCGCCGGTTGTATGATCGTATTGCTGAAGAATATCCGCCGTGATTTCAACCAAGTAGCTGTTTAAAACGCCTTGGTTCCATTTCTCGAATAATTTGCCAATTTCTTCTGGTTCGTAACCCAGCAAAGAGCGAAGTAGATGATAAGCTTCGCAAATTAACTGCATGTCGGCATATTCAATTCCGTTATGAACCATTTTAACGTAATGGCCTGCGCCATTTGGCCCTAGGTAAGCAGTACAAGGTTCGCCTTCAGTTACAGGTTTGCCAGGCGTGTTGCTCACGATAGGCTTACCATTTTCGTCAACTTTAGCAGCAACCGCTTCCCACATTGGCTGAAGGTACTTCCATGAGTCAGCGTCACCACCAGGCATTAAAGATGGGCCAAAACGTGCGCCAACTTCGCCACCTGAAACGGCTGTACCAAAGAATTTGAATTTTTCTTTGTAGTCGGCCTCTCGACGAATCGTGTCTGTCCATTGACTGTTTCCGCAATCGACAACGATATCGTCTGGTTCAAGGCCTGCCTCGATTAAGTTGTCACAAACGGCATCGACAGGGCTTCCGGCAGGGACTAGAACAACAATGACTCGTGGCTTAACTAGGTTGGCTAGCATATCTTCCATACTTGAGCAGCCAATAATTCGAGCTTCAGAAGAGGGATCAGGGCGTTCAGCTTTTTCGGTGTCTAAAACGTCTTGTATTTTATGCGCGTCAAGATCAAAACCTGCAACTCGGTAGCCATGGTCGGCTAAATTTAAGGCCAAGTTCTTACCCATGACACCCAGGCCAACAAATCCTATATTGCAGTTCTGATTCGTTTTTAACATAAATATCGATCAACCTTTTGAACAATTGTAGGGGGAATTGAAGAAAGAATCTTACCATGAAGAGAGTGAATTCAGGACATAATCACAGGAAGAAAAGCTCAAATAATTGTATTTTTTTAGGAATTCTTAATATAAACCTTACGATTTAAGAGGTTTTGTCGTAGATAGGCACATAGTTAGTTTCGCTATTTAGGCCAGTTTTTAAGTCAGTAAGAAGGTTTCTATTTAGTTGAAAGCTGACAAAAAAGAAAGAAAACTACAAAAATATACGGTTGAATGGAGATATATCGAGCTAAAGTTGTTTGTTTTTCTTCGTTTTTTAATGTAATTGCTATATATAACAATGGGTTAGATGATATTGAAAAATTTCATAATGGTAATAAAATAACATATTGTTATAACAATATTTTTTTTTAGATTGTTTTGTTACTATGTTTTTCACAGAGAAAAAATTTCATATAAAAGAGTGCTTTAATAGGTCATCAAAAGCAGAATTGTCGTATTGAGGCACTTTTTATAGAAATGATTAGACAACCTTTTTCGTTCAGAGGATTTAGTAACATGAACTCCGCATCAGACGTAACGACTATTCATACCAACTTAACTACGCCGCAGCTGGTGGAAAAAGCCCTGCAAAATGGCGAAGGGGTTCTTGCCGATAATGGCGCACTTGTTGTTGAAACAGGTGCTCGTACAGGTCGATCTCCTATGGATCGCTTTATTGTAGAAGAAGCGTCCAGTAAAGATAGTATTCATTGGGGGCCGGTAAATCGCGCATTTCCTGAAGCGAAATTCGCTCCACTTTGGGATCGTGTTGTTGCTTATTTGGATGGCCAAGAGTCGTATGTGTCTAATATTCATGTTGGTGCGGGAGACGAATATTATTTACCTGTGATTATGCGTACTGAAACGGCTTGGCATCATTTGTTCGGTCGTAACTTGTTTATTCGTCCTGAGACTTATAATCCGTCAAGCAAAAGTGAGTGGCAGATTCTTAACGCGCCAAATTTTGTTTGTGATCCTGAGCGTGATGGTACTAATTCTGATGGCTGTGTGATTCTAAATTTTGCTGAGCGTAAGGTGCTTATTGCTGGCATGCGCTATGCTGGTGAAATGAAAAAAGCCATGTTCTCTGTACAAAACTATTTGTTACCTGCTCATGATGTATTGCCAATGCACTGTGCTGCAAACGTTGGTACGGAAGGCGATGTGACCTTGTTCTTTGGTTTGTCTGGAACAGGTAAAACTACCTTGTCAGCCGATCCTGAGCGCTTTTTGATCGGTGATGATGAGCATGGTTGGGGTAAAGATACGGTCTTCAATATTGAAGGTGGTTGTTACGCTAAAACTATCGACCTTTCGCAAAAAAATGAACCGATTATTTGGGATGCGATCAAGTTTGGTACTATTGTTGAAAACGTTGTATTAGACCCTGAAACACGTGTCGCTGATTATGCTGATACCTCTTTAACGCAGAATGGTCGTGCTGGTTACCCTCGTGAGCACATTGAAAAACGCGCCGCAGGAAATCGTGCAGGTGAACCAGATTCGATTATCTTCCTAACATGTGATTTGACTGGCGTTTTGCCTCCTGTTTCCATTTTGTCAAAAGAAGCAGCAGCTTATCACTTTTTGAGCGGTTATACCGCTTTGGTTGGTTCAACTGAGATGGGAGCGGGTACTGGTATTAAATCAACCTTCTCTACTTGTTTTGGTGCGCCTTTCTTCCCTCGTTCTGCTGATGTGTATGCGGATCTTTTAATTAAGCGTATTGAAGAGTTCGGGAGCAAGGTTTACCTGGTAAATACTGGTTGGACTGGTGGTGCTCATGGTCAAGGTGGTAAGCGCTTTAGTATTCCAACGACTCGTGCAGTTATCTCGGCGATTCAATCTGGTGTATTAGCTGATGCCGAAACTGAGCATTTGGAGGATGTTAACTTAGATGTTCCAACTCAAGTTCCTGGTGTCGATGGTGTTTTATTGAACCCACGTAAAACATGGTCTGATCAGGCTTCTTATGAAGCGCAAGCGAAGAACTTGATTTCTCAGTTTGTTGAGAACTTTAAGAAATTCGATACCGTATCTGACACTATTGTAAAGGCTGGGCCAGTACTTTAAGCTAACTTTATAGTGTTATTCAGAGAGCCGCGCATTTTTGCGCGGCTTTTTTGTCTCTGTGATTTGATAAGTTAGTACTTTACCTCTCAAATAATGTAATCTTTTGTATATGTATATTGATAGCCATTGTCATCTAGATTTTGACGTGTTCGATGAGCAGCGAGATTCGTTGATCTTACGGTGTATGGAAAATAAAGTGGGTGGTTTTTTAGTACCAGCAACAACTTTTGTTAGTTGGTCTAAATTAGCAAAATTAGTGGGGCGTTACCCTTCATGGCGTGCCGCCTATGGTTTGCATCCTTATTTTTTATCTGAAGCTTCTTTCGAGCAAATTGATGTGCTTGGTGAGCAATGCGATGCTCAGCGTGTAGTGGCTGTGGGCGAAATCGGTTTGGATGATTGGCCTAATGCTGTGGATATGAAAACTCAAATAGACTTCTTTTCTCGTCAGCTAGACGTTGCTAAGTCATTGAAGTTACCTGTTATTTTACATGCTAGAAAAAGCTATGATTTGGTACTGAAATATTTGCGTGAGATTGGTTTTTCTTACGGAGGCGTTGTTCATGCATTTAATGGTAGCTTTGAGCAAGCCAAGCGTTTTATTGATTTAGGTTTTGTTCTTGGTATTGGCGGGACGATTACGTATCCGAGGGCTAAAAAAGCACACCGTGTTCTGGCTGCGCTAGATCATGGTTCTTTTGTTCTTGAAACTGACTCCCCTGATATGCCTCTTTGTGGTTTTCAGGGTGATGATAATACTCCGCTTTCAATTCCTCTTATTGCACAATGCGTTGCGTCAATAAGAGAAGAAAGTGTGGAGCAGATTGCACAACAGACATGTGATAACCTACTGAGGGTTTTTCCTAGGTGGAACGAGGACTTGCTTTGAATAATATACAAGATATTAATGCTCCTATTCGTATTCTTCTTTTGGGAAGTAATACAGAAGTTGGTTCGTCTTTATTAAATTTGTCTGAACAAAAGAATGAATTTGAATGGTTATGTCCAGATGAATCACTTTTGTTGGATTTAGAGCGCCGAGCAGAATTAGAGGCAATGAAGTTTGATGTAATAATTGATGCATTGAGTTTACGTTATGCCTTACAAAGTGATTACAGCAAATACTTATCAGTTCTACGCTATTTTAGTGAACAAAAAACAACGCCACTGATTATGATTAGTAGTGCTAGAGTTTTTTCTGGGAACAAAGATGCGCCTTATACAGAAAGTGATAAGCCGGATGGGGAGGAGCCATATGCTTTAGCCTTAATTGAGGCTGAGTCTATTGTGCTAAGTAACCCTAATAATATTGTGTTACGAACAGGTTGGCTATTTAGTGGTAAAGGTGATGATTTCGTTTGTCGAACGCTTGGGCTGATTCAAGATGGTGTTAACCTTGCATATAAAGATGACTTGATCGGCAGCCCAACTCCTGTCTCTGACTTAGTTCGTGTGGTTTTGTCTATGGTCAATCAGGGCTATTATGGCTCTCAGAATAAAGGCATTTATCACTATTGTTGTGCAGAAGAAATTAGTTGGATTCGATTGGTTGAAGCAATTTTAGCAACATCTAGCCAATTTGATTCGAAAGCGCAGGTCGAAGTTGAAGCAATTGGAGATTCTTTTCCTGAAATAGAAGAGGTCTCAATGATGAAAAGACAATCTTTGTCTTGTCGAAAGGTTTTTAATCATTTTGGGATTAAGCAGCGCCCATGGCGATCAAAGTTGAGAAACTTGGTGAAAGAGCTGTATCAAGCAGGTTAATAGTTGTTTAAGGGCAAGCTGAACTTAAGGAGTTGATGTGTACAAAATAAACCACAAAGCGGTGTTGCTAGTCTTTATCCTTCAGATGATCGTTGGAGTGATTTGGTACTCTTCCGCTCCAGAGTTGTTGATGGGGCGGTCTGCTTTGGTTGGTGTGTCCACGCGACCTTCTGTCGGAATGTCGTTATTATTTGTGCTATCAACTTTTGTTTCTTTGTATTTTATGGCTTGGTTATTGGCTAAGGTTAAAGGGCTTTCTGGTTTTGGGCGTTTTTTTCTGATTGTTCAGATTTGGTTTTTTATTGTATTGCCAAATTATATTTTTCTTATCATGCATTTAAATATTAGTGAAACGGATTCTTTTTATTTGCTGTCTTACGGTGCTATAAACTGCGCCATAGCGGCGTGTATCTTGCCGTTATGGCGATCTTCTCGGTCTATTTTCAAAGATTAGTTTTAGTAGAGGCTACTTTCTGGCCAAACTAACCATAGGCTTAATCCACTTACCAAGGCGCTTACGACAATTTGGCTTAGAATAATAACAATACTTTGTTTATTACTTGTCTTGCCCTTTAAGAGAATGGCAATAGGTGTCAAGAAGATGCTCGCAGTAATCATAAGCATTACTTTTAATGGTATATCTGCAAGCACATGACTTTGGGTAATCAGTCCTCCGAGTATTAGAATTGCTGGAATAGTAGCGTAATTCACTGTTTTATTCGTGATATAGCCAATTATCAGATAACCAAATGTCGCTGCGCCAAAAGCGCCTAGTAACTGCCCAATCAACAAGCTGCCACCAATTGATATAACCGGAGCCGCACTACCAGCTACAACCATTAGGCCTATAATTAATAAATGCGGCGAAAGACTTCTTTGTTTATTAGAGTCCATTTTTTGTATAAGACTTTGCTCAGAAAGAAATAAATAGAGCATTACAATAAGGGCGCTCACAATAGCCCAGCTTAGGCTGATAATAGCTCCAGAGTGTCTTAATACTGGGTTAAGTAAAAAGTAAAAAGAAAAACCAAATAACACAATCTTTAGCGCATTTTTTGGAAGTGATTGTTTTACTAAAGTTAAGAGTAGAATCGAGATAATACCGATCAATGCGCTTACAGTGTAATTATCAATGGCCTGCTTTGGAGGGAAACTTAGGCCTGAATGAATCAGGCCAAGTCCGACAATAAAGCCACCAAGGTAACCAAGATAGGATGATGCACGTGTTAACTTGCCAGCAATAAAGCTGACTATTAGTGCGGCGATAAAAGGGTAAACTGCCGTATTTAATAGCATTAAAATAGTTGAATTGCTGGCTTCTTCGTACATGATCGCTTTCCTTGATTGATTATTGGCGTATGCCTTCAACATAAACTTCAATTTCTGTCGCATCGGTTACGCCAGGAATAAAGTAAGTTACGCCAAAATCGCTGCGTTGAATGGTCGTTGTTGCTTCAAACCCTGCGCGGTAGCCACCCCAAGGATCTTTACCTTCACCAATTTTCTTAACATCAAAACTAACAGGCTTGGTTACGCCATGAATCGTTAAGTTACCTGTGAGTTTATCTCCTTCAAATTTAGTGCTTTTGAAAGTTAGTGTTGGGAATTGTTTTACATCTAAAAAGTCAGGACTACGCAAATGTTTGTCACGTGCATCGTGATTGGTATCAATGCTATCGGCTTGTATAGTCAATGATGCGCTATCTGATGCTTGGTCTTTATCGAAAGTAAAGTCACCTTCAAAATTATTAAAGCGTCCAACGGTTGTGCTAACACCCAAATGTCCTACTTTGAATACAACTGCAGAGTGGGCAGGATCAATCTGGTAGTCTGCAGCCATAGTGATACTTGATGTAAGTGCGAGTGCACCAATAGTGAGCAGTTTCATATTACTTTCCTCTATTAGATTTAAAGATAGGGAGAGTGTAATTTGTTTTTTTAAATAAATAATCCATCTAAAAAACAATTCAATATTTACTAAAAAGAAATGATAATGAGTGAACTTTTGCTGATAAGGGGGATTGAATGGATAAGCTGCAAGCAATGAAAGTGTTCTGCCGTGTATATGAAGCGGAAAGTTTCAAGTTGGCCAGCGACTCACTTGATATTTCTCGTCCTATGGTGACGCGTTACATTAATTTTCTTGAAGAAGAATTGGGCTCGAAGCTTTTGCATAGAAACACTCGGAATATCAGTATTACTCATGTCGGTCGTAAATATTACCAGCACTGTATAGCAATACTTGATGCGATCGAAGAAGCCGAATCTGAAATTGGTGAGTTGACACAAAAACCAAAGGGGCTATTAAAAATAAGTGTACCTATGGATTTTGGCTTATCGTATCTTATTCCTTTATTAGATCGATTTAACCGACAGTATCCGCAAATAGTTTTAGATATAGACTTTAGTGATAAACGGGTGGACATGACTGAGTCTGGTGTTGATATTGCGATTAGAGGTGGGGATTTAGGTGGCGATCAGTTCGTGGCACGGCCCTTGTGTTATTCAAGAGGCGTGGTTTGTGCGTCGCCGGATTATATTGCAAAGCATGGAGAGCTTGATTGCATAGAGAATTTAGTTGACCACTCCTGTTTGTTATACAGTAATGCGTTAATCGCAAATCGCTGGTCATTAACAGATGAAGAAGGTGTCTCTCAAACTGTTACTACTTCTGGGGCTTTTATTGCTAATAACGGTGGGGCTTTAACACGCTTCGCTTTAGCTGGTTTGGGGATCATTTATCAGCCAGATTTTCTAGTGGCTAAATACATCAAGTCCGGCGAGTTAGTGAATCTGTTACCTAAGTATAAAGGTTACGAAATCTGCTTTTATGCTATCTATCCACAACGAAAGTTAATGTCTAGAAAAACACGTTTATTGTTGGACTTTTTAGAGAAGAATCTAGCAGACATAAAATTTTGATTTTAGGTCTGCTAGATTTTCTTTTGAATTATTTTAAATCGCTAAATTCATTTTCAATGTCAAGACTTACTGGCATGTCGTAACCTGGTAGGCGTATTTCTTTGTCAGTAATGTTTAGCTCTTCGCCACCAAGTACATTGAAGCCAAATTTGTAGACAGGAAGAGTTTCTCCTCGAATTGCGGATTGATTATACTCTTCCGCAGCAGCTGCAACATCAGTGTTTTTCGCTTTGTAATCGCTCATTTGCTCTGCAGTATAGCGTTTGTTAAGCATTTTCATTGTTTGCGTAGGGGATAGCAAAACAGCGGTTGCATTATTGCCGCCGAAACCTTTTGAGTTGAGCAATGCTGCATCAAAATAGTCTTTCCCGTAAGCTTCATGCTTAAGCTGAAATTTTAGGCCGTCTTGGTAAACATCATCGGCAATAGCATTTGATGTTGTGATACCTGGAAGAATGCCGTCTTTCCATACACCTAATGATAAATGTAATTGGTCTCCACCGGCGGTACCTTGAGAGTGTCCTAGAAAGGCTTTCATGGCGACAACTGGTATCGCTGTCGCTCCGAAACTGGTGGCGGCTTGACTAAGTACATGAGACTCCGTAATACGGTTCTGAGGTGTACTGGTGCCATGAGCCTGAATGAAAGTGCGTTGTGTTAAACCATCATTGCCTATTATGTTTTGTAGGTAAGCCATGGCTTTGCTCATGGTTAAATAATTACCAATACCTGGTGCTGAGATAGATTTCTTATGACCATCAGCATGAGAAAAAACCGCTGGAATAGCACCGAATATTTCTGCTCCAAGTTCAATGGCAAGCTCATCATCCATTAGTAGTGTCCATTGGCTAGATTCGCCAATAGTAAAACCACAGTTATGAGCAAATGGGCGGCAGCTGCGAGTATGGTCGGGCTCTTCTTGGTTGGTTATCTGATCGAGAGCCAGCAAAGCGGTGTCCTCTGCAAGGGCTCCCATGGTTCTAAAGCCTTCTATAATTTCGGGAGTAATTGGTGCATCGCTGCCACCAACCATAGCCACTCGGAACTTTCCAGATTTAATGCCATCAATGGCTTTTTCCAAATTGAAGAAATAAGTGGCGCAGGCGCCAATGGATGTACCTACATTACCAACACTTCCTAAAAGATAGGCGTTGACGAAATCTGCTGGCATTTGTGCATAGCCGAGAGGTAAGTGTTTGGATGTGGTTCTTTTGCCCATTAAGGCGGATTTGAGCATGCCACCAAAGCCTAAATCGTCCATTTGCCCTATTGAGTTAGCGGCATATACTGCCATTTGATCTGGTGCAACTTTATTGCGGATTATTTCCCAGTCAATACCACTACTTTGAATAGCATCCGATGCACCGTAGACAGTCATTTGTAGTCCACGAGGATGGTTACGGCTCTGATAAAGTTTAGATGGATCAAAGCCAGTTGGTAATTGTCCTGCTGCTTTAACAGAAAGTGGCTTAGTGTCTTTTATGAACGTCTCTAGATTACCATCAACAACGACTTTACTGAGAGTGGGGGAAAGTTCTGTAACTTGCCAGTTTGTAGGGCGGTCATTAGGAAGAGAACGGGTTTTGATCGTGAAGCAAAGTTTCTCTTCTGTGTCCGTAGCGTGCAAGGTCGTCGACTTATGTAAAACAACATGGTCAACATCAAATAGGCTTGGGTGAATGCGACGTATCAGAGTACGTGCCAGTAATGATTCGCCAATGCTGTCAATGAGTGTTGAAGGGTCTAACGCTTCTCCACTATCTGTGTACCACAGACCATTTTTGTACTCTGCCATATTTGTAATGGTAGCAAGGTCGAGTAGGACATCCTGTTGGATTGAATTTGGAAGAAGGTCAAAGACAATTCGTCTATATGCTTGATGTGAAGAGGTACGACCAGCCGAATTGATTCCGCCAAAGCCAACAATAACAGGTAAACGGGCCAATTGAATTTCCTCGTTTTAAGAGTGGGTGAAATATCAGGTATTGTAATGAAGGGGTGAGCGCTTAGCCACCCCAGAAAATGCAATTTCATGTCATTAAATTGCATTTTATAACATTCAGCTTCAATGAAGCTAATATTCTTCCTAGGGCGCAGCTTTGGCTTGGTTTCGGTTGAAACGCCAAAGTTTGTTGTAATTTATTAGGCCTTCAATTTCTTCTACATAGGCTTGACCTCGTTGAGAATAGTGCTCTAAGCCGTGAACAAGGGCAAGACCTGTTATGGCCTCATTATTCTGCCTTAGCTCTAAACGTGTTTTTCTGAGCTTTTTATAGGCAGCATTGGTGTTTAAATTGTCTATGTAAGCAAATACAGATTCACGAGCATCATGGAACTTTCTAACTTCATGATCGGCATCATCACTTCGTGATTCAGGCACTAATCCACAGCCTTTACGGAAGCACCACTGGCCAAAATAGTTATTTCCTTCTGTGGCGAAACGGGAAGTTCCCCATGCCGATTCGTTAGCTGCTTGAGCTAAAACTAACGATACCGGAATAATATCTAAGCGATTAAGCAGGGCTTTTATGTCGTCTTTAGAATACGCATCTTGCTTTTTAAGTTTATGATTTTGTCGAAGTGTTGAGATCCATTTTTTATTTTTTGCGGACATTTTTTTGTTGCTATTTAATAGAGCGTTGAGGCGCTCTCGATCTTTTAAAATAAGATTGTTTTTTTCGTTTACAAATGGAGTGAGGTAGTTAAAAAAAGTTTTTTTGCGTTCTTTAATGTCTGTTATTGCTGCAAAATCGGGGACTTCAGATTGAATGGGGTGAGATTTAAAGTAGCTAATTTCATCCGATGTGGCTTCTCCCGAGTCTTCTTGAAGTGAGCTTGATTCGGCTGTCTCATCTTGAGATGTGTCATCTATTTCACTTTTAAAAGGTCCAGCTTTTATCCACAAAATTAATATTAGGGCAAAAGATAAGATCCAGAGTATTTTTTTTTCCATAAAGAACCACAAGTCTCATATATTTGTATTTTTTAACGGAATCTAGCAAGTTGTAGATTCCGTTAAAGCAGTAACGAATAAAAAAGTGAGTTCATTATCCTTAAAAATACGTCACTTTAATAGACTTTAGCCAATGCTTCTTTAATTTGCCTTAATTTCATTTTTTAGTTGATTGATCTTTAAGGAAATAATTTAGCCGGCCCAACTGGAACGACTTGCGTCGGGTTAATTGTTTTGTGGCTATAGTAATAGTGGCGTTTGATATGTTGTAAATTTATGGTACTTGCTACATTAGGAATATCGTATAGCCTTTTTAAGTAAGCATTGAGCTTTGGGTAATCTAAAATACGCTTTAGGTTGCATTTAAAGTGGCCGTAATAGACCGCGTCAAAACGAATCAATGTGGTGAATAGACGCCAATCGGCTTCAGTTTGTTCGTCACCGACTAAATATTCACTGCTTGATAATTTTTCTTCTAGAAAATCTAATGTATCAAACAGTGGTGTCAATTCACTTTCGTATGCTTCTTGGGTAGTGGCAAAACCACATTTGTATACACCATTATTGACCGTGTGGTAAATGCGCTCGTTGATTGCATCGATTTCTTGAGCTTTGTGGTCAGGATAAAAATCCAGATGGTTATTAGTGATGTCATTAAAAGCGCGATTGAAGATACGGATAATTTCTGATGATTCGTTTGAGACGATAGTGTCACGTTCTTTGTCCCAAAGAATTGGAACCGTCACTCTCCCGCTATAATTTGGTTTGGCTTTTTTATAGAGCTGATAAGCAAAATCAAAATGATGTAGGGGGTCTCCAAGTTCTATATTTGGATCTTTGAAGTGGTCGTCTTGTTTAAACTCCCAACCATTTTCAAGCATGTCCGGGTGGACACAACTGATACTAATTATATCTTCAAGCTGTTTCAGTTTAATAAAAATAAGTGCTCGGTGTGCCCAGGGGCAAGCAAGAGAGACATACAGGTGATAGCGCCCAACTTGTGCGGGGAAATGACTTGGGTTATCGGGTTGGCATTCCTTTTCTGGATAAATCCAGTTTCTGAACTCAGATTCGCTACGTACAAATTTGCCCTTATTCGATTCTGTGTCGTACCATTGATCGACCCACTCGCCATCTACAAGTAATCCCATTGTTTTTTCCTTATCAGTTAGTTTTCACATTATTATTAATGAAATAGAACCATTTTCGGGGCAATATATTGATCGTATTTAATCGAATCATTCGATGGGTTTTATTTTTTTATGCTTGACCGTTTAGGTTCATTGTTTGTTCCATGCATCATTTTGCTAGCCAGTGTTTATGCTAGTTTGTATGTCGGCTTGTTACCACCTTTGTGGTTCAGTTTACTGCCTTTTCTGCCTTTCATTTTAGCGGGTGTTGCAATTTTACTTGCTTGGCATTTCAACAAAGGCCGAGTGTTGATTCTCATTTTACTTTTGCTTATTCCAAAGCTTTACGGGGATTCAGATCAATCTGCATCGTTAGCCTACTTGGTAGTTTCTTGTTTCTGTATTGCTTTACTTGGTGTTGTTAAAGAAAGAGGTTTTTTTAATCGGTTTGTAGTCAATCGAATTCTATTTGTATTTATGCTGATTTGTTGGTGTTACGCCATTGAGCTGGGATGGGTATCTTTAGCCTTTTTGGATCATGCTTTTTTTTCTACAAGTGTTAGTTGGTCTAAGGTTCTCTTGTGGAGTGTTTTGTTTTTTAGCATGTCTGTAACTGTTGTGGGTTGGTGGTTCAGTGGTGACTCCTTTCGGGCCAGTGGGTTCATTAGTATCGTCAGTTTGTTGGTAATCAGTCGTTTTGTTTCATCTGATATTCAGTTTGATGCCTTGCTTTCTGCTCAGTTTGTGCTTTGGGTTTGGTTTTTATTGATGGAAAGTCATCGTATGGCGTATTTGGATGATATGACTAAGCTACCTGGGCGGCGGGCGTTGAATGAGCTGTTGTTGGAACTACCTAAACATTACGCTATCGCAATGGTGGATGTAGATCATTTTAAAAAATTTAATGATTCCTACGGTCATGATATGGGGGATAAAGTACTAAAAAGTGTTGCGGCTCAATTAAAGTTGTTTGCCAATCCTGGTCGTGCTTTTCGTTATGGTGGTGAGGAATTTACCATTGTATTTCGCGGAAAACACCTTGATGAAGTTGATGATGCCTTAGAATTAGTAAGGGCAAATATCGAAAGTAATTATATTGAAGTTTTTGACGCTAAAAAAAATCAAACAGTTGAAGTGAATGTTACCGTGAGTATTGGTGTTGCTTTTGCGTTATCTGGTGAACCTGCTGAATGGGTTTTAAAATGTTCCGATGAAGCTTTGTATCAGTCGAAAAAGAAAGGAAGAAACCGTATTTCTAAGTCTTCTGCCCTTAAAAATGACTAAAAACTAAAAAAATTGATCGATCGGTCAAGTTTTTTGCTCTAACCTATTGCACTGCTCAATCAGCTGTCTATAATCTCTTTAATCATTCATATAGCTTTACTAATTGTAAGTTAGTAGGGCTGATCAAGAACATTGATGTACGTGGTATTTCTACAGCGTCTCAATCACAGTGCCAACGTGGTGTAGTAGTTAGCCTTATGACGAATGCCTATAGTCTAAGGTCTCTGCTACGAGGGGAAATGGGGAGCTTCGGCTCCCTTTTTTTATGCAATTTTTTCTTAAAGCTTCGAGCCTATTGTAAAGAATGTTATTCTTCTTGCTTATCGCACAGGATGGTAAGCCGATATAGAAAATATTCCCCCTTTAGCAATATTTTGAACAGCGAGGCCAATCCTTGACCGAAGTTAAACGACCAAAAGATCAGTTGAAAGCGCATATCCGTGCTCAAAATCAAACCCTTATTTTAGAAACATCAGAACGAGTTTTTGCTCGCCAAGGTTTGGCTAAAACCACCACTCAAATGATTGCGGATGAAGCAGGTTTACCTAAAGCGAATGTCCATTATTATTATCGTTCTAAAAAAGATCTTTTAGAGGCTGTTTTAGAGCGCATTCTTCGTCTTTGGTTAGATTCTGTCAGTGAGTTTAATGTTGAGGAAGGACCAAAGCATAATTTAACGCGTTACATTAGCGAAAAAATAGATCAGTCGCGTACCAATAAGAATGCGTCAAAGATTTTTGCGATGGCGTTAATTGGAGAAGAAAAGTTTGTTCTAGATTACCTAAGAAATCTGTTTGTGACTGAGCTCAGTCGAGAAAAAGCGACTATACAGGTATGGGTCGATAAGGGATTAATGGAACCAGTATCAACCGAACACTTGTTTATTAGTATTTGGGCGATGACTCAGACGTATGCGGACTTTGACGCTCAAGTGAAAATCATGCTGCAGAAAGATGAGCTGGAAGAAAGTGATTATGAAGAGGCTAAACAATTTATTACTAAAATGGTTTTAGCTGGCTGTGGTGTTGCTGGGTAATTGTTAAAATTTATGGAGAACTGGACATGACATTAGAGAGTGGCATTACTTTTTTTCTCGCTATTTTTATTTTTGGTATTACTCCAGGACCTGGGATTTTTGCCATTTTAGCGAGAAGTATTTCAAAAGGGGCGCGAGCAAGCTTCTCACTTTGTGTTGGTATGGTGATGAGCGATATCATCTATTTGGTGATGGCGTGTTATGGTTTGGCGACCATTGCTTCCGCTTGGGAAGAAGTGTTTCTTGTCATTCGTTATGTTGGTGCCGCGTACCTTATTTATTTGGGATGGAAGATGTGGGTATCACCTGTTTCGACGGCATCAGCAAATGATTTGCAAGAAGTGAATAGTGAAGTTGCGAGTTTTATTCAAGGCTTCATGATTTCTGCGTCTAACCCTAAAGTAATACTTTTTTACGTGGCGTTCTTGCCGACGTTTATGGATTTAACCATCTTAAGTGCGTCTGATATTGTCTTGGCATCGTTTCTAACTTTTGTGGCTTTGCTATTAGGCCTGACACTGATTTCGGTTGGGGCTTCTCAGGCGAGACGCTTTATGAAGTCGGAACGTTCGATGAAAAGGTTAAATAGAACAGCGGGCGGTATTATGGCAAGTGCAGGGGCTTTTTTGGCTCTTAAGAGCTAAGCTTCTATATAAGCTATCGTCTATAAAATGTGTCGTCCTAAAATAAGTTGACGATTTTTTGTTAAGCCAGTATGGATTCCATACTGGCTTTTTCATGCACTTCTTCTGGTGTTTTCATATTAAGACTTAAGTGAGGTCGATACCTATTATAGATATCAATAGACTCACTAATATGCCTTTCTAATTCTTTAAAAGTTCTGCATCTTCCAATCAAAAATTCTTGCTTCAATATGCCATTCACCCTTTCTGCTAACGCATTTTGGTAGCAGTCATAGCCATCTGTCATCGACGGCTTTATTTTATTGCGTTGTAATTCTTTTTGAT
>NZ_CP025572.1:3085058-3102783 GCF_018336975.1 Marinomonas sp. CT5 | reverse complement strand
TCAAAATAAGCACAGCAATAAGCAAGAGACCATTGATTTGCTTGCATGGATTTCAATGCGTTTAACTTGAAGTGAGATGAATAAGGATGGCCTTTATGACGAAAACTTTCAACGCCATGTATTTGAAAAACTAATGACCAGTAACGGATTTGTCCTGATGACACTCCGAATTTACGACCGAGTTCTCTTGAACTTTCATATTGAGCAAGTGTGGCTAATTTTAACTTAAACGCTCTGTGGTATTTAGACATAAAAAGACCCCCAGTAATTGGATAGTCCAACTATTGGGGGTCACTTCACTTAGGATCGGTTTTTTTATATCTATAATTCGTGTCATAGAATTATTGAGCGTTGTATGCTTCTACGCCTTCAACGATGGCTTTTTTCGCTTCTTCAGCGTTTGCCCAGCCTTCAACTTTTACCCATTTACCTTTTTCAAGGGTTTTGTAATTTTCGAAGAAGTGTTCAATTTGATCACGAAGTAATTGTGGGATGTCGTTCACATCTTGGATATGACCGTATTCTTTGCTTAGTTTCTCGTGAGGAACAGCAACTAATTTAGCGTCCATCCCCGCTTCATCAGACATGTTTAGTACGCCAACAGGACGGCAGCGAATAACAGCGCCTGGGACAACTGGGTATGGCGTGATAACCAATACGTCAACTGGGTCGCCGTCGTCAGCCAATGTATTGTTTACATAGCCGTAGTTCGCAGGATAAAACATAGGTGCTGTCATGAAACGATCAACAACAAGTGCGTCCATATCTTTATCGACTTCGTATTTTACTGGAGTCGCTTGTGCTGGAATTTCGATGATTACGTTGATATCGTTTGGAGCATCTTTGCCCGCTGGGATCTTGCTATAGCTCATTATAGTTTCTTCCAATGTGTTGAATATTGGCGATATTATAAAAGCTAGACTGCTTCTATGCTAGTTGTGTAAGGTAGACATTCGTAATATTCTCTATTTGAATAAAATTAAATACGCAAAAACCGCTCTAAAATGCGTTAACTTATTGCTTTCTTTCTGAATTTAGCTAGTCTTACAGTATGGTCAAAATATAGTCGAGAGGACAGTAATGACAAAATCTGAGCTGATAGAGCTGCTAATCGATCAGCAATCCCATTTGCCAGTGAAAGATGTTGAGCAAGCCATCAAAGCAATGCTTGAACATATGTCTGATTCATTAGCTAATGGTGAGCGTATAGAGATTCGAGGCTTTGGTAGTTTTTCTCTGCATTATCGAGCACCTAGGATAGGTCGAAACCCTAAAACAGGGGAATCGGTTGAGTTGAGTGCGAAATACGTGCCTCACTTTAAACCAGGCAAGGAATTGAGAGAATTGGTCAATTTACCTGATGGCAATGAGATCAACGAACTTAACTAATTTACATCTTATGCCTCGAAATCTAAGAGCTTACACGGCATAATATAGCCATTCTATTTTTGGTAGGTTGTCTTATGCTTAAATGGCTGAAAAGAGTTATTTACACCGTCCTCGTTGTTTTCTTTCTCGCCGTGGGTGTGTTTTTTGCCATCCGAAATCCGCAGCTTATTTCTCTTGATCTTGTTTTCTGGTCCGGCCCTGAATTAAGTGTCGCTTTATACATCATTTTATCTTTTACTTGTGGCGCACTGGCTGTTCTTTTAGTTAGTTCTGTGGCGTATTTGCGTAGTGAGCGTGAAATCAGAGTGCTAACTCGTAAATATGAAAAAGCACGCGAAGAAGTAGATGCCTTACGTAAAGCTTCTATCACTAAAGAGCTTTCTGTTGGGAAGGAGTAATTGAGTTGACCGAAATAGGGTTGTTTTTGGTTCTATTTGTCGCGCTCTTTATCGGCTGGACAATGGGGCGTAAAAATACGACCAAAAAAAGTAAGCAGAGCAAAAAAAGCATCCCAACGGATTATTTCCGTGGTCTTAATCATCTACTTAATGATCAACATTCTGAGGCTATCGATGCCTTTGTCGACTCTTTAGAAGTCAATTCCGATACATTTGATATTCACTTAACCTTAGGGAATTTATTTCGTAAGAAAGGTGAAATTCAAAAAGCTATCAATATTCACCAAACTCTCCTTGCTAGACCTGAGATCTCACAACGTGAAATGCGTATGGTGCAATTGGAGTTGGCCAGTGATTTTATGTCGGCGGGATTGTTAGATCGAGCAAGCCGCCTTCTACTCAACATGGCGTCAACGTCGAAAAAAAGCGAGTTTCAGCCGAAGATTTTGGCTTTGTTGGTGGATTTGTATGAGTTTGAACAGAGTTGGGATAAGGCCATTCAAATTGGTGCGGAATTAATTAAAGAAACGCCAACGAAAAAAGAAATTAAACGCTTAGCGCATTTTCATTGTGAAATGGCACAAGACCTTCATAAGAAAGAACAGTGGAAGCAGGCCTTTCAATATTATAAACAAGCATTAGAAGTCGACCCTAGCTGTGTTCGAGCAAGTATTGGTGCCGCGGATGTTTTAAATAGTCAAGGGCGCTACCGTGACGCAATTAAAGAGTTAAAACATGCGGCTGAGCAAGACCCTGAATTTATTTCCATTATCATTCCCAAACTCAAAGAGTGCTATCAGAAGGTTTGGGGAAGTGGTGGTTATATTAAGTTTTTGCAAGAACAAAATCAGAAAAAGCCAACCACAGCGCTGATTATGGCGCTGGTTCAGCATTATATGGAAACGGATAAAGATTATGCTGAAATGTTCTTGGTTGAACAGTTGCGTCAACATCCAACAATCAAAGGGTTTAAAGAACTCATTAGCTTACAACTGGCAGATTCTCAAGGATATAACCAGCAACACTTGGTGGTGCTTTTTGAGCTGATTGATCAGTTAGTGCAAGCAAAACATAAATATCAATGCCGCCAATGTGGTTTTCCGGGTCATCAATTACATTGGCAGTGCCCAAGTTGTAAAAATTGGGGTGTGGTTAAGCCGATTCATGGATTGGAAGGTGAGTAACATCACCGCGCATTGTTAGATTTATAAAACGAAACGATAGAAACTGAGAGAAAGAGGACACTGAATGAGCTGCCAATCCCCTATAGTGGTTGCCCTAGATTACCCAACCATGGCGCAATCTATTGAGATGGCGAAACGACTTGACCCTAAGCAGTGTCGAGTGAAAGTCGGTAAAGAGCTATTTACTACATCGGGTCCTATCATATTAGATGAATTGCATAAGTTAGGCTTTGAAGTATTTCTAGATCTTAAATTTCATGATATTCCGAATACTGTGGCTAATGCGGTGAGTGTGGCCGCTAAAGCGGGTGTATGGATGGTAAATGTCCACGCTTCTGGTGGTCGTCGTATGATGGAAGCGTCTGCCAATGCGTTACAGCAATTGCCAGACAATAATACGTTATTGATTGCTGTAACGGTGCTGACCAGCATGGATCAAAGTGATCTTGTGGAGATTGGTATCGATGCAACGCCAGAACAGCATGTTAAGCGTCTTGCAGCCTTGGCCAAATCGTCTGGAATGGATGGTGTCGTTTGCTCCGCTCAAGAGTCCAGCATGTTATCCGCAGATTTAGGAGAAGACTTTGTTTTGGTTACGCCTGGTATTCGTCCTGTAGGTTCTGACCAGGGTGATCAGAAGCGTATCATGACTCCGGCCCAAGCTATGGCAGCAGGCAGTCATTACTTAGTCATGGGACGACCTATTACCCAGGCTGCTGATCCTATTGCTGCACTAACCAAGGCTAATGCTGATTTAGGCTTGATTGTCTAAATTGCTCGATCAGTTCCTTGAAGTCTGATTAAAAAGCTTTTAATCTAAAACCACTTATTTGTATCAAATGATTTGCTGCGATAAGTGGTTTTTTATTGGCAAGATGCCATCTTTTTAAAAGAATATGAAAAGGATTTTTCTATGATGAATATCAAGCGTATTTTACGTGTTTGCGTTTCTCGCTCACTTCTTATCGCCTCTCTGGCTTTTATGCCATTCTCACTTTTTGCTGCCATACCTTTGGATATTAATACCGCTACAGCCGCTCAATTGGCGGCGGTGATGTCCGGTGTTGGGGCGAAAAAAGCAGAAGCCATTATCGCTTATCGAGAGGCCAATGGTAACTTCAGTTCTATTGATCAATTGTCTCAAGTGAAGGGAATTGGGAATGTGCTTTTAGAGCGTAACAAGGATTTGCTACAAGTCGTGAACGACGATTTAGAAAACTAGTCTTCCCCGTTTAACTTGGGTGAATTCACTATAAAAAGCGGACTAGATATCCGCTTTTTTTTGGGTTAGGGCATTAATGGCTTGATGTTGCGTGAGGAACACTTTTCCACTCAAGTTTTCTATTAAGCTAGAGCCTGTCAGTTTATCCATTACAGGGCCTTTTATTTCAGAAAAGTGCAACATAACTTTGGCTGATTTTAATCGATCATCTATGGTTTCTAAGCTGTCTAATGCGCTAGCATCAATCATATTGACAGCATTACACATAAGAATCAGGTGTTTGATGTCTGTGTGTTCTGACACTAAGGCGAGTACATAATCTTCTAGAACTCTGGCATTAGCAAAGAATAGGTTTTCATCGATGCGAATGGTGATGATTTCAGGGTCTGTTTCAACATCAAAACGTTTCACATTACGAAAATGCTCCGTTCCTGGTAGGCGACCCACCATAGCAATATGAGGATGGCTGGTATGCCAGAGAAAAAACAGCAAAGATAAAGAAACCCCAACAATTATCCCCGTCTCCATACCAACAAACAGCACGACAAAAAAGGTGGCAGATAGACCGAATGCCTCTTGTTTTGAAAAGCGGTATAACCTCAAGAAGTCTTTATAATCAATAAGCTGTAAAATCGATATGATGATGCTACTGGCTAATACAGCGGTTGGTAGATAATAAAAAAGTGGTGTGAAAAAGAGTAATGTCACCAGCATCAACAATCCAGTGAGTATGCCAGTCATTGGGCTTTTTGCCCCTGAGCTGACATTGACCACTGATCGTGAAAAGCCACCAGTAACTGGGAAAGATGAACTGAATGCCGCACTTAAATTAGCTAAGCCTAAGCCTATGAGTTCTTGGTTAGGGTTAATATTTTGCTTACGTTTTGCGGCAAACGATTGTGCGACAGAAACGGATCCAACAAAACCGACAATACTGATGAGGACTGCTCCTGGTATAAGGTCGAGCATCATGTTTATAGTAAATTTTTCGAAGGGAATAGTGGGCAAGTTGGTACTTATATCACCAACGATTTTTATGCCGAAAGAGTCTAGAGAAAATAGTCCAACACAGCTTGTGGAGGCAATGACAACAATAACGGGGCCTGATTTCCCTAGCATGTTAGCGGTATTTTTCTTTAATCCTAGCTTGCTCAGAATGGGCGTTAAATAACGTTTGAATAGTATTAAAAATGTGATGGATATCGCGCTTAAAATGACCGTCGGGAAGTTAATGTCATTGATGTGCAGCATCATGCTTTGTGCGAGCTCTATGAGGTTGTTGCCATGGGCCTGAACACCAATTAAGTGTTTGAACTGGCCCACTGCTATTAAGATGGCGGAAGCGCTAATGAAGCCAGAAATGACGGGATGACTGAGTAAGTTAGATAAAAAACCCATTTTAAACAGGCTCATTAATATTAGAAACACCCCAGATAAAAATGCCAGCATCATGGCGATAGCAGCATAATTTTCACTACCAGGTAAAGCAAATGGCATGGCTATGGTGGCCGTCATCATAGAGGTGACGGCAACAGGACCAACAGCCAAGGTTCGGCTAGTGCCAAAGAAAGAGTATAAAATAGCAGGAATGATGCCCGCGTAAAGGCCAGTAACAGCAGGCAGTCCTGCGAGTAATGCGTAACCCATACTTTGAGGGATCAATAAAATAGTGGCAATAAAACTGGCTACTGCATCGGTTTGCATATCTTCTCGCGAATAGCCTTTTAGCCAAGCGGCTGCAGGAAAGAACTTCTCCAATTTAGTCATGTTACTCGCTTAAAAATCTTGATTAGGAGGTTTTTATCTAGGTTCGTCATTGAGCAAACCTAGTTTGATTGCATTTGTGTCTGTTTTGATTTTTGTTATAAGAATATCTCTTAATGTTATATGTGGTGGTGGTATTGGTAAAGATGAAAATCAGTCTTTTGTATGATGTATTGAGCCAAATAGGGAGGTGAGGAATGATCGAAATACCAGACGTCTATGGCAAAATTTGTTAATCTAATAGGTCAATTGAAAAGCTAAGGGAAAATATCCGTGTCGCAAGAGTTTCAGGTTGTTTCATCTTATTCACCCGCAGGCGATCAGCCTAAAGCCATCGAAAAACTTGTTCGCGGTGTCGAATCAGGCTTAGCTCATCAAACGCTACTCGGGGTAACGGGCTCAGGCAAAACGTATACTATTGCGAATGTGGTTTCCCAAGTGAAGCGCCCAACTATTGTTATGGCGCATAATAAGACCTTGGCAGCCCAGCTTTACGGCGAATTTAAAGAGTTCTTTCCTCACAATGCCGTCGAATATTTTGTTTCTTATTACGATTATTATCAGCCAGAAGCCTATGTGGCTGCGTCGGATACCTTTATTGAGAAAGACGCGTCAGTAAACGAACATATAGAGCAAATGCGTCTATCGGCAACAAAAGCCTTGTTAGAACGCGAAGACGTTATTATTGTCGCGACGGTTTCCGCCATTTATGGCTTGGGCGATCCACAATCCTATTTAAAAATGATGCTGCACCTTGATCGCGGTGATCGTATTGATCAGCGCGCTGTGCTGCGTCGTTTAGCAGAGCTGCAATACAGCCGAAATGACTTGGTGCTTGAGCGCGGTAATTTCCGTGTTCGAGGGGATGTGATTGAGGTGTTTCCTGCGGACTCTGAAGATACTGCGATTCGTATTGAGTTATTCGATGACGAAGTCGAAGCCTTGTCGATGATTGATCCCTTGACCAACAAAACCATTCGCAAAGTGCCTCGCGTTACCATCTATCCGAAAACCCACTATGTGACACCAAAAGAAACCGTGCAAGCCGCAATTGAGCGCATTAAGGTGGAGTTGGATCAACGCCTTGAGCAGCTTAAATCTTTGAATAAGCTGGTCGAAATGCAGCGTCTTGATCAACGAACTCGATACGATTTAGAAATGATGCAGGAGCTAGGCTACTGCAATGGTATCGAAAACTACTCGCGTTACTTATCAGGAAGAGAAGAAGGTTCGCCTCCACCGACTTTATTTGATTATCTACCTGATAACGCACTGCTGGTCATTGATGAGTCCCACGTTACCGTGTCGCAAATTGGAGCCATGTACAAAGGCGATAGGTCACGAAAAGAAAACCTTGTGGAATATGGTTTCCGCTTGCCATCCGCATTAGATAACCGCCCAATGCGCTTTGAAGAATGGGAGCAAATCAAACCGCAGACCATCTTTGTTTCAGCGACACCGGGTAAATACGAAGAAGAGCATCAAGATTGGGTAGTCGAGCAGATTGTTCGTCCGACAGGCTTGATCGATCCGATTCTAGAAGTTCGGCCTGTGGTAACTCAGGTGGACGATTTATTGTCAGAGATAAACTTACGACTACCACTTGGTGAGCGTGTATTGGTGACCACTCTGACAAAACGTATGGCAGAAGATTTAAGCGACTACTTGAGTGATCATGGTATTCGAGTTCGCTATCTCCATTCAGACATTGATACCGTTGAGCGTGTTGAAATCATTCGAGATCTGCGACTTGGCGAGTTTGATGTTCTCGTTGGTATTAACTTACTGCGAGAAGGTTTGGATATTCCTGAAGTGAGTCTTGTTGCTATTCTAGATGCAGACAAAGAAGGCTTCCTACGCTCAGAAAAATCGTTGATCCAGACCATTGGTCGTGCCGCCCGTAACGTAAACGGTAAAGCCATTTTGTATGCCGATCGTATCACTGGTTCTATGGAGCGGGCGATTGGTGAAACGGAACGTCGTCGTGAAAAGCAACAAGCGTATAATGAAGAACATGGCATTACCCCAACGGGTATCACCAAATCCGTGGAAGACATCATGGAAGGGGCGTACAACCCAGGGGCAGGCAAACGCGGTAATAAAACGAAGAAAGTGGCTGAAACCGCCAAAGACTACCAAGTGGAAAGCATGGAAGACGTGGCTCAAGTTCGTAAAGCCATGATCCAATTGCAGAAAGAAATGATGCAAGCCTCAGAAGAGCTAAAATTCGAATTGGCGGCAGGTTATCGAGATCAGATTCGCCAATTACAGAAAAAACTCAAAGAGGTAGGCGAATCTTAAAAGTGGGGAAGGTGTCATGGCGCTAACGTTAAGAAACTATAATATTGTGCGTGTCATCGATAACGGTGTCATCGTAAACTGCACCGTAATCGAGATGTGCTATGACTATGCTCTGGTGCGCTTCAAAGATAAAAAGTACAAAGTGCCTTACGCTTTAATTGATGAAGTCATTGGCCATGAATTACTGGTTCCCGTTACGGAATAATGTTTTTAAAACAAAGGCTTTAAAAAATAACGACGAGGGCTTGTCAAAAGCTAACCTCTGCGTATAATAGCCAACACTTTTTAGGACTATAGCTCAGTTGGTTAGAGCGCTACCTTGACATGGTAGAGGTCGGCGATTCGAATTCGCCTAGTCCTACCACCTAATTTAGTAATAGAATCAAGGGCTTACGTTAATTTGTAAGCCCTTTTTTTTGTGTCTGTTTATCCTTACTTTATCCATTTCTTATCCTTTGTTATCCGTTTTTTGGTAGTGTTTTAAGGGTTTTTGGTATGTGTTGTGTGCTGGCGAGGTGGGTGATATTGCTGTCATTTTCGTTCAGGTATAAAAAAAGAGAGCGTTCAGCTCTCTTCTTCGTCGATTAGTTTGGCGAGTTCTCGCGGTATTCGCTGGTCTTTCCAGTTTATGTTTTTCATGTCTATTTTGCTGATGTCGAGTCCGGCGGCTACTTGTAGGGCTTCTTTTTGTTCGTGGCCGTCTATGTAGTGATTGGTCATGTCTTCGGTGGCGTGGCCAGCCAGTGCCATGATGTATTCTTTCGGGTAACCGGCTTTGAAGTAGAGCATGATGCCGAGCGCGCGGATGTCGTGGAACGATGGCCGTTCGTTCTGCGGCAGGTGGTTGTATGCCCCGCTTTTATCACGCCATTCTCTGAACTTTTTCGTTAAGTAGTCGGGCAGCACTGCGAATGGGTGTGGTTTGGCGTCTCGGTCGCGCCTGTCCATTCTTAGCGGTCTGCAATGGATTAGGTAAGGGCAGTGTGTTGTGCTGGTGATGGCGTCGTTTACAGCGTTCCACAGCGGCTCGCCCATTGCGATGTTAATGTGTACCGGTGTTTTGTAGTTGCGTGTTTTGCGCTGCAGTATCTTGATTGATCGCGTTTTTATGTCGATGTCACGAGCAATTTGAATGTCTACCAAGTCACTACGGCGCTGCAGGCTATATAAAGCAATATCCATGGCGCGTTTTAGCCAGGGCGGCGCAATTTTGTAAATCTCCATATAGCTGTCGAATGTGTGGCGGTGGCGCTTGCGAGCTTCTGGCTCTTTTGCTTTTAGCTGTTCGGCTGGGTTAATGTCGCAATATCCTGCGTTGATCGCATAGCGAAATATGTCGCGTATTAGCGGGACGTGTTTTTGTTGGGCGTGTGGCGTCTTGGTTTTGAGCAAGTTGTTTAGATCAAACGTGCGTACGTCCTGCACTCGCATTTTCGACCACAGCCCCATGTATTCATCTAGTTTGCTGAGCTTAATGTCTACCGTGTTTTTGCTTTGTTTTTTCGCTTCTAATGCTGCTAATAAAACAGAGTGTTTAAACTCGTCCAACACTTGCGACATGGGCGGATTGCTTGGGTTGTAGTTGCGCAGCTCTTCCGCGCGACGAGCAATTCGATTTACTAAGGATTCTTGATCCGCCAGTGCGATATTAAGCGCGGTCGCTGCATCGATGGCGACTGACTCAGGAATGTCTTTGCCCAACGACTCCATTTTGCCGTCTGGCATTTTGTAGTAGTAATAGGTCCCGCTTGGGTTGCGCATTACTTTTAAGTTGCGCGCGAGTCTGTTGGGCTTTCTTGGGCTCATCGTGTTGCTATGCCTTGTCTAAATTCGTGTTTTAGTAGAATTGCATCCGCCAGTGGGTTGCCTGTATTTACTGGCTCGATGCGTCTTTCTTCTGGTTTCTCGGGTGTGGTTTCGCTGTAGCCGTAGGCTAGCTGGCCATCGGGCAATATCCAGACAAACCACAGTGACCCTTCTAATTCGCCTGGTAACTCGCCTTTTTTAAGTTGGCGACGAAGACGAGGCAGCTCGCGCTCTGGATCGGTAAAGTTGTTCTTGGCATAGTCAGCAAGGCGTTGCTTGCGGGGCCATTTGGGTTTTATTAAGCTCATTGTGCTCTCCTTTTGCAATGATGAAATCTTATTGATTTACGGACTTTGCTTTATCTAAGGCGTTTTTGGCGATCTCGCCAGCTTCTGGCCATTTGCGGCCACGGTTGCGGATTTCCATAAGTGCTTCTTTCATGATTTCGTTTTGCATCATGTGTGGGTAATTTTTGAATGTGCCGTGAAGTTCTTCGTGATGCCGTCTTGCTGAGCCTGCTACGAATTCCGAGAAAAGCCTATCTATTTGATCACGGCTTTCTTTGTCTATTTTAATCCTTTCCATCGCCACGCCACCTGATCTAGTTTTAAAGCCATAATTTCGTGCGCGCTCTTTCTCAAGCTCATCTCGTAGCTTTCGTTCCCCGGCTGTAGCCAAGTCAAGAACCGCCCAAAGCAAGCTGCTTTTAATGTCGCCTCCGCTGGCGTGGCCAACGGTAACGTCTAGCTGCTTTTCGATGCTTGCAAACTTGCTGTCGGCTTGGGCGTTGATCAGTTCGTTTGCTACCCAGCGCGCGTGGGTGCTGTTGCCTGTTTTTTTGAACAGTTCTAGTTCTGATTGTATGGTTCGATTTGTCATCGTCTTGTCCTATTGTTTAAGGGGTTTTCGCCATTCAACATCTGGTTTCAGTACGGTGTGTTTTGTTTCGTATTCACCGCAGTACTCGCATGTTCTGTCTTTGTCGGTTTCTTTCCATTTATGAACAATGTCGTCATGTATCGAGCAGACTCCTTTTTTCATGTACTCTGACCAAAACTTGTCAGTGACATCCTTCCAGCTTTCGGTGCCGTGCTTGCGGCCATAGGCAAAGCGTTGTAATTTTTGCCCCATTGAGCAAAGGTTTCTAAGTTGTTGTGCATGTATCCAGCCTTCGTCTCTTGTCGATCCGATATAGAGCATTGAATCTTTGTCTTCGTAGATTCTTTGTTCTGTGGCTTGCGGGTGTTTTTGCACATAGAGAAACAGCTGCCAACTAAAGAAGTCGGATTGTTTATTTATCTGTGGCTTGATGTTTTTTGCCTGTATTGATTCCATGTTTTTCCCCGTTATTTTGTAAGGTAATATTTGTTGTTTTCTTCTGTTAGAAAGCCTTCTTTTGTTAGCTCCTCTAACGCTTGTTTTGTGCGTTGGTAGTTGGTTGTTTCGGCATGGCGCATGCTGGCTCTTACGCCGATTTCTCCGCTTTCCATGCCCTTAATTGCTTGCTTAATTTCTTCCAATGTTGGGCGGCCTGTTTCGTTGTGTTTGGCTTCGTCTGTTTGGTTTTTTTGCTCTGCGTTTGGCTTAACGCTTGGTGTTTTTTGTGGTGTTTGGTTTGGTGTTTGGTCGTCTGTAATGCCTGTTTTTACTGGTGTTTGGCGCACGGCGTAGCAAGAAAAAGCAACGAGCGGGCATAGGTCGACGAGTGCCGCTAAGACGATCCAAAGCGCCCAACGTCCCGCGCCAATAACAGAGACTAGGGCGGTTGTTGCGTCGGTGTTTGGTGTTGTTTCGTTGCTCAGTTGGCCGATAACAGCGCGACGATTTTCGCTTGCTTCTGATGCTTTCATGAGCAGCTGTCCAGCATACCAAGCGTTGCCTTTTTCTTTCGCGGCGTTGGCGGAATCTGTTAGTGTTTTTTCTTGTTTTTCTAGGTCGTCAACAACGGACATTTTTAGTTTGTAGTCGTTTGAGTTGTGCAATTGTGTCTGCTGGTTTTCTTGGAATCGTGACTCGAAAAATCCCGCTGTGGCCGAGAGGCTGATCGCAAATAACACAGCGGTAATTAGGTACATAACGCCAGCGATTGTGCGCTGGCGCGCTTGCCAAAACTTAGGGGCAAGCGCAGCAAATAGGAACTGAAAGCACACCAAAGCAAGGCCGACAATCGCCGCGAGGGCGGTGTCGATAGGCATGACGGTTTGCTCTGTGAATAGCAGCACTTCGCACACAACCGACACAGCGGCCAACACCAGCGCCAGTGATAACATGATGGTGTTTTCTGTCTTGCTTAAAATCAAAGGCTTCATGCTGGCTCCTTATACTAATTTTTCATTTTTGCGTTTAGTGCTGGCGATTTTTATTTGCGCTAACAGTTGCACGGTGTCTTTGGCTTCCGGGTGCGCTTTGCCAAGCCCCATGATGTTGACTACTGCGTTTTCGGCTTCGGTGACTAACTTCAGGTTGCTTGGGTCGCAGTTGGTGCGATCGTTGTCGATGAACCAAAGTTTGTGACCCTTTGGCACTTTGCCGTGTACTTTTTCCCATTCGACGATGTGCTTTAATCGCCAGGTTCTTGGCTCTGCTGTCTTTACCATCACGTAACCATCTTTTCTGTCTATTCGCTCTGAGCCGACAGGCTTATGTGTTTTTGGCATGTTGCCTTTTTTAAAGCGGGTTTCGACTGATCGGCCGCCCGGGTTGTAGCCTTTCATTCCGGCGTTCCAAGAGCGGTTACCCTTTTCAAAGCAACCTGTGCGACCTGTTAACCAGCCCTTCCTTTTACGCAGCGCGGCAAGGTTTTTTGCTTCAACATCGGTGCGGCTGAATGTTTCGCAAAATTGCTGGTGAAGTTCGGAAATAGGCAGTGTGCAATGCGTTTTAACCCAAGCCAGCTCTTGCTCTGTGTATTTGATCCATACACCTTTCATTTGCCGTTACCTATCAGCCCTTGGAGCGTCTGATTGTTGTTAAGCCCTACGTATTCCACTCTTAGCTTCACGGCTTCAAGCTGCAAAGTGGCATTTTCAACAACGCCTTTTGAGACATTTGTTACGGCTTTTGAGCGTTCGATTTCGTCTTTCAACTCGTCGCCTTTCAATTCTGGATTGTTCAGGCGCTCTAGCTGTGAAAAGAGGTAGCTGTTTAAATCTTGCAGGTTGTTGCTCATGGGTACTCTCCCTGTTAAATCAGCATTAAACTTTTGATTTGAAGGTCACTTTCTACAATTCCCCATGGCGCCCATGTATCGGGAGCATTAGGAATGCCCTTTTTAATATTTCCTTTGGATTTTCGGTTCTTGATGCTGCTTAGCTGATGAACACAAACTTCGTAACCGTATTGATCTAAGAAAGGGGCTTTTTCCAAAATATACGCTGGCACTTTGTTAGGCTTTTCTGCTTTTCTCACCATCAACCCAAGGTCGTATTTCAGAGGAATAAAAATATTCAAATCTGGGTTTTGTTTAGTGATTTCGATAGCTTGCTTTAAGTTCATAATGACTCTCCCTGTTGGCCTTATTAGGCCGCTTGTTCTTTGTTTTGTTGTAGTGCTTGCGCGGCGAGTTCGAAGCCGTGGAAGCCTTTAATAAACACGCTGCGGTAGTCGGTTTGCAGTTCGCCATGTTCGTCGCGCGGGTTTGCCCAGCTGCGCGGGTCTGCGTAGACGGCTAGGGCGGAGTAGGCCGCGTCTTTTTGTATTTCCGTGTGCTCGTTGAGCAAGTTGCTGAAGCGTACGTTAGTGTTATTTAGGGCTCTTTCTAGCTCAGCTATCGTGCGCTGCTGTCGTTCGTTTTGCATTTTGATGCGGTAGTTTTCAGCGGCTTGCTTGGCAAGTGAATCACGCATGCTGTCTGACAAATTGACGACTCTTAAAAGCTCTTCGTAGCCCTCTAGTGCCATTGCTAATTCGCGGACACTGATTTCGTTGCCGAGGTGGTCATGGCCAGCGAGGCCGCTTAAGTTCCAATCAATAGAGTGGGTGTTCATGCTGCTTGCTCCTGTTCTGGCGCTGCAATTTCAAACCAAGCGCAGAGGCTGTAGAAAAATTCGCGCGTGGTTAGGCTGGTTAGGGCAAAGTTAGCGTCTAGGTCTGACAAGGCACCGCCGTCTGAGTGGCTGAAAGCCGCCTCTTTAAGCTGGTCGTCCCATTTGATTTTTCGGATAGTCAGATCATCGTGCAAAACAAAACTAATCGTCGTTGGATCAATTAGTTTTAGCGCGAGGCTTTTCACGCTCATGCATTGCTGCAGATGGCGCGTTACATCGTCGGACAATGGCTCAAGGTTTTTAAACGCAATGCTTGCTTTATCCATTGTTTGTGACTCTTGAATATCGCACGTTGCGCCCGTCTCTAAGCTGGCGGGTACGTCGTTAATCAGGAGCCAGTGGGTCATGGTGGCAGACGGTGACACTTGCGCTTGTAACGGCATCATTGGAAAGCTGCCAAGCATGGTTTGCAGGTGCTTGAATGATTGCTCGATCATGTTCGCGCTGGTGCTGTAGATGGCAATAAAGCCTGCTTTGTTGTCGATGTGCATCCACACATCGCTGCGCTTTGCGTAAGCGGTTGGGCGCATAGTAAAGATCAGCTCTTCTTTGATGTCGGCTTTTTCTTTACGGCCTACCTTGCGGCCTTCGATTAGCTCTATTTGTGCCACTTTCTCTTCGAGTGCTTCACGAACCACGGCGCTTGGAAGGTTCTTTTCTTCTTTGGCGAAGCGCATAAGCAAGCAATCGCCAGAGCGTAGTGACCATGTTTCGCTGTTGCGGATCAGCGGCAAAGAGCCAAAGGTGAACTCGTCTTGTGAGCCCACTTCTTTTAACGGAAATTCAGCAAGCGCGGCTTCTAGTTTGTCGAAGTCGACCGTTTCTTTAAGTTGGAATAACGTAGCGGTTTTGAAAAACATTAGGCTATTGCTCCTTCAAGTTGAGGTTGGTCGACTAAAACAGCGTCTTCGAATTTAATGATCAAGCGAGAACAGCTTTCTGCTGTTTCACCGTTTCTAATGACTTTGTAGCGAGCAGCTTGATGTTCGTAGACACCATCAATGATGCCGTCTTTGATTCTTGTGCCGTTCTTTAGCGGTTGCTGTATGTTGTTTCGAGCAACCCATTCGTATTCAAGCGCTTTGAGCATGCCTTCTGCTTCACCGATAACTTCATCTAGTTCATCTACGGTTTCGCGGCTCGTATCCCAAGAACAGTTTTTGTCTAGGTCTTTAGCAAGGTCATAGCCGTCCATGTGGCTGCTATATTCGTGTGCTATGTCTCGCGCTTCGTCGTGGTCATAGCCATTGCTAATGGCGGCTGCGATTAAGATTTCGCTGTTCATTGTTGGTCGTTTTTCAGAAAACATAGTAACTCTCCCTATTAATTCGCTTTTAAAGCGGTTTGGTAGTTTTCATACCGCGCTACTTGTAGGTAGTGCGGGAATTTTTCGATGGTGATCGCGGTGCGGTGTGGCTTGTTGCCTGCGTTAACAGAAAACACGACTTCGCCCACTGCGAATTGGTCCCCATCGCTGCGCGTGCAGTCTTTTTTGCTTATTTCGCCATTGTTATTGGTGGCGATTTTTAAGCGGGTTTGGTGGCCTTTGCGGCTTCCGAATTCGATGATGGCCAGCGGCAAAGCTTGATCATTCAAGATGATGATTTTTTGCCCTTTTTTGCGTGACATCGTGAAGCCAGACATTACGCGGCACCCTGTCCAGCGGCTTTGCGGTCGCAGCCTATCAGCTCATCACGCACAATGTTGACGTTCTTTGGTGCTTCAATCGCCACGCGGGTTTGGTTGTGGTTGTGCGAGTTGGGGCGCGTGCTGATATGAATCTCTGTGTCTTTTTCGCTGGCTGGCACGTTTATCGTGATGCCTTCGCCTGGCTTGCGTGTTAGTAGTAAATTTCCCATTTTGTTCTCCTATTTGCGCGGGTATTGCTGCTGTGGCGCATTGCCCCAGCTGCCGAATGATTGTGGTGCAGGCTGTGGCGCTGACTGATAGCCGTGCTGGTCGTAACCTTGTTGATAACCGCCATGCTGTGGCTGTTGGTTGCTGTCTGCTCGGCTGTCTAGCAATTGCATTTCATTGGCAATGATTTCTGTTGTGTAGTGTTTGATGCCGTCTTTTTCCCATTCGCGAGTGCGTAGGGAGCCCTCCACATAAACCTTTGAGCCTTTTTTAATGAAGTCGCCAGCGATT
This sequence comes from Marinomonas sp. CT5, assembly GCF_018336975.1. Classification (NCBI taxonomy): domain Bacteria; kingdom Pseudomonadati; phylum Pseudomonadota; class Gammaproteobacteria; order Oceanospirillales; family Oceanospirillaceae; genus Marinomonas; species Marinomonas sp. CT5. Next base: position 3,086,525 of record NZ_CP025572.1, on the reverse strand, counting down.
TGACCAAGGCGAAAGTTGCCACGGTCCATAAACGCTACACGGTGCCATTCTGTGCGCTCTTGCATTTGGCCTGTTTGCTTGTCGTGCCAGCTTTCTGACGTTGCCAAGCTGACATTTGCCACAGCGTCGCCTGATGGCATGTAGCGCACTTCGGCATCGTTTCCTGCGTTACCAATTAATATGACGAGGTTCTTTCCGCGAGCCATGGGTAATTCTCCTAAACGATTAGAGTGTCAAGTGGGTCTGTGAGGTCGAGGGCGTTGTCGCGTCGACCGCCTTTTATGCCGCCTCTGTGGGAGCGAACATGCTTCGTAGTGCGTGCAACGGCGTTGTCTATGTCCTTGAAGACAAACGGGGTTTCTTGTATTGCGACCATTCCTGCCAACATGGCGAAGGCAAACGCACCGCAGCGCAAAGCATTGGCGTAAGTTGAATGGGCTTCAATTTTGAATTTGATGTCACCGCGAGCAATGGCGATTGCAATAGCGTGGGCGTTGTTACGCGCGCCGTAATGCTGACGAGCGGCCACCAAGTGATGGTTAATCGTCGGGTCGGCTTTGCAAAGACGGTGAGAGATTGTTTTAACTGGATAACCGCAAGCAGACATAGCCAAAGGGGCTAGTTGTGTCATGTTTAATGATGCGGTGTTTGATGGGTAAAACGTTATGTTTTCGTGTGACATCTTGTCATCTCCTGCGTTTATTTATTAAATATATATTTAAAATATATATTTATGCAAGATAAAGAACAAAATAAAAATAACAAAATATACTGTATTTTTATACAGTAATTTAGTGATAAGATAGGAATATCAGGACTTAGCGGTTGCTAATTAATTTTGAAAAATGTTCGATTATTTGTAGAGCGTGGTGTTGTTTTTTTGCAGGAAGGCGGCTGATGGCGCGACCAAGATTGGTCATTGCTTGGTCATAATTGTGGTGTCTGTCAGCAGTGAGATGGCCTTTATCGAGACCAAAAAACGCCTCGATTCGGCATATTGTGATTGGCTTGGGGCGATGACGATCAAGCTCCCACGATTTGAGCGTGTGAATAGAGCATTTTAGTGCTTTTGCTGCTTCGTTCCGTGACATCTTGGCGGCGATCCGTGCGGTTTTTAGGCGCTGGCCTACCGTCATATCGTTCACTGTTGGTTATAAATTTCTTTCATTTGTGTCGTCCTAAAATAAGTTGACGATTTTTTGTTAAGCCAGTATGGATTCCATACTGGCTTTTTCATGCACTTCTTCTGGTGTTTTCATATTAAGACTTAAGTGAGGTCGATACCTATTATAGATATCAATAGACTCACTAATATGCCTTTCTAATTCTTTAAAAGTTCTGCATCTTCCAATCAAAAATTCTTGCTTCAATATGCCATTCACCCTTTCTGCTAACGCATTTTGGTAGCAGTCATAGCCATCTGTCATCGACGGCTTTATTTTATTGCGTTGTAATTCTTTTTGATAA
>NZ_CP025572.1:2962029-3084958 GCF_018336975.1 Marinomonas sp. CT5 | reverse complement strand
TCTTTTGATTGTTTGAGCAGGTGTCTCTTTGGCTTTCGGGGATTTAGACATGGGTAGCCTCACTTTGGTAGACCAATCCATTTTGCCGTGTTTTCGAAGCCAAGTCAGCACCGTTGATCGCCCTTGGATTCCATAGATTTTTTGAGCTTGCTTATAAGTCATGTCGCCTTTTTCGACGGCCATCACTATCTGTAATTTAAAGCCCATTGTGTAGTCACGTTGAGTACGCTTGCGCTTGGTATTACTTGATGTCCCCATAATAGGTCTCCTAGGTGTAAACCTATTTCAGGACGGGACAATTCTACGAAAAAGGCCTGCATTAGACTGTGTAATTGCGGTGATGAAAAGTAACCGGACAGACACTCTGTCCGGTTTTTGTGTAAATCGGATAGACTTTTGGGCTTATCGTGTAGACCTTTCGTTATTCTCTTGTAAGAAAAACGTAAAGAGAATAAAAAAATAAGGGATGGAGGAAACCCTTATGGAATATATGGATTTAGAGGAGCGCATCAGGCGATTAGAATGCCTATTGATGCGCGCAAAAGAAGATGAGAAAATTTTTGTTGTAGCTTATTATCAGGCGCTGATTGATGAGTTGCGTGGCAAATAAAAAAAAGAGGCTAGACCTCCTTTTTATAAGCAATAACGCTACTTTATATTAAGCGATACTTATGCGTTGAATGGTAGACTTATAATACGATTCAGCGTCTTTGATCTGCTCTTGCTTAATAGTAAGTTGAGCGCTGAGACTTTTAAAGATGATAATTATTGTCCCTAATACTTTGAAGAAAAGTATGAAGGGTGTTAACAGGTTAACGAGCAACCATGATTTGTGAGCAAATATCTGTTTTGATACGATAAAATATTGCTTTACCAGCTTTCTGTATTCATCAGGAAGTTCATCTCTTTCAATTTTTTTAATAATCTGTTCGATGTTTCTTCTTAGTGCTTTATCTTTTAGTAATCTATTGAATCTATTGATGAATTTAGTTATTTCAAAGTCTTTAGTCGAAGCTATTGAGTTGTTTATTAGGTTTATTAAAATCATGTACTCATCAGAATTTTCTTTTATTCTGCCTTCGATCGCCATAACCGCAAGATCGTCCCTAATTTTGTATAGCTTAAATCTTTTTTCGTTGATTCTTGTAGGCTTTATGATTGAATAATTTAGAAACATTAATGCCCATATGCTAACTAGTAGTATGATGGAATTTAAAAAGATTTCTGGGTTAACAGTCATTTTCAATCTCCGTTCTATTGATTCCGCTTGTGCGATGTTTCCTAAGAGCTTGCTTGCCATCTCCGTCATTGGAATGCATTAATCGTTTTCTAACCTCTAAAAGGTGGGCGATTTTTTCTTCATATAGTTTTTTTTGTCGATTCGCCCAATAGATGGTAATTAACATTACGATCGTTGGTGGAATCGCATAAAAATAGTTCAAGCTAAGTAGTTGTCTAATGAAATCGGCGAGATCATTTTGCGGCAACCTATCCACTATATGATAAGAAATATATAGGAAAGCCAAGATAATAACCCCGACAATCTGACCACTATTAATCAAATTGTAAACTTTATTAATTAACAGCATTAGCACGTCGTTGAAGTTTGTTTTTTTGCGTGCTAGTCGCTCTAGTTGGCGGTTTACCCTTAGGTGGGTTCATTAGTTATATCCCTGTTGCACGCAATAGTCAAAATTTGAGCGTGTATGTTACTGCTTTCATTAATCAAGATCAAATCAACCGTCATTTAGACTGCAGTGTTTTAAGCCTGCTGTTGCGCACCCTTGGTTGCTTCTCGTAGCCATGCTAAACAAACTCCCTTTTCTTTAGCTAATTCTTAAACTTACTTGGAGATTATCAGCTTATTTATGTCCACTTCACCGCCAACCAAATTAACTGTGTAGGTGAAATTAGACAGCATTAATTCGGTGCATGGTTGATCGGCATTGCTTAGTGAGAGCCATCTTACCAAGTATTCTGGTTTCACTTGTTTGTTGTCTATATCTAGATTGAAGCTCTTATTATCGATTTTTGTGGCGTATTCCCGTGCAGGGTCCACATTTGTCACTTTGACTTCTGGGTTAACATGAATCTTACCTGCAGAATCGGTACAGAGGTCTTGCCCAAGAGAAAGTAGCATTCCTTTATCGCCTCTGCGCATTTCACTAAGTGTGAGTTTTCCTGTTAGTTTTTTTAACTTGTAGTCTTGTGTATCCCATTCCGCTTGAGAGAATGCGTGAGTGGCTACGATAGAGCTTAATAGTAACGTGATGCTGACTTTCTTCATGTGAGTTCCTTTTTTTAGACTACCACGGCCCTTCTTTTATTTTGAGCAGGTTAAGCCTATGTGATTTGCGCAGCGATCGCGTTTCCCGCTGTCGCCGCGTGTTTAATGTAATCAGAAAGACATAATGGCTTTTAGCTCTGTGAATCTTGCGTCTTCCATTTTTGAAACCCCTAAGCCTGCAGAGAATCTATCGTTAAAATGATAGGCCGCTGATGCATTTAGGCTGGTTTCGTTACCGTCTTCACCGGCATCTACATTCATGCGTATAAGCGAGAGCGAGGCGGCCAGTTCAATATTTGGGTGAACCATTGAACGTACACCACCTTCAAATGCCAAGCCATTTGTTGTTTCTTCGGCGCTAATCGTAAAGCCGCGGTAAGGTGCTGACGCTGACGCCTTGTAACTTTCAAATGTTGCTTTGCCGAATAAGTCGGTTGTTGTGTTTAGTTCGTAACGGTAACCGGCTCCGAGTGACAATCGTGTTAGTTTTAAATTTACGGTTGTGCTGCCGCTGATAATGTCATCTTTAGTCGATTCAGACCGCCCCGTCAGAAATACGTTATCGTTTACCAAATAGTTGCCAGCGATGGCCAGACCGCCTAGGTCAATGTTGTTATCAAAAGACGCCCCGACCCATCCGATAGACGCTTGATTCCATTGCGGTGCGTCAACAGCGTGCGCTGAAACAGTGGTTAGTAGTAGTGCTGAGACCAAAAGGGTTTTGTTCATTGTTATTGCTCCATGCCCATCCATTTAATTACTGACGTGTGGGCAAGGCGTCAGCAATAAGAATATTAATGTTTCCACGCACCATCTTTCATTTTTAACTGCATGATCAGCTGCTCAATAATCGCTTGAAATTGTGCGGCATCGGTCTCGGGGTCGTAGCCTTCGCGTATGGCCATTTTTGCGTTATATAGCTGTGTCACGGCTGTGATGAAAGGAGCGATTAAATCCGAATCTACGTCAAACCCCGCTTGTTTTATTGCGGCAATAATCTGGTGACTGGTCTTCACAATGGTGTCGAAATTAATTTGTGTGCCTTTGGGCGCTGAGAGTGGTTTTCTGTCTAGCCATTCTTCTGGCAGATCCATTCTTTTTTCAATTATGCGAGCGGCGCGAGGGGTGAGTTTAGCGTCTCCGCTTAGCACTCGACTTATCCAGCTTTCGCTGTAATCGCACATTTCGGCTATTTTGTAACGCGGCATTTTCTTATCGGCTTCTAAATGCGCGACGTGTTTTGCAAAGTTTTGTCTGCGCCATTGATATATCCATGCGTTTTCGAATTCTTCTTGCGTCATGCCTGCTATTTTCATGGCATCTTCTAGAGAGATGTCGACTAGCTTGCAGATCATCAAAGCTTCTTCGAGAGAAAATGACGTAATGCCACGCATTCGGTTGCTTAGTGTTTGAGTGGAAAGGCCAAGGTAAGAGGCTATGTCGCTCATATCGTAACGAGACGCGCCAATGACGCGCTGCATCGCTAAAGCGCAAGCCTTTGCTGTGCTGCTTTTTTCTTCCGGTGCGGCGGCAATGGTTGGCGCTGGCGCACTTTCATCGAGCTTTTTTCTTGCCATGATTAGTAAATCTTTCCTGAAAACATTGATATAAGTCGATTATAGGAAACGCCAAGTAATCAAATCGAATATAAAATAAAATCAATATTGACTAAAAACATATCTCTGTTAATAATCTATTCAAGATGTGACGGTTTGGAAATGATTAATAATTATCAACCGTCAATATTTTTGCCTTGCTCCCGCTGTGAAGCGCCACCGCGAGGCATCTAGGAGGGGTTATGTCTAGTCAGCTTAACACATTAGACCATACGATTATGGGGATTTTATTCAAATCCAATAGGGCGTTATCTATCCCGACCATAAGCGCGTTGTCTGAGTCACCCAAGCGCAATGTCCGAAAATCGATTTTTAAATTGATGGATTTGGGTTTTGTGGTGCGTCGTGCTGATCGTGGTGCGTTGCCCCTTTATTCCGCTGTGATTGATTGCCCTTATTTCCCGCCTGTTGCGTTTGTAGCAGAGCGGGCTTTTTTGGCGTTTGATGATGCGGAGTTTTCTAAACTGGTGGCGGACGTTGAAAAGCGCGCCAACACTAAAACTTTACACTGAATATCGAAACAAGAGGTTTTTAGGACAAGATGTCCACGATGTTCTGTTTATCTGATTTGACAGGTACAGAGCAATGATTAATAATTTAACCGTTACTGCAAAATCAGTAACCCGGACTCGCACTCTGGAACATTCACGAAAGGGCAGACTAACCGCCCATTTAAGCGGTTTTTTTATGTCTGCACGCCTGTGCCTGCCTGTTATGGTCAGTTGGGCGGAGCTACCTTCGGGTAGGTCGGTTTTCCTTTCGTGTGCCGATAGTGCGAAACTCCGCTTGACTGGCCACCCTATTGAAATTCGCACTTCGATTTGGTGGTCCCTATTTCACGAAAGGAGACTTACCATGGCACAGTTACGTCAAAAATCTGATCAATTGTCTGTTTACGCCAAACGCGTACAGTGCGCTATTCAATACCACCTACCTAAATTTGGCGAATCGCCACGCATCTTGTTAGATCCTAACGAAATTTCGAGTTTATCCAAGATTTCTGTTGATAAAGTTCAGCAGGGCGTTAAAGAGCTTGAACGCGAGGGGTACATCGCTCGCATGTTTAAGGGTCGTCGCAGCAAGGCGCATGTGTTCGCGCTGCTTAATCCTGAATTGAAAGGGAAAGCGGGGGTGTGGGCATGAGTATGGATAGCCGTTATCAAGCAAAAATCCGCAAGCTTTTAGCTTTGTCTCAATCCGATAATCCACACGAAGCGGAAACCGCAAAACGTCAAGCTATGTCGCTGATGAAAAAGTACCGTATCGATGTTGATGAGCTGGATATCATTTCAACGTATTCGCGACCAATTAAGCGTAAAACTATCAAGGAATACGAACATATTTTGGTTTCGGCCATTATGGAAATTTCGGGCGTTTATGCTTTGCATGGGACACGACCGCGCATATATGGTGGTCGTATCGTTTGGGACTCTTATGTTGAATTTATCGGCTTGGAGCGTGATGCAGAATTGGCCGCTTATTCCTTTGATGTGATTTATCCTCAATTAGAAAAAGCCCGTAAAGAGTTTCAAAAAACATATGGCGGTAATGCGCAGCAAGCAGACTTGTATTGCAAGGGCTGGATTGTTTCAGCTTGCCGAAAATTGGTTAATGTCTTTGGTGAGCGCGATAAGCCTGAAGAGGTTGTTAAGCACAAAGCCAAGAAACTAGAAGGTGTAGAGCCTTCAAAAATTAAGGACACGAAGTCTTCTGGTAATCGTGGCCTTGATTTTGATTGTTTAACTCTTGGCGGCGCTCACGGGAAGAATGCATCACTTAATGTCGCCACCACTGATCAGCAAGAAAAGCAGCTGAGAATTGGGGGTGAGGCATGAGCACACCTTCTATCGCGGCTTTGGTGTCTGCGCTTATTCTCGTTGTTATCGGCTTCACTCTAAAGAATAAAGCTGATCAGATTTTCTTGTTTGTGATTGTTGTCTGCTTTGTGGCGGCGGTGATCGGCTGGAATGAGCTTCTTAAGCCTGCAGGTTTGGGAGGTGGTTTGTGAGCGCCCCTTCTGCATTTCGTTCTGTTATCCGTAAAGCTAGAAAAGCTCACAAGTGCTGCGAGTGTCATGCGGTTATCAATATTGGTGACCGTTATCAATATTCATCCGGTGTTTGGGATGGCGAACCAGACGATTACAAACAGTGTTTGGGTTGTGGGGAAATTTTCGACGCCGTTACCCGCGATGGTGATGAGGTCGGTTTTACACAGTTGCGCGATTACTTGTTTGATAGTGATATGGATCATCCTGAACAGCTATTGGCGTTTTCTAAGAGAATGGGTGTTGATGCTGATGCTGTAGTGCGCCTTATGGATTTGGGGGTGTCTTCATGAGTATCACCCAAACTGTGGCGGCCATTGGTCGCCTTGGTTTCACTGGTAATGTGACACCTAAAATCTGGTACAAGCAGATTTCTTTGCCTTCTGGTCGTCCTGATCATAAGGCCATTACGTTGCTGTCTGAGATCCTCTATTGGTATCGCCCGACTGAAATTCGTGATGAACACACGGGGCAAGTTATTGGGCATCGAAAGAAGTTTTCAGACGATAAATTACAGCGCTCTTATCAATCGTTTGCTGATGATTTTGGTATGACTAAGCGTGAAGTTCAAGATTCCCTCAAGCGCTTACGTGATGCGGGTTTAATCACTCTTGAGCTGCGCTCCAAGACTGTTGGCGGCAATCACCTATCAAACATTCTTTTCATCGAGCCAGTCGCTGTCGAAATTGACCGTATTACGTTTCCGATTGTTGATGATGGTGTTTCGCCCAACTGTAACACCTCCTCCGAAAATTCGGAGGATACCCCACGTGAAGATGTAGGGGCACCTACGTTGGAACGGGGGACGTATACAGAGATTACTACAAAGACTTCTACAGAGACTAAGAACTTAGATCTCTTGTCCGATTCTGGCGAATCGAACGAGTTAGCCGTGATCGATGATTCTGTTTCATTTGATGTGACTGAAAAAAACAAAATGCTAACCGAGGCGTTTGAGTACTTTTGGTTTGCATATCAAAAAAAGACGGGGCGAAAGACGGCTGAAAAGGCATTTTTGAAAATTAATTTCCCAAAGTCTTGCGATTTGAAGAAAAGGTACTTGAGCAAGAGGGATATGCTCGATCACCTTAAACAGGCTCGATTTACGGCGCGTGAGTTTTTACAAAACATCATTGATCAAGCTGGGCTTTGGGGGGATCTGTACGCCTCGGCACCCGCCGACCAGAAGCAATATCAACCGCACCCGGCAACGTGGATCAACAACGAACGCTGGAACGACGAGGAATTGCCGACGATTCGACGAACACAAGGCTTTGGCGGCTCACAACCGCCAGCGATCGTTCACGATAACCGCCAAGGTGTTAACGATGCGTTGAGCGACATTCACGATACGGATTGGATGTGAGGTGAGTATGGGGCAGTCAGTTATTGCATCAGATAAAAACGTATCAGATTTAGATATTAAGGTTTTCTTGGCTGAGCAAAGAATAATCGAATGGTACGAGCACTTTGATGGACAGGTCTATATCTCATTTTCGGGCGGAAAAGACAGCACTGTTTTGGCAGAGTTGGTTTGGTCGATTTATCCAGAGGTGCCAGCTGTTTTTTCTAATACGGGTCTTGAATACCCTGAGATTGTCCAGTTTGTTAAGCGTAAACAGAAACAAGGATATCCAATTGTAATAATACGGCCCAAGAAGACATTTAACAAAGTGGTTTTGGAGGATGGTTTTCCGCTGATCAGTAAGAAAGTTGCGGAAATGGTATCTCGTTTTTATAACCCTAAGCCGAGCAATGAAGCGACTAGAAAGCTGTATTTAACAGGCATACGAAAAGATGGTGTTTTTAGTAAAGGGAGCAAGCTTCCTGAGCGCTGGAAAAAGTTAATTGAGGCGCCTTTTAAAGTGACGGCCAGCTGCTGTGACTCACTCAAAAAAGAGCCATTTCGTCGATATAAAAAAGAGATGGGGCGCTTTCCTTATGTTGGTGTTATGCAATCAGAAGGTGGCGGTAGAGGAATGATAAAAACCTGTAATTCGTTCGATGGTAAGGCGCCTCAATCGCGTCCGATGTTGCCGTGGAGTGAAGATGATGTGTGGCAGTACATTCGAGAAAACAATGTTGAGTATTGCAGCGTCTACGACGACAGAACGGTTAATGGCGTATTTGTTGAAGGCGAAAAGCGCACGGGTTGTATGTTCTGCGCTTACGGTGCGCATCTTGAGAAAGGTGAAAACCGCTTTCAGCGTATGGCCATTACTCACCCGAAGCTTTGGAATTATTGCATCAACAAATTAGGTATGGCTGAGGCGCTGGATTTTATTGGTGTGGATTACATGCCATCCAGACCAGAAAAAAGAGACGTCAATCAGCTTGAATTGTTTGAACCACAAGAAAGGTAGGAGGCTGCCATGTTTGATTCTAATAACGATTTGTTTAACGAATTTCCAAAAGTGGCAAACGCCTATTTCGAAGCCGCGAATAACGCCCATGACGTGGCGAGCTGGAAACCTAGCCATTCGGTGGTGATGGAAGCGGCTCGACGTGTTGGGTTTCAGGCATTACGCCGCCGTGATACTGGCGCGGGTAAACGTGCGTTTGGCAAGCATTACAACGAGGTTTGCAAAGCGTTTGCACGCGGTGAGCGGTTTGTGGTGCCTGAGTTCACAGAAACGAAAATCGAGCGATTGAGTGAGCGAGAGCTGTTAAATCGTCGTGCTGCCGGCCCTAAAAATATTGGCCGATTGAAAGATATTTTAGAAGGGAGGGCGTGAGGATGGCTTTTGATATGACGCATAACAATTTAAACGAGTTGGCGCAAAAGTGGCTGTTGCGTTCACCTTCTGCCAATGGCGCGCATTGCAAGATCGCTTTTACTGAGGTTGGTCCATTGTTTTACGGTGAGATCGCAGACGCATGGGGCTTTAATTACGATTATGATTTTTCAGTAGTGGTTGAAAGCAAGGTCAGCCGTTCCGATTTCTTGGCAGATAAGAAGAAGCCACATCGTAATGGCGAGGTTTTGGGAATGGGGACGTTCCGCTACTTCATTTGTCCTGAAGGCATGATTAACCCTGATGAGCTGCCAGAGAAGTGGGGTTTGCTTTGGGTGAATTCTCGCGGCCATATAAAAATTAAAGCTGGTCATTTGGTTGGTCAGTCTCATTATTGCTATGGCGCTTCTTCGTATGAAGGTTGGGAACATGAAGTCAATTACACGGCAGAGCGCAAAATGATGGGGCACTTGCTGAACCGCGTAGGTGATGCGGAGGGTACAAAAGAGAAGATCCGCGAGTTGTATCGTGAGCTGAATGCGGCAAATTCAGAGAATCAGCGCCTTAAAGAGGAAAATAAAGCGCGGGTGTTTAGTGATCTTGGCAAGATTGGTTCGTCATTGGCTATGGGGAGGGTGTGATGATTAAAGCTATTTTTATGATTTATGTGTTCATGATCGCGCTGGTTGTTGGTCTATTCAATGATGATTTAATTATACGAGCCTTTGCGTCAGCGGCGTGTTTTGGTGCGGGTCAGTTCAGTATGTATTTTATCAACTTGCAAATAAGAAATGGTGGTTGAGCATGTCTTTATCCGATCGTTTAACTGAGTTGCGAGAAGCTAAAAAAGTGTCTTTACAGGTTGTTGCTGATGCGGTTGGTGTGTCAAAGACGCATGTTTATGAGCTCGAAAAGGGAAGTGCCAATAATCCATCGTTAAGTCTTTTGGTGGGGTTAAGTGATTTTTTTGAGATATCTATCGATGATTTGGTGGGCAATATTGTTTATCAGCCTGCCAAACTGGATGTGATAAGAGCGTTTGTTTCAAGTGATTCTATTGCGGTATCACATCAAAGCCTTGGGCAGTATAGGCGGTCAATTTTAAAGTTGTGTTAATCAATCATCGTCGTGAGACGAGGAGGCTTTTTATGATGAATATTCAAACACCAGCGGCCAAAGCCGGTGATCCAGAAACCAGCCATTTAGCGGCGGAGGCTGTTACTAAAAGCGGCGTGCGTCAGAAGCAGATAGAGCGGGTTGTCGCTATGGTTCAGGAGACTAACGGTTTAACGTCTCGTGAGCTGGCCAGCAAGCATGGGGAAGATCGCTACATGGTTGGGCGTCGCATGAGTGAAGCAGAAACCGCGCAAGAGGTGGAAAAAGGCCCGTTCGTATTTGTGCGATCGGCAAGTGCAAGGCGGTGACTTGGTGGGTGAAAGGGTCGGCTCCGAAGGTTTAATTTTAATCACTGTTGGTAAATAGAGAGGGTGTTATGTCAGAAAATATTGAGATCGTAGTTGAGGGGGCGCTTACCCACGCTAAAGAGTTGGCAAAAGAAATGCCTAGTTGGCAAGGTGGTTTTGCGTGCTCTGTTGTTCGTGCTATTGGGCTGCTGCAATCTGAAAATGCGCGGTTGATGGCTGAGTTAGAAGAGAAGGCCGCTGCCTTTATACCTGAAGCGAAGAAAAGAGAATATACCAGCTCATTAGCTGAGCGGCCAAATTATGCAAGACAGGGTGATTCTGCAAGCGGTAGTCATCAGTCTTGGTAAATGAGTCTTTTTCTAGGCTGGTTAGCCAGCCTGTTTTTAAAAGTAATCTGTAGCTTAATTGGTAGAGCAGCCGACTAATAATCGGGGGCGTGCGTGGTTCGAGTCCCGCCAGATTATTTCTAAAAACAAACAATCAACGTCGTGATGACGTGGGGGAAATGCTATGCGCTGGAAAGATTCAGATAAGGTCGGCTCTTTGGGTTGGTTGTCTTGGATGATCGTTAATAAACACATTGATACGCTGATTAGTACCTCAGCCGATGCGGGTTGGGCGGGTGTTAGTAATACTGGCAAGGTTTGCGACATGCTGCAGAGTGGCATTGTGCCAGAGTTTGGCGGCGGCGGTGAATCTAACGCTAAGATGATTAAGGCTATTGAGCAGCTGACGACGAAAGAAAGTGGCTTTGGCTATTTGTTTGATTCTCTGTCCCCTATGCAGCGCTTGTGTTTGTTTGCTTCGGTTCTTGCGGAAGGTCGTAAAGATGAGCGGGGAATGTCTCCGCTGAATACGTCTATCGCGGCTTCTATTCGTCGTTATGCTGCAGAGTTACGGATGCAGCCTCCTTTAAAGCGTCTGTCTCCTGTTAATTATTCGGTTCATTTGTCGCGCGGCAAGGCGGCATTTATTGAGCGTTTGGTTGCTGAGATGGAGATGCGCGCGGATGACTAAACGCATTACTGATACGTCTATTAAGCAGTTTTTGGCAACGAGTGACAAAGAGTGGTGTTATGACTCGCGTCGAGTGGAGTTTCGTGCCAATCCATCCCGCACCAGTGGCACGTTTTACGATGTGGTGTATAAGGGTAAGCGTAAGATTCGCACGCCTTTGGGTAAGTGGCCAGCGCTGAAAGCATCCGATTTGTTTAAGCGTTTGTCAGAGATTCGCGCCCAGGTGATGGCGGGGGAGCGATCGGGGAAGAAGTTTGACACGGTGACAGATTGCGGGGCGCTTTTATTGTGGTTTGTGGGCCATATTGAGAGTGATAAGACGTTTAGCCCTCGTTATGTAGAAAACGCCTATCATTTAATTCATACCCATTTGATGGGGTGTTTTGAGGGGGTGCCTGTTCGTGGGTTGACTCGCCATGTTGTTTATACGCGATTCTACAAAGAGAAGATGAATGTGCTGGCGCTTTCGTCTATGCGTACGACTTGGGGGGGTCTTGAAGCGCGCCTGTTCGTTGGCGGCTAAGCTGGAGGTGATCGCGGCTGATCCGTTGGCGGGGGTGGGTTGGAAAAGTTTCTCGACATCAAAAGAGCGGCCAAAATCTGGACGTCTGAAGGTGGATGATTTGGCGGCGGTTGTTAAGGAGATTAGCAATGCGCAATTTAATCGACGTTTGTTTTTTACGCTGCAGCTGTGCCAAGGCACACGGATTGAAGAGACGTGTTTGGCGAAGTGGGCGAATTTATATTTAGATCGTGGTGAGTGGGTTATCCCCGCTGAGGACACAAAGACAGGCGTGGAGCTGCGTACACCCTTAGCGCCTAAAGTGGTTGATATGTTGCGGCAAGCAAAAGCAAGGCGACAAGGGGATTTCGTTTTTAGTCGGTGCGGTAAAAGGCCGATCACGTCCAAGACGGGGCGAGATTGGTATAAGGCGTTGCGTAGCGGCATGGATGTGTATTTTACGTCCCATGATATGCGTAAGCTGGCTAACGACTATTGGATGCAAAGCGGTGTTGATAGTACGGTCAGGAAAATGTTGCTCAATCACTCGCGCGGCAATTTAGAAGGCCGCTATGAAAGCGAATACGCTTGGCCGCTGATGGTCGAGGCTGTGGAGAGATTGGCGGGTGAGGTTTTTGGTTGAGTAATTCTATGTCTGACTATAATCAAGCCATTACGGCTCCTTATCCAACGCGCTTTGGTTTACCCATAGACCATGCAGGCGCTAATCTTTCTAACAGTAACTGGGCAGTAATGCCTACCTCCAGCTATCGAAAAGCCAACCGTTTTGGTCGTGAAATGGCTGCACACTTCTTGCAACGGCTAAAGGACGATCCAGACAATGTGGGCTCGGGTGTGTTGGGGCATATTGCGGGTGACATAGACTTTCAGGACAAAACCGTTACCAAGGGATATTGGGTGGGCTTTTTTAGCCATTTAGAGCGACACCTATACCCATCCGTCAAGCAGTGCGATGTGTTTGTGGATTTGGCCTTTGTGCAGGCCGAATACGACCATAGAGCACAATATGCCAACGAACTAGCCAAATTGGAGGATTAACCCATGCAATCATTTGTGATCAAACAAAACGGTTGTCCGGTGACCACTTTAACAATCTGTCACCACGGTGGTGATAGGGAAAGGGCTGACGAAGCTTAAGCAATAGTGGGATGAAGAGCACCCCAGTTACATTAAGTGATAAAGCGCTTCCCAAGTGGAGCGTTTTTTTTGTTTGTCCTGTTGACTATTTGATGATTAAAGAATTAAACAGAAACATTATTGATGCTAATGTTTTTAGATAAATCGAACAATATATCTTTCTCCGTTAGCATCAACTTCGTAGAATTTTGATCCTGACTCTTGAGCATCCTTTAACATTTTATACATGTTCACTGCTTGCTCAAGCGTAGGTAGTGCTTCGCTAAATTTATCTGTGTTTGATAATTTTAAGATACTGCTCTCTAATTCGGGTGTAATACGTACTCTTCGATCCGCAGTTGTTTTTTTTGAGGTAGACATAATTTTTCTCTTCAAGGAAGTCGTCGGCTTTTTACGACCGACATTCCTTCTTTATGATTCCTAATTAATAAAAGTACTGCAATACGATAGCTATAACTGTTGATATTGCGCCACCTAATAAAGCTTCCAGTATACATGACCTTTTCAGCCATTTTCTCTTTCGCCTTTTTGGCTTTTCTGAGTACTTCTTTATCTTGTCAGCACCCAGTGCAAAATCTAGTTCTACTTCGTATATTTCTCGTATTTCCACCTTCATTTCTATCGATTTGGAGGTGACTTTACGCGTACTAGGTTCATAGGTTTTTTCTTTCATGGTCTACATTCCTTGCGGTTTGTAGCTCATTTTTCTCACTATTAGAATGTCGAAGTTTCTTGAGCTACGTTGCAGGGGGGGGGAGTGAGAAATTAGAAACTAATGCGACGACATCTATGGACAAATCGGTAAGATACATTTTCATGTGTGTCTCCTAATAAATTAAAAAAGTAAAGTTTTGCATATAATGCAAGACCGATATTAGGGACAAAAAGGGGACAAGTAAACCCTTTTTTTGTCTTTTTTTATTTAAGACAAAAATTGGAACCTGACTGATTAGGTTTTGCAAAAAATACATTATTTATTCTGAGTAAGAGTTGAGTTTTGGCCCGTTAAGACTTTTTTTAAAAAACTAGTATTAACTTCTCTATGAATTGCTTTGTTAACTGGTGCAATCGCCTATATTGCAGCCTAATAAAAATACCTAATTAAGAATGTAGAGGGCTTTTTCTGCGCCATTTTTCGTCTCATAGTATGCGTAAGTTGGCGAACGATTATTGGATGCAAAGCGGGGTGGATAGTACTGTCCGTAAAATGCTGCTTAATCACTCGCGTGGCAATTTAGAAGGCCGCTATGAAAGCGAGTACGCTTGGCCGCTGATGGTCGAGGCTGTGGAGAGATTGGCGGGTGAAGTGGTTTTGTAGGTATGAAAAAAAGCCCTCGCGGGGAGGGCTTTTGGTTGGTGAGGTGAGCGATTAATAGAAGGCGATTTCTATTTTTTTACCCAGCGCGAAGGCGGCGCGCTCTAAGGTGCTTAATTTTGTTTCATGCCGAAGGTTGAATATGTCCCGAATGTTCTGACGTTTAACATCAATTAATCGAGCCAATTCGGACGGCTTAATTTTCTTTTCCACAACCGCATTTAGTAAGAGTACTTTTGTCCAGATAATCGCTGGTAACTCTACGCTTTCATCTACAATTTCAGAAGGAAGCGGGATGGCTTCATTTTCATCAAAGTAGAATTCAAACGATGTAATGAGTCCGTCTAAGGCCTCACTTAATGCTTCTTCTTTTGTGTCACCACATGTATGCAGTTCTGGAATGTCTGGGGACGATGCGTAATATCCGCCACCTTCTTCCTCTTTTAATATAATTGGGTATTTCATTTTTGCCTCGTTAAATGTTGCAGCCCTTTCGGGCTGCTTTGATCATTTAATGCCAAGTTGTTTTAGTATTCCCTTTCTAAGTCCTTCCTTCAATTCCTTGGATGGATGTCTTGGCATGACAGACCGTTTACCTTTGTATTGGAGTTTTAGGTGGTTAGTGCCTTGTGTGACTTCAACCCCCATTTTCTCCAACTGCCTTCGAAACTCGCTTTGTTTCACCTCACCTCCTGTTGTTGTTTCGATAAGTTCATTGTAATAAAAAAATATTACAAATGGAGGTGTTTTGTAATGTTTTTTTATTCTTTTTTGGGCCGTTTGTTTTGTCAATAGCGTTTGGTGGTGTTTTTTTACTGTCAAACGTGGAAACAAGAATTGGCTAATGTGCTCAAATATCTCTATTGAGATTTGGGGGCGTGATGGCTGATTTGAATGTTTTGCTGGTTTTGTTGAGTAGGGCTGAGGATGCGGGGGAGGTTGGTGCAGCGCTTTATTACAGGGTACTGATTGAATTACTTAATAATTAATGTTGGTAAATTCAATAATAACCCCAATAAATGTGTGATTAGGAAATTCATCCTAATGAAAGTGATAGAGGGATTTTTATGGCTCAGCATAACTTTTTGTTAACTTATTCGGTTGACGCTAAAACGAAAATAGGTCGTGATAAAGCGGATAAAGTAAGGGGAGAAATAGCAAAAATAGAAAAGTGGAATAAACTAACGAATGTAGAAACAACTTTTAAAGGATCAGTGACAGTAGCTGAAACTTCCAGTGGGCTATTGCGTGGAATTTTACCTGAGCGTATTAAAAATATGGCAATAACTGCTGTAAAAAATGAGTTTATGACAATATTAGTGGTTAATCAGGCAGAAGAGGCGGATGTTATTATTCATTGTGCCATGATGGTTACAGGTGCGGGTGAAGCTTTTGAGTTTGAAGTGTCTAACTAATCTTTGAATCTACATATGCCTTAAATAAAGCTTTTCTATATTCTATCTGAAAGCCCTTGCTTGCTAGCGAGGGTTTTTTTTGTCTGAAATCCGAGAGTTAAGTCTTATTAATAGGCTGTGATTGCTTTTAATGGATTAATCCTATTTAAAATGCCGTCACCATGCCGTCACCATGCCGTCACCATGCCGTCACTAATGCTATTTCCATAATTGGTATTTTATTAGTGTTTATGCGCCTTTAGCGGTTGTATTGTCTCTTTTCAGATAAGAAGAGGAAGTTGCATTTTCGCGCGCGTAGGGATTGCTGACCGCTAAGTTACGAGGTACATTTTGTTCATGCTCTGAGAGTTGTGCTTGATAGACAGGCGCAGCTACATAACCCGCCAATATTTCGTATTGAGCGGGTTTTTTCGTTTCTGGCCTCGCATTCGCGGGGCTTTCTTGTTTCTGGACTGGACGCACACTATGAAATTCCTACCGGATGAGCTTCTACAAACAGCGGCATTCGTCATGGTCGGTGTGCTGGGTGGGGCTGTGAAATACCTTCGAGACTTTCAGCAGAATTCTAAAAAATTCTCATTAATTCATATGCTTATTGCAGTTTTTACTGGCGGTTTCTTGGGCATGCTGACGTTCTTCTTGTGTGCTTCTATGAATATGCCTCCTGCAATGACGGGGTTTATGTCGGGTGTAGCGGGGTTGATGGGTGATGAAGCGATCAAATTATTTATCAATCGATTCAAGCGAGGCTTGCAATGAGCTTAAACCTTTCTCAATTCCGCGAATACGTTGTGATTCCTGCACTCAATCAATTGGATGGCATTGCTTATTCATTGGCTTCTGATCAGTTGGTAATGGGGACGCTTACTCAAGAGTCCCACGGAACATACATAAAACAGCTTGGTAAAGGCCCAGCAATGGGGCTGTTTCAGATGGAGCCAGCAACGCACAAAGATCTGTGGCTTAACTTTATTCGATACAGACGCCCCATTCAGTGTTCGTTGCTGTTGATGACATCGGATAGCGTGGACGCCAATTACTATTCCAATGGCTGGCCAGACCATAACGCGCTTGTTTGGAACAATCGATACGCTGCGGCAATGTGTCGAGTTCACTATTTTAGAGCGCCAGAAGCGTTGCCTAAAGCTAATGATATCAAGGCTTTGGCAAGGTATTGGAAGAAGTATTACAACACTGTTCATGGTGCTGGCACCGTTGAAGAGTTCATTAAAAACTTCCCGTATGAACTGTATGGGCTAGAGAGAGAGGGTTAGTTATGCGTGCATATGTTCGTTTCATTGTTGGGCTTTGTCTTGTTTGGTTGTTGATGCCTTTTGCGGCTTATGCGACTGATGTGGTGGCGGTTGATGATGGCGGTTTTATCGCCATGATTGTTAATGCGCTGCCTGCGTTGGTTGAGTTGCTACCCGCTTGGGTTGGTGTGCTGTATGCGGTGGCTCATGCCGTTGCGATGCTACCGACACGTATGACGGTGGCATGGCCTAGTTGGTTGAAATCATTGATTAATTTGTTAGCTGCAAACTACGGCAAGGCTAAGAATAAAGATGGCTAGTTTATTGAAATTCCTGCTCATTCTTATGGAATGGGCAGTGCAGATGAAAAGGCGTGATGAGTATGAGAAGAAGCAAGAGCGATTGCGTGAAGCGCGTACTGATCCTGCTAAGTATCTGCGTCAGTTTGGTCGGGTGCGGCGTAAGCCCGATGAATCAAAGGCGGTCATGCCAGACAGTGGAACCGGTACTGATAAACACGACGGTCAATGACGTGGCGTTTATCGTGCCAATAGATGAGATGGGGCAAATAACCGCCTACATCGAGCAGCTGAGGCAGTGTGTGGGCTTTTAGCGGTCTTGTCTAAAAAATGGGTCCTTCTGAGCATTTCCGCAGTGTACGGGTAAGCTGAGCGCGGATTCTCTGTATTTACGAAAATTCTGGAAACTGAAGTTGTTGTTTAGTCAGTTTTTTGTCTAGGTTGGTGAAGTTGGTGTATTTGGTATGTCGAGCAAGAAAAAAGAGCTCGGGCTCGTCAATAAATTCACTGTTGTTGCCAGCCTCGGCATCAGCTCACAAGCCTTTGATAAATGGGGCGTCGAGCCCAGAGAGAAACGGGGCCGAGAGAACTTTTACTCTATCCACGATGTGGTGCAAAACCGTGTCGATAACACCCTTTTAAACCTGTCTAAACCTGGCGTTAAAAAGCCATCAAAAAACACATCAATAGACCAACTTGATGAAGACCATTTGAGAGTCGAAAAACTCTCCGAAGAAGTCCGAGCGCTCAAGTTAAAGAACGATATTTTAGAAGCCCGATCTATTCCGGTCGAAATTGCCACCGAGGTTTTGGTGGGCATTATCTCGGAACAGGTCGCCATATTAGAAACCATCCCATTACTTGTAAAACGGCACAACCCAGAGATGCCGAGTCACGCTATTGAGCAGATACAGCGCGACATTTCGAAAGTAAGTAACATCGCGGCAACTTTAGGAGACAAGCTAGATGACACAATTGCTAGTCTTGTCTCAGTCGCAGAAGGGAAAGTTAAGTGAGGCAATCAGCCGCGCTTTAAGCTTTCTCAAAATGAAAGAGCCGCTTACAGCGGTTGAATGGGCAGATAAGTATTTCTATCTCTCCGCCGAATCAAGCTATATCAAAGGCAAGTGGACAACCCGTCCCTATCAAGTTGCGATTTTAAACGCGATGGGCCACCCAGACATTGAAGAAGTGAACTGGGAAAAGTCAGCGCGAGTCGGTTATACCAAGTTGATTGTCGCGGTGATCGGATATTTCATCGAGCACAAGAATAGGAATGGTGTTCTTTGGCAACCTGATGACGGCGCAAGAGATTCATTTAGTAAGAAACATATAGACTCGATGATTCGAGATGTTAAGCCCGTCCGTTCGATTTTTCCGTGGCTTAATTTAAAGCATAAGAACAATACGATAGCTTCAAAAGTATTTGAAACCATTTATTTCTTTGCTCGTCGCAAGAGTTATCAGATGTACTTTTAATAGTACTATTATAAGAAGAAAAGAGGTGAGCTTATGAGTGTTGTTACTGCTAATGATTTAAAAACCAAGGGTGTGTCTGCTGTTGAAGCCGGTTTGTTAAAAGATGAAAAAGTTATTATATCTGTCCGAGGTAGAGATACATATGTCGTGATGGATTTGCATAAATACGCTAAGTTCAAAGAGTATGAGCTTGAGATTGCCTTAATAGATGCTAAGGCTGATATTGAAGGTGGTCGTTACAGTAAAAGCTCAGTGTGTGAACATATGCAGCAGGTAAATGATGAATTATAAAGAGGTGGCCCGATTTACTTGACCACTACAGTTACACGTACTCCCCTAGATCTATTTTTCGTAAGGTATGACGTACCATCTCGCGTCCAGCGTGAGTATTAAGTATGTCCGCTGGTTTTTCTCCACCTAATGCAGGAATAGGGGAATGTATCCATTCTCTTGCCAAATCTACTGATCCATAGATATTTACCACTTGAATATATACGCGCAATGTATCAATTAGGCTATCAGTAATAGCAGGAGAAAGCCGCTTGATACGATAGCTTTTGCTTATACTCAAGGTGTTTTTTCTGATTGCGTGAGCAATCAGCTCTTTTTCACCTGTCAACTTAACGATAGCTTGCAACTTTTCTCCACTAACACCGGATCGAACAATAGATAGATAATCTGTTGAAGACATGATATCTAAGCCCGGAAATAGACTGTTGATGAGGTTAAGTTGTGATTGAGATTCTAGCGTTTTCATTTTGAACTCCAAAATCATATTTCTTTTTTGCTAAGTTTAGGAAGTCGTAGAACAGACAGTCATAGACTCAGTTTTTACTGAGCGAGCAAATACCGAGTACTGCGTCCGCCAGATTCAGATCGAACCAAACAACCTTGTTCAACTAAAGTCGCTAAATGGCGCGTCGCTGTCGGCTTACTGACTTTGGCAACTCTATGATACTGAGTCGTGTTAATACCTTGTTCAAAATCTCCATCGAGCATACGATTCAAGACTTTGACCTGCTCCGACGTTAGCTTTGTTTGGTCGATTTTTCGCCAGTAGTTTGATTTCAAAATGGTCTGATCTATTTCTCTTAGCACGTCATTAAAGGTTTCGTTTAGCGTACTCAGAAACCACTCTAACCATGCTGTGATGTTTACGCTTCCCTTTTGCGTCTGTTCAAGTATTTCATAGTAGCTTTTACGCTTTGCCAATATGCTCACTGACATTGCGTAAAATCGAACCGATTGGCTCTCAGCTTGAGCTAATGCTAGGTCTGTAAGCAATCGAGTTATACAACCGTTTCCATCATCTAGTGGGTGTATAGTGACAAACCAAATATGAGTGATGGCGGCTCTTAGTAATGGATCTAGTGAAGCGTCTTTTTTTGAGTCATTAAACCATCGGATAAAATGCTCTAATTCTGTATTAAGCACTTCTCGTGGAGGGGCTTCAAAGTGAACGGTAGGTCGATCAATACGTCCAGAAACCACCTGCATGGGTTCACCTCCTCGTAATTGGCCACCCATGATAGGGCTGAGCATGGCATAGCCTTTAGGAAATAGTTTTTCATGCCAATTTAGAATTCTCTTTAGACTCAATGTTGAATCAAGGTTCTCAATGGCATCGACCATTATCTCAGCGATCCCATCGGTTTGCTCAGTAGTAGGATACGTGTTTTCTTCTGTTAAACCGAGTTTGTTCGCTAGTGAGGAGCGTACTGAAAAGGCATTCAGTTTTTCACCTTCAATGGCGCTTGAGTTCACGATATTGGCCAAAAGTGTATCCAGCATACTTTGCTTTTTATCATGGGATTGACTGGCCATTTTACCCAATAGAACCCCTTGGTTAAGGCGCGCTTCTCTTAATATTGGTCCTACAACGTTTTTATCCCATATAAAGTTAGGCCGCAATTTTCTTGCTGCCATATCCACAAAATAACCCCTATGATTTGAATAACACTATTAATCAAATATTGATCTGAATGAGGCTGGGAATCACATCATACTTGTTATGAGGAGCAAGTTAATGGGGGAATCTAATAGAGTCTGGAGCGTCAACCTATTTGTATTAAATAAAATGCATTTATGTGACAAGGAAGAAAGCCTTGTGATTTATTTTGGTGCGTTTTTTTTGGTGTGTATCTACAATCATAATTTATTTTTTTGAGTTTTAAAAAAGATAAATCATACTCATTTTTTTATTTTTTATAAAAAAATATAATCGATTTTTTAAAAAAACAATTTAAATCAATATCTTATGTTAATTTAAGTGTTTATTTATCTTTAGTTTCGTTTTTTTGAATGTAACTATTTTCTTTAGGTATCAATACTGAAATCAATATTTGGCAATATATTTGCTTGGTTACAATTAGATCAATTAATTATAATGATTTAAATTATTTATCTTTCTTTCTTTCTATCCTTCCTTATGCTGGAGATGAAATGGCAACTGAGTTTAAGAGCAAAGCAAAACGAAAAATATCTGATCTAATTGTCGATGAGGTTAAACGCCTAATTGTTTTCGAAAAACTAAACCCTGGCGATCGTCTCCCGAGTGAAAAGGACTTAATAGAGCAATACGAAGTATCAAAAGGAACGGTGAGAGAGGCGATGAAAGCCTTAGAGGTTGAGGGGTTAATAAAAACAAAACCAGGTCCTGGTGGCGGCGCTTGGTTGACCGAAGTGGGAACTGAACCGGCTAGTAGAGCGTTAAGAAATTACCTCTATTTTCGTCACATAAGCCCAAAACAACTTTATCAAATGAGAAAACTCATAGAAGTAGAATTGGCAGTGTCGGTAGTTGGTTATCTCTCTGATGAAGACCTTTTGTTACTAAGAAAATATACCGATCAATGTAATCTAAAACCGACCTCGGAAGATGAACAGCGGTTACAAAGAATAGCTGAACTAGAATTCCATAATGTTCTTGCTGATGCCTCCCCTAATCCAATTTTAGGTTTCTTTGCACGCTTTCTAAACGAGTCTCTCAGGGATCTTGTGGTTCTAAAAAAATCTTATTTAATCGATTACTACGAGTTCACTAAGTCAAATGTTGACTACCACTACGCACTAATAAATGCCTATGAAAAACAAGATATAAAACAGGTACGCACACTTATGTCAGAACATATGTGTGATGCTGAAACACACTTTATCGTATTAGATGGAGAGATTTCTAAGAAAATGTAGTAGGACTTAAACGACGAAAAATTATTCTATATAAAAAGGTTTGAAGCCAATTATAACTAACACAATAGGAACTCAAAAATGATTAAAAAATATTTAAAATTATCAGTGCTGGCTTTCTCGATGGCATCAGTATCTTGTATTACCGTTGCTGATGATTCGGTATCGATTTACGGTGTTAAATCTCTTTCTGGTAGTTTTGCTAGCTATGGTAAGTATGCTGATATGGGGTCAAAACTTGCTGTTGATAACTATGGAGATGTTCTTGGGCGGAGTCCAAAATATAAAGTAATTGATACCGAAGGTAACGCTGGTAAAGCCCTTCGCAAGGTTCAAGAAGCTATTAGTCAAGACAATGCGAAGTTTTTTAATGGTGGAACTCTTTCTTCAACTTCCTTAGCAATAGGTAAGGAGGTTAATAAGTCAGGAGGAGTATTTATTACTCCGGCAGGTGCCGATGAACTGACAGGCACTGATTGTAATACATCAACATTTCGATGGTCTGTTCCTACCTATGGAGCTATCAGAGAGACTGTTATTCCATTGTTTAAGGAACACCCAGAAAAAAAACGTTGGTATACAATTACGCCACAATACGTGTTTGGTGAAGCATTGCTATCTAATGCAGAAAAAGTATTTGAGGAATTAGGAATTGAGCATGTTGGTAATAGCTATCATTCATTACAAGAACAAGAGTTTTCTGGTTATTTAACTAATGCAATGGCTGCCCAACCAGATGTTCTTTTACTGCTAAATTTTGGTTCCCAATCATCTAATGCGTTACGACAAGCAATAAATTTTGGTTTGAAGAACCAAATGACGATATTGGTAACCTGGTCTTCAGGTTTGGACCAATTTCAAGAGCTAGGCTCAAGTGTGACGGAGAATGTTTATTTCGGTGCTCAATATTGGCATACGGTTGATACCCCTCTAAATAATAAGCTTGTCAAAGAGGTTAAGGATGCCTATGGCATTACTCCAAACTACCCATTAGCTGCAGATTATATTAGTACGACATTCTTGCTAGATGCGATAGTCGATTCTGGTTCAACTAATCCTAGTGATGTAATCCATGCGCTTGAAGGCAAGACTTATGCGGGGCCAACCGGTGATGAGACTGTTCGAGCTGCGGATCATCAAGTATTAAAAAATTACTATTTGCTTAAGGGTAAGGCCGCTTCAGAAATGCAAAATGAAGATGACTTTGCAGAAATTATTAGTTATGGAAAATCGTTCCCTGACGAATCATCTCTTGTATGTAAAGGAATTTAAAAAATATTTAGTACCACTTACTTAAAGTAAGTGGTACTTCGTTTTGCTAGAGGTTAATTATGAATCTTTATCTTTTTCAGGCACTGAATGGGATAGGACTTGGAATGATTTATTTTCTCATATCAGTGGGACTTACAATTATTTTTGGTCTTCTTAATTTTGTTAATTTTGCCCATGGAGCTTTTTACTTATTAGGTGCATATCTAAGTTATACAGCAGTTTCAGTTACTGGAAATTATTGGCTTGCACTTTTTATAGCGCCTATTTCAATTGCAATCATTGCGTGGATATGTGAAAGAACCTTAATTAAAAGGGTTTATCATTTACCGCATACTTATCAAATTTTAGTGACTTTAGGCGTTGCTTTAATCATTCAAGAAGTTTGTATATCAATCTGGGGACCAATTGGAAAAAACATTTCTCCACCAGACTCTCTAAAGGGGGTGTTTCAATTTGGTAACTTTTTTTATCCAGAATACCGACTTTTTGTCATTGCTTTCTCAGCTTTAGTAGCTCTACTAGTTTGGTTCTTATTGGACAAAACAAAATTTGGTGCGCTTGTCAGAGCAGGTAGTGAAGATGCTGAAATGGTTTCGTTGCTGGGCACCCATACACACCGTCTATTTTCTATTACTTTTGCATTGGGAGTAGGCCTTGCAGGTCTTGCAGGCGTCTTAGCGGCACCAATAAGAGGGGTAACTCCTTTTGTAGGCCCTGAAATCCTTGGAATAGCTTTTGTGGTGGTTGTGATAGGTGGAATGGGGTCTTTTACTGGGGCACTAGTAGGTGGACTTTTAGTTGGTCTTGTTCAAAGTATGATGACAACAATATGGCCGCAAGGTTCTAGTTTAATGATTTATGGGGCGATGGCATTTGTCATTCTCTTACGACCATATGGACTTTTTGGGAGAGCATAAGATGAATAATAAAACTTCTATTTTCGGCGGAATTACTCTTATTGCACTCGCTCTTATTGTTGTGATGCCAATAATACTACCTTCAGTTACATTGGCGACTGAAATACTGATATTCGCATTAGCAGCTTTAGCTTGTAATTTGCTTTTGGGTTACACCGGATTACTATCTTTTGGTCAAGGTATTTTTTTTGGAGGCGGTGCATATAGTGCTTCCTTAGTTATGCTTCACTTAGATTTTGGATTATTTGGCGCTTTAATCACTGCGATTATAGCTGGGGCTTTACTTGCTTTAATTGTAGGTGCTTTATCAATAAGAAGATCTGGAATTTACTTTGTAATGCTGACTCTTGCTTTTACTCAGATGGCATATTTCTTAGCGTATACGTTTAGTGACTTGACAGGGGGGGATAATGGTCTTCTGGATGTTCCTAGACCTGAATTAAATTTTTTTGGTCTAACAATTAGTGAATTAAAAAGTAGCGAGGATTTTTATATATTCGTTGCAGCTCTTTTTTCAATAGTGTTTATTTTTGCCAGACGAGTTATCCACTCCCCTTTTGGTACAACACTAGTAGCAATAAGAGAGAATGAAAATCGATCATCAGCTGTAGGTTTTTCAACTAATCATTTTAAGCTTATTGCATTTGTCATTTCTGGTGCAATCACAGGCCTTGCCGGTGCCTTATATGCAATGCTACTGAATTTTTCACCGCTATCAAATATAGATCTAGTGATGTCTGAAAATATTTTAATTATGACAATTATAGGAGGAACAAGCTCTCTTATTGGTTCCATTTTAGGTGCTGGTGCAATTGTATTAATCGGTGATCTTCTTTCATCTATTTGGCCTAGGTGGATGATGATTTTAGGGATAGCTCTTATTGCCGTTGTTTTGTTCTTGCCAGGAGGGTTATGGGGGGGGATTGTCTCTTTATTTTCTAAGCTATCTCCATCTAAAAAATCAAAGAAAATCTCTGTTACTGAGGTGATTAAATGAGTTCAAATTATTTATTAGAAACCTCTGGCTTAGGTCTTGATTACGGTGCTTTTTCAGCTGTTGGAAATGTCGATCTAAAAATTGAAAAAGGCTCTATTCATACGGTTATCGGTCCTAATGGCGCTGGGAAAACTTCATTATTTCATTGTTTAACTGGTGAGCGAAAACCCACGCGTGGAAGTATTTTTTTCAATGATGAAAATATAACCTATGTTGCCGCACATAAACGGGTTTCAAAAGGTATGTCGCGTTCATTTCAGGTGACTAGTCTATTTCAAAACTTGACTGTACGAGAAAACTTAAGAATCGCAGCGCAAGGTAGGGATGGATTGAGTGCATTAAATTTCTGGGTTCCTGAAGCTAATAATCATGAACACCTTGAAAAAGCCAATGAGGTATTAGCTAAAATTCAATTAGAAAACTTTTCTGATAAGTTGGCTGGTGAATTATCTCATGGTCAGCAGAGAATTCTTGAAGTGGGAATGGCTTTATGTGGTTCTCCTGCATTATTGCTATTAGATGAGCCTACCTCTGGAATGGGAGTGGATGATATACCGATAATGACTGGATTGATTTCTGAATTAGGTAAACAGCATACGGTTATGCTGATTGAGCATAATATGAAATTAGTTATGTCTATTTCTGATCGTATTACTGTCATGCATCAAGGAAATATCTTAATTGAAGGTTCTCCTGAAGCTATTAAAGGAGACGAGCAAGTTAAGAAGGCGTATTTAGGAGAAAGTGGAAATGAGTAAATTAGTCATTAATAACCTTCACTCTTATTACGGTAAAAGTCATATTTTAAATGGCATTGAATTGGCCATTGAATCTGGCGAAATTGTTACGTTATTAGGCAGAAATGGTGCTGGAAAAACAACAACACTAAAAACAATAGTAGGTGTTGTTAAAGCACAGGAAGGTTCTGTACAGCTAAATGGGGAAAATCTTGTTGGTAAAGAAATTTTTGAAATTGCTCGCAAAGGTATTTCACTCGTACCTGAGCATCGTGGAATTTTTGGCATTCTTTCTGTAGAAGAAAATCTGAGGATCGCAATTGATACGAATAGTCCTTGGAGTCTTGAAGATATTTATAAAATGTTCCCTCGATTAAAAGAGCGACGTAAGAATGGAGGGAATGCTTTATCTGGCGGAGAGCAACAGATGCTTGCTATAGCTCGAGCATTAGTGAATAACCCTAATTTTCTTTTACTTGATGAACCAACGGAAGGTTTAGCTCCAGTAATTGTTGACGAGATAGTTCGAATTTTGGATCAAATACGTGCTGCAGGGGTTGGAGTTTTACTTGTAGAGCAGAATTTATCTGTGTGTGAAAAGCTTGCAGATAAGCATTATGTCGTTGAGCTTGGTGAAATTGTATATCAAGGTTCTAAAGCAGAATTTAGTAAACAAGATGACATTAAAAGTCGATATCTTGCTGTTTAGTTGAGGTGAATTGTAATGAATGAAGCAAAATTATTTTCCAGCATGGATCCGGTCAAAGTCAATGCTGATCGACTTTGGGAATCTTTAATGATTCATGGGCAAATCGGTCATACAAACAAAGGTGGATTAAACCGGTTAGCTCTCACCGAATTAGATAAGCAAGGTCGTGACCTTTTTAAAAGATGGTGTGAAGAGGCAGGTTGCAAAGTATCGATTGATGAAATAGGAAACATTTTTGCACGTAGAGAAGGTTTAGATAATGATTTGCCACCAGTAATGACAGGATCTCATATAGACACTCAGCCTACTGGTGGCAAATTTGATGGATGCTTTGGAGTAATGGCTGGGCTAGAGGCCATTAGGACACTGAATGATTTCAATATAAAAACATTAGCGCCTATTGAGGTTGTCGCTTGGACAAATGAAGAGGGCTGTCGTTTTCCCCCATGTATGATGGGCTCCGGAGTGTTTACTGGCAAATTTTCTTTAGATACTGCACTTAAAACAAAAGATGAGAAAGGAATAACGGTACAGGAGGCTTTAAAGTCTATCAAATATGACGGTAGTAAAAGTCACATTGGTCATGCCGTATCGGCCTATTATGAAGCTCATATTGAACAAGGCCCAATTCTAGAAGATGAAGATAAGCAAATAGGTGTTGTAATTGGTGCGCTTGGTCAAAAATGGTTTGATATTGATATTGTTGGTGTAGAAGCTCATGCAGGGCCAACTCCGATGCACCTTAGAAAAGATGCATCACTTGCTGGAGCAGAGTTAATTCTTTTCTTAAATAATCTAGCATTACAAAATGCCCCTCATGGACGTGGAACAGTTGGTTGCTTTGACGTGTTTCCTAGTTCTCGGAATGTTATACCCGGTCGAGTTAAGATGACGGCCGATATTAGACATCTTCAAGCTGAAGTACTAGATAAAATGGTTAAAGAGCTGCATGAAAAAGTCGATTATTTAAGTCATAAATACACTGTACAAATAACAATTAATCCTACTGCTGATTTTCCTCCAATAGGGTTTGATTCTAATTGTATAAAAAATGTCAGAGATGCAGCATACAAGCTAGGTTATCCAACTATGGATATTGTTAGTGGAGCTGGTCATGATGCGATTTTCATGGCTGATGTTGCAGCTGCAGGAATGATTTTTATACCCTGTGAAGGTGGAATAAGTCACAATGAATTAGAAAGAGCAAATGTTGAGGATCTTGGTGCAGGTGCATCTGTATTACTGAATGTTTTATTATCATCTGCTGGAGTAATAAAACATGATTAAGTCAAAAAATACTAATATTGCGGATATGAGTGCCGTAGAGCTTACACAATTATTTGAAACAAAAGAGCTGTCTCCTGTTGAAGCTGTTAAAGCCTCATTTGAACGCATTAACAAATGTAATCCTTTAGTTAATGCATATTGTTATTTAGCAGAGGAAGAGGCAATACAATCAGCAAAGGATTCAGAGGCCAGATGGTTTAAAGGAATGCCTCTTAGTCGAATTGATGGTGTTCCAAGTTCTATTAAAGATCTCACCTCTGTTGCTGGGTGGCCGAATAGAAATGGTTCACTTACTTCATCTACAAGTGTGATGAGTTTTGATGCACCATTTTCTTTGAAAATGAAACAAGCTGGCGCTGTTATATTGGGGAAAACGACGACACCAGAATTCGGTTGGAAAGGGGTGACAGACAGTCGCTTAACTGGAATAACTAGAAACCCTTGGAAAACATCACAAACCTCTGGTGGATCATCCGGTGGTGCTGCAGCTGCTTCTGCATTAAATATGGGGGTTCTTCATCAAGCAAGTGATGCTGGTGGTTCTATTAGAATTCCAGCTTCGTTCTGTGGTGTATTTGGATTAAAGCC
The DNA here is from genome assembly GCF_018336975.1 of Marinomonas sp. CT5. Classification (NCBI taxonomy): domain Bacteria; kingdom Pseudomonadati; phylum Pseudomonadota; class Gammaproteobacteria; order Oceanospirillales; family Oceanospirillaceae; genus Marinomonas; species Marinomonas sp. CT5. The sequence goes on along the minus strand of NZ_CP025572.1, from coordinate 3,056,718 downwards.
TACATTTGGTTATATACCACAGTGGCCAGCTAGTTCCATGACGACACTGTCCCATCTTGGCCCTATTACTAGAACGGTTCAAGATAGTCTCCTAATGATGGATATTGTCGCTACACCAGATACAAGAGATTGGTATGCAACCCGTACTTTTAATGGGATTTGGAGTAACCATACTTGTTCTCCTTTGGCAGGAGTGAAAATAGCTTATAGCCCAACATTAGGTTATGTGGATGTTGATCCTAATGTCCTTAAACTTGTAGATATTGCAGTTAAAAAGCTAGAAGAAATGGGGGCGCAAATTGATTTAGTAGATCCCGGTTTTGAAGACCCCGTCGATATTTTTTCGACACTTTGGTTCTCAGGAGCCGCAAAGGTTGTTTCAGGCTTTAGTCAACAACAATGTGATCTTCTTGATTCTGGTTTTCTAGCCATTGGAGAAAAAGGAAAAGCCATTGATATCGTTGATTATATGGTTGCAACAGATAGGAGAGCTGATTTAGGCCGAATAATGCAAGAGTTCCATGCGAGGTACGATGTATTAATTACTCCTACACTTCCTCGCACCGCTTTTGAGGCCGGAAAAAATACAGAGACGGAACAGCAAAAGGATTGGATGGAATGGACCCCATTTTCTTATCCTTTTAATCTCACTCAACAGCCAGCTTTATCTGTACCATGCGGACACGTAGATGGACTTCCTGTCGGCCTTCAAGTTATAGCGGATAGAGGCAATGATTTATTGGCAATGAATATTGCTAAACATATTGAAACTCTTTTACCTGCCCAGTTTTTAGATTTTCCTAAATCGTAGAGAAAACTAGGGTACATGCGATTAATTGTATTAGTCTCGACTTGATCTGACAATTCTACTTGAAAGGTAGATATTTACCCGTTTTGATAAAGGTGTCGAATCTTTAATCAAAACTAAACGAGAGGTAATTTCAAAATGAGGTAACTGTCAGGTCAGGTCTGAGCTAGTACACTGGATGAACGGCTTAACATCACTTGTCAGCATTAATATGTCTTATTTAATTATCGTTTAAAAGCCCATATCAAATTTCTTTGTCTGTAAATCAGGTTTGAGTATCGGGTCTGTCATGCTTTTAATTTCAAGTTGCACGTATTGCCAATATTCTGGATTATCAATTGTTCGCTGTTTAATTTGGCTTGGAATGAAACGGCTCATTTCATTGTTAAAGTCAGCTTTTACCTCTTCTTTGTTCAGTAATTTTTCGACCTGAAGGGTAAGCGACTCTATGAAGTGAGCTTTTGTTTTTTCTCTTGCCGCAAGTTTTTTGTAGATCAGCTCTATGGATACGTCAATACCTCTTTGCTTGATCCAAAGAATATCCCAAACATCACGAGGTTTAATACGTCTGGAACGGTATGCTAGAGCAATGAATTTATCTGCCAAGGTTTCTTCTAACGACTGTACTGGGATCAAAAGCCCTTCTGTTGGAACGACGACATTGTAATGATTGATCAATGGTCTTCTCTCAATGTCGAAAGAAGGGATCGCACAAATGTCTATATGCATTTTTTGACGTGGTAGGTCAGGGCGGTTAGCTTCTTTTTCGATACTAATTTTCCAAGAAGATGTGTCTCCTTGTTTATCTTTGTTTGGCTTATTTACCCAGACTTCTGTTTCATATTTTTTTTGTATGTACTTTTGAATCTCGACTTCCAAACCATCAAAATCATCAGGTTTAAAGTCATGCCCTCCATTAAAATCTAAATCCTCAGATAATCGAGAGCTGTTGTGGCATAAGCGAAGTGATGTGCCGCCAATAAAAGTTAGTGATTGCATAACCCCCTGTTTTACCATGACCGCCATAATATCATGGTGCAATATTTCTTTTTCTATAACAGGTGTTATCCCTGCATACTCAGCATTGGTGTTAACAATTTGCTTTATGACTTCTTTGAGCATGTTATGCCTCCAGCATGTGCAGATTTCGATTACAGTTTTTTAAATCAATAAGAGCTTGGATTGTTTTGGCCCGATACATTTTTATATCTGAATCGAAATAAATATTAGGAGCGATTGCCTCGATCGTTTTTTTTGTATGTGTAAACTCAATGACGCCATAAGGTGTAGAAAAAATGCCACTTCTGCCTTTTGTCATCACAGTGAGTCTGTCCATAACAATTTGCGAAATATCGCCTGTATAGCTAAGTTGGCTCTCTAGGCTGATATAGTTAAGTACGTCTCCTCTGAGCTTATTTACAACCTTGTAAATTGCCGTGGATCCATCTGGAGGAGTAATGGTACTTTCAAAAATACCCGCTGCAACTCTTCGTAACACACCTTTTCGTACGCAATCTGTAAGAAACTTTGTAAAAGCAGGTGTATGTTTTTCGCCTAGCATAAATGCTATCTCTGTAGCCGTATGAACACCTCCACCAGCTTTAGTAGCATGAGATAGTGCGGACAGTAATTTTTCTTTTTTTCTCATAATGGTCTACGAATTATTACTTTATTGGTGTTAAATTGTAGACCTGATGAGCTAAGTAGACAAGATTTAGGTCTACAAAACATTACGTTAAAGGTGTTTTTTTGTAGACCTCTTATGATGAAATAAGCTTTGAATGGTATAAAGCTCTATTTTACTTCGAATCAAAGTAACAAAAATGTCCAAAAGTATGCTTTGATTCAAAGCAATTGAAACCATGCAATTATAGGGATTTTTGCTTTTAAGGTATGGGCTAATTTGAGATGCTTTGATTCAAAGGTAGAGGTCATGGGCCAAGATGGGATCAAAATGGGCCAAAATCCCCTGATATAGAGTTTTATTGTCCTATATTGCTTTGATTCAAAGGAAGTGTGTTTACTAAGGTATTGAATACGTTATATAAAGTAATTCATTGCCATGTAAGGGAATATTCAGAGTAACCTTGACATGGTAGAGGTCAGCAGTTCGAATCTGCTTAGTCCTACCACTCTTTTTTACAGTAAAATTATACTTACTACTTTTCTTAATTAGTGAGTGTAAGTTAAGAAAGCCGAACCCAGTGTTCGGCTTTTTTGTTTCTGCAAACTATAAAGTTTCCTCTGTCTTCTCAAGATGCCTAAAAATTATGTCCTGTCTCTTAGGAAATGTTCAGAATCCTTTTGTTTTTACTTTAGCCGCTAATCACTTAACGGGTCGGAAAATCTTTAATGATGGTTTAGTTTTTATTTTTGTGCGATGTGATCAACAATCAAATCAAATACTCTTCTAACCCTTAAACTGGTGTGCAGTTCTCTGTGGCAAACCAGCCAAAGCGGTATTTGAATTACTGGACCGAATGATGGAAATGCTCGTTTGAGTTCAGGAATAGAGTCGCCATAGTCTTCTGAAAATACCCCAACCCCTAGATGCTGTTTGACCAATTCAATTTGAATGAGTTGATTGTCAGTGAAAATAGAAAAGCTTTTTTTGTTAACCGGATAACCTTTTTCAATTAAAAATTTCTGAAATGGCTCGGCATGGTCTGTACGGCTAAAGCTAATAAACTCTATCCCTTCAAGGTCCGAAGGTTTTTGTGGTTCTTTAAACCGGTCTAGATAGGTTTGTGTGGCATAAAGGTAGACATTTTCGTCTTTTAACTTTCGTGCAATAAAATCCGCTTGTGTTGGACGGAAGTTACGGATGGCAATATCTGCCTCACGACTTTTTAAGTCACTTACGTTATTGGTGACAATAAGGTCTATTTCGATGCCAGGTTCTTGTTTTCTTAATTGACTCAGTATTTTGGGTAAATACACCATAGCATCAAGTTCACCCACACTAATGCTAACGGAACCGTCTATTTGCTGAGATTGCCCTGATGCACTGATGGATAAGTCACTTGCTGCTTTTCCCATTGAACGGACATGGTCAACCAGTTCTAATCCTGTTTTTGTCAGTTCAAGACCATGTGGGACACGTTCGAATAGTGTCACACCTAATTCGGCTTCTAATGCTGCAACCTGTCTCCCTAGAGTCGGTTGAGTCATTCCCAAAGATCTTGCTGCGGCTGAGAATGAGCCTTCTTCGGCCGTTACTAAAAAAGCCCGAGCATTGTTCCAATCAAAGAAATTCTTTTTCCATGCCATACAATTTTGCATACCTTATAGACATTTATAGGGGGTGCCCTATTTATATATACATGGGTATAGTCTGCTTCAGAATCGACATTGGTTCAAGCTAACATCTTGAATGCCGCCTTATTTGAAGAGGGTTCCATAGCATTCGCGATATTTGGCATTAAGAGAATGACTAAATCAATCTGCATCTCTAGTGAGTAGGTCTCAATGGATACTATAACAGTGAAACGCCGTGTCATGATGCCAATAAGAGCAGGCGACGTTATGGCTGAGTTTATTTCCTTTCAGGGCGATCGCTCTGGTAAAGAACACATAGGCATTAGTTTTGAAGGTAAGACGCCTTCATTCGCAAGTCATGTTCCGTTGGTTCGTTTGCATTCGGAATGTTTAACCGGAGATGTATTTGGCTCTGGGCGCTGTGACTGTGGCGAGCAACTTGATGAGGCCATTGATCTGATTAATCAAGAAGGTGGATACATTCTCTATTTACGACAAGAAGGTCGAGGGATTGGCTTGTATGCCAAATTGGAAGCTTATGCATTACAAGATAAAGGCTTCGATACTTATCAAGCCAATGACATGCTCAACTTACCGGAAGATGGTCGCGATTTTCGTATTGCCGCGCAGATGCTAAAGGCTTTAGGTGTGTCAAAAATAAGGCTGCTAACGAACAATCCCGATAAAGCACGGCAACTAATCATGTATGGAATAGACATCACTGAGCAAGTTCCCACCAAGGTGCATGTTAATCAATATAACCATCATTATTTAAAAACCAAAGCAGATCGTAAATGCCATACGATGACATTTGATGACTAATAAGAAGGCTATAAACGAGGTTCATTATGTTAATTCGGCCGTTTTCGCATACATTACCTTCTTTCACCATTGAGCCAGAGCAATTTAATGTTTTGTCATCAGCAGGACATTTTCGTGACTATTTATTAGACGCCATTCACCAGGCAAAGACTCGAATCTATTTAACCGCGCTTTATTTGGAAGACGATGAAGGTGGGAGAAAAGTATTAACGGCTATATATGAGGCTAAACAACGCAATCCTTCGCTAGACGTTGCGATTTGTGTGGATTGGCATCGTGCTCAGCGTGGTCGCATTGGCGCTCCCAAGAGCAAAGGTAATGTGGTGATGTATCAGGCTTATACCAAAAAATACCTACATTCAATCTCCGTTTTTGGAGTACCTGTTCGTCAGCGAGAGATGTTTGGTGTTCTACATCTTAAGGGATTTATTATAGACGATACGGTGATTTACACGGGGGCGAGCTTAAATAATGTACACCTTGATTATCAAGGACGTTATCGATTAGACCGTTACCATACCATTGAAAGCAAGCCACTGGCCGATAGCATGGCGGGATTTGTTTATGAGAAAATTATTTGTCAGCCTGCCGTTCATGATCTTTCCAAACCGGGTTTTCCAAAGAGCAGACGCTTAAAATCGGACATTCGTCGTTTCCGGAAATCCCTAAGTCAGTCTACATATCCGGTTGAACCGCAACCCTTAAATGCAAATCAGGTGGCTGTAATACCTTTAATCGGAGTAGGCAAGCGCGGTAATGTGTTAAATGAACAAATTATGCTTTTGTTGGCTAAGGCCACAGAGGAGATTATTCTTTGCACACCTTATTTTAACCTTCCAATAGTGGTAGTGAAGGCGATTAAAAAAGCCATAAAACGTGGGGTAAAAGTACATATTATTGTTGGCGATAAGCAAGCCAATGATTTTTATATAGACCCTGAAACTCCTCTAAGAATCACTGGTGGGTTGCCCTATTTGTATGAAATGAATTTACAGCAATTTGCTAAAAACCATGAAGAAAGCATTGCTTCAGGTTTCTTGTCTATTCATCTATGGAAGCATGACAATAATAACTATCACTTAAAAGGCCTTTGGGTGGATCGACAGTTTATGTTGTTGACAGGAAACAATGTTAACCCAAGAGCTTGGTCGCTTGATTTAGAAAATGCTTTATTGATTGAAGACCCTGAAAAATTTTTAGAGGCCAAATTTGCCGATGAGTTTGAGCGTATTTTTCAACATACTAAGCGAGTAGTAACCTATCGCCAATTTGACACTCTGCCTCATTATCCGATGAGAATACAAGGACTCATAAAAAAAATCACTCGAATACGAGCTGATAAATTTCTAAAACGAATTATGTAAATTTACACGGTTAATTTGTTTGCTTGTGCCTAACAATCGCTAAGGTCGATACTGTCAGCTGAACTGAGTCTATGGGTATTTATAATAAATATCGACCTCACTTAAGTCTTAATATGAAGACATCAGAAGGAGCATATAAAAAAGAAGAAGCACATGAAAAAGCCAGTATGGAATCCATACTGGCTTAACAAAAATCGTCAACGTATTTTAGGGCGGGACATGACTTTGGCCCATTTGTGCCCCATCCAACTTAACATTGGTGAAATTAGTTCTCTTAACTTTATTTTTCTGGAGATGTGCCTAGTAAAAAACTGTAGTAGTCTTTACAGTCTGTAAACAGTTGTTTTTATTAGGGATGTATTTGTGGCGGAAAAAGTACTTTTTTCATGGATTGGTGATACAGATTTAAGGGCTGCTATCTCTGATATGCCATTAGATGCACCTATATCGTCTACGCTGGCAAGCTTTTCCTTTGATCGAGTTATTCTTCTTTGCTCATACCCAAAAGCTAGGAGCACTCCCTATATCGAGTGGCTGAAACGCCAAACGGTTGATGCAATAGAGAGTTATCAAGAAACATTAGTTCCTCCTGTGGATTTCGAATCCATATTTCATGCTGCTGATAAGCACCTTAGTACTTTTAAAAAAGCAAATGCTGATATCTCTATTTTATTGAGTCCTGGTACGCCAGCCATGCAAGCTATTTGGATTTTGCTTGGGAAGACGAAGTACTCTGCTCGCTTTTATCAATCCAGCAAAGAGCAAGGTGCACAAGAGGTAAAAATACCTTTTGATATTTCTGCTGAATACACACCGCCGGCCACTAAATTAACCTCTACACAACTCACAGAACTTACTAATGATGGTGTCAGTTCCAGTGCGGTGTTTGAAAACATTATTACCCAAAATCCAGTTATTGCGGCAATGTCAGTCATATCCTTGGTTGTTTTCTTGTCAGCCAAGGATATACAAACATCCGCTATGTAGCAGACGAAAGAACAGTAAGTAATCAGTATCAAACACATGCTTGGCTTGAATGGGACGGTTGGATTATCGACATCACCGCCGATCAGTTTAGCGATGGTCCAAGTGCAGTGTTTATAGAGCGAGACAGCGACTTTCATCGCTCATTTGTAAGAGACTACGAGTGCGAGCCAGCGATATCGAGCTGTATCGCAGCGCAGAACCAGAAGTTTTTAAGTACTATAAAAGTTTGATATCTCGATGCACCCAACATCGAGTACTGTATCGCTCAAGGGGATAGATCTTCAAGGAGAGAGTTATGTCTACTACAAGTGAAAAACCAGGTAAGGGTACATACACTTGCACCAACTGTTCAGAAACGGTCACTTTGGACGACACTAGCGATAGGTTACCACCGTGCCCGAAATGCCATAAAACAGACTACAAACCATAAGGAGGTGGTTCAGTACGTTGTCACTGAGGTTCAAAAACGGCCGGATACGCCGTTTTTTTTCCTGAGTTCTCACATAGAGTGGCTTGAAGAGAGTATTTTACGATTGAAAGGGCCTTACCGGACTTCTATAAAGGAACATTAGATATTCGTTTCGTCCTATATTTTGGGTAAATCGACCAGACTTCGCTATACATTATTAAACTCGAAAATCCTCATGAAGTCTTTGCCAATGTTCTCTTAGCTGTTGTTTGTGATCTTCATTCATTGGTAGGTCTTTTAGCGCGTTCGGCCAAAGGCTTCTGGCTTTTTCCATCACATCGTCCAGATGCGGTTTAATCGCTCGCCATGGAATATCTGATTTAGTTGCCCAATGTTCAAAGTGTTTATATGAGACATCGTACCAAGCCTTCGTCTTTGCAAGGTTAAGAGCAAATTGCTGTTCGTCTTCAATATAAACACTGGTGGTGACTATGTCGTAAGCAGGTGAGAGTCTGGGGGTGACTTGATCTGCATACAGTAAACTCCAGTTTTTCAAATGGGCGTCACCGTTTGCTAATAGGATGTTGGCGAGTAAACGACGGGCAAGTTGTTGGGCGTCATTTAGACCATCACCAGAAAACTGATATAGGATTTTTGCTATTTGTTCGTAGTTGCCTGAACTGTATTTTTCATGTGGGTACTTCACAAGAACTTGAGCAAAGTCTTCCATGTGAATACGTTGGTCGTCATGTCGGTCAAATCGCTTTATGGCGAAGGCAAATTTTTCATCAGGAAGATTGATTTGTGGAAGGTTGTCTAATTGGTCTATCTCGACCAATTTTATTTCAGGAATATCTACACCAATGAGGGAAGCGAGAGTCATGGCTGTGAACTCGTTGGCGGGCACTTCTTTGTGTTTGGTGGACGGTGTTTTCACAATCCAATCGCCAAGCACATTGTCTTTCGATAGATTGTATCGACCGTCTTTTTCCTTCATGGAAAACTTCATCTGAACGCCTGCCAAGGAGAACTTATTTTTTTGGCTGAGTATGTCGAATTTAACCGCTTTTACTTGGCCATGAGATGAGAATAAATGTAGAGGAACATCTTCTGGCTCCATCGGTTCAGCGACTAATGCACCCGGTAAATCCATACCCAGATAAGACAAAATATGGAACTCATTATCAACATGGGTTTTGAGTCCTTGAGCGATCAGTTCTCGCAAAGAACCTTCAGGCAATAGATTAGACAAAATAGGGTGCAGGCGTTGGTTTGTAGCCCATGGCTCAGATAGAATTTTATTGGCACGTGGAAAATTTGGATGGGTGGTTAAGCTAAAAGTAGGGCGAGCTGTACTAGATTGGAAGCTTTCAGCAAAATGTAAAACATTACGTCCATTCTTTGCCCCTGCCAAATACCCCACTAGATGGCCATGTAACGTCAACTTAAGAACACTAATTTCCGTTGTCATTTTCGTCTCCATCTTCTAGTAATCCTTTCCATGGATCATCCGATAGTTTTTTTTGTTCTTCAGAATGATCAGGCTGTTTGTGCGGTAAAGATGTGTTGTTACCATCACTTTCAAGAACCGCTAAAACAGCATTCAGCTTTTCTTTTGGAATCAGCATGACGTCGCTATTTAGGCCCTTAGCAATCAGTTCAAGAGTATCAAGTCTTGGGTTGCCCTTTGCTTCAAGCCGCTGGTATTGCTGCCTAGAAATGCCAATACGCATTAGCATGTCATTCTGCTTGAGGTTCAGTGCTAAACGGCGATGTTTGATTTGCTGTAGTAGGTTTATCATAAGGAAACTAATACGTTGCTTTCGAATAGATAGAAACATATTAGTTGCTATTTTTATTTAAGGCAACTAAAGAGTTTCTTTTTTCGTCTGCACGTTAGAAACCTTTCTATGTATTTTCAATCGCCCTTAAAAAATCCCCTGAGCAAGTTGTTCAGGGGACGAAAAGGGGGATCTTTGGGGGGGGGGTTATGAGCAAGCGTTTACTTTTGGTCTGTTGTTGAACCAAGGTTGTGCTAGTTCGAGTTGGGCGGCAAGTGAGAAAAGGGTTTCTTCGTCACCAAAGCGGCCAGAAAAATGTGCGCCAATGGGTAAACCTTGTTCTGTCCAGTACAGCGGCACTGACATGGCCGGTTGCCCTGTCGCATTGAATAGGCAGGTGTAGGGTGAGTAACTGTGGTAATGCTGAATAAGGTCATCGGCAGATTTGTTTTCATCGATCACATCCAAGGTACCAATCAAGACGGGTGGTTTGGCCAGTGTTGGCGTCAGAATCACATCATATTCCGTCATCAGATTAGCAAAGCGGCGACCTAGTGCATGCATGGATTCAATGGCTCTTACATATTGAACCGCACCAATGTTGCCTTTTTCTCGGAGCATAATGCGGGTATGAACCTGCAATTCATCTAGAGAAACGTCTTTACCGCGCATTTGTCCTAAGAGTTCAACATAGTTTCTGGTGTTGGTGCCAATGATGTCGAAGCACTGGTCAAAGAACTGGTATAAATCGACAGGTAATTCGGCTTGAGTTACCTCGTGTCCTAAGCTTTCACACAATTTTGCGGCATGTCTTACTGCGGCTAAAGATTCTGGTGAACTAGGCCAAGGATCCATACTTTCTACCAGTGCGATACGCAGTGGGCGTACTGGTGTTTTGGTTGCATCAAGAAATGACATGGATTGACTCGGTGAGGCGTAGGGTGCCCCAAGATCCATTCCCGCAGTGAGATCCATTAGAGCGGCGCTGTCACGTACAGAAAGAGAAATGGCATGAGCGGTGCCGAAGCCGCCCCAACCTTCACCCGTTAATGGGCCACTTGGCATACGGCCACGAGTTGGCTTCATACCAAATAGACCGCAACATGACGCCGGAACTCGAATGGAACCGCCTCCATCATTGGCATGAGCAAAGGGCACAACGCGAGCAGCGACCAATGCAGCAGAGCCACCGCTAGAACCACCACTACTATGTTTGGTGTTCCATGGATTACGGGTTGGTCCAAAGCGAGTGGATTCTGTGGTGTAGGATGCGCCAAATTCAGGTGATGTACTGGTGCCGATAAAGGTGCAGCCTGTTTTACGTAAACGGCTGACAAGATTATCGTCCATTCCTGGGCGGGCTTCGCCCAGTGCGTTTGAACCATTGGTCATGCGGGCTTCTGCTACAGGAGCAAATAAGTCTTTTACAAAGGTTGGGACCCCAGAAAATAAACCTTCATGTGGTGTTGCCTTGCGTGCAGAGTCGTAGAGTTTTTCCGCAATCGCATTGATTTCCGGATTCACTTTTTCAGCGCGTTCTATGCAGCACTCTAGTAATTCCTCGCTTTTGATCTCGCCTTTTTTAACGAATTCACCAAGGCTTATTCCATCGTGTGAGTCGACTAAGTTGTGTATGTCTTTCATAAAAAATATCCACTTTAAAATGGGCAACATTGCGTTGCCCGGTTAAGGTTTTATCTAGGATAAAGAATGTTTCTAGGATAAAGAATGTTTTGATTCTGGGCTGGTGTCTTTATTATTAAGAAAAAGACTGGATATCACCCATAGAGCAGCAACCACCAAGCCTGCCAGTGCGAGTTTATAAATAGTGTTATGAAGGTCTGAGCCAGTTGCTAAAATGATGCTCACGATAATGGGGCTGACAAACTGACCAAGATATAAGCTGGATGTAAAAATCCCCAAACCACGTCCACGTACTTTTGCTGGAAGGATATTCATTGTTGCCGCCATGATATTTGGCACCATCAGACCAGCGCCAATGCCTTGAATCGTTACAGCAATCAGTACTTGTTGGTAAGTCGCTGCATTAGACAGTAACCATAACCCAGTACCAACCAAAGCAAACAGTACTGCGTTACAGAGGTTAAGACCGAATAAACGACGTAATACCGGCCAAAGAATGGAACCTATTAAAGTGGCTAATAAGCTTAGCCCTGCCGACATGCCAATTTCTGTGGTGGAGGTCACTCCCATTTGAACCAGTAAGGTTGGTGTTTGGATAGGAACCACAAAGTTTAGCACCATGCCAAACAAGATCATTAGGTAACTGATGATAAGCGGAAACATAGCCGTTTTTTCTGCTGAGGCTGGCGCTTGCTCAACGACTTCCGCTTCAGATGATTTTGACTCTTTACTTGGTTCCCATAGTACTTTGATCATGAAAGGAATCAGCAATAAAGGCAGTAAATACAAGTAGAACGGAATCCGCCAAGAAGACTCACCGAGCATTCCACCAATGACAAAGAAGATAGAGCCAATCAGTCCAATGGCGACGACCTGAAAGTTGATAAACTTCATCCTTTGATCGCCATGCCAATAGTCTGCGATTAATGTCGTACAGCACGTCATTATGGCGGCTTCAGCACAACCGAAAAGAAGACGCGAGATAACGATACTATGCAAATCGCCCAATAGAGCAGGAACAAAGCCAAACAGGGCATATAAAAAAGTCGCAATAATCAGTAATTTCTTACGTCCTGCTTTATCGGCCAGCAAGCCTGCTAATGGGGCAAAAAGCGCGATGGCCAAAGCGGGGCCTGCTATTGCTAGCGGCACGAGTGTGGCGGCATCGGGTGTGGTTGGCCCAAATTCTGCGCCAATTTTAGGAATCATCGGAGCCACCATGACGGACCCCATGATAGTTAGGCTACTTCCAAGTACTAATACAATACCTTCCTTATTACCTGATGCTTGTCTAGAGAGTGCATTATTATTCGACATAGGAAATGACCTTTTAGAATGATTGAGAAATACGTAAAGCTAGGTTGTAACCTTGCGCTCGGTTGGACGTTCTAAACTCTTTATAGGCATGGAATGAAACGATAGGTAATCCCGGTTTAAAGTAGGTTAATGCTGGTCCTGCGGCTAAGGTTTCCGCACGATTGCCATCGGAGATAGGTTGGCCTGAATAGCCGGAGTAAGTTTTGTCATCGGTTAGCTGACGGTAGTAATAACCCCCTAAGCCTAGGGTCCACTCATTGACGTGTTGCCCAATGGCGAATTCATGACGGTATTCGATACCGTTTTTATAATCTGTGTCTGAGTTTTTGGTATTAATGTCTAATTCAAAGCTGGAAGAAACTTCAAAACCTGTATTGGAAATATAGCTAACATTATAAATTGGAGAGAAAGCCCAATGGTTCAGGCCTGGGGACACTAGGCGGTTTTTGTCGTAGTCTCCAGTAGGTGCTTGAATTTGAAATTGGGCATTCATGGCCAAGTTTGGAGACAAGGTCCACTGTAGTATCAAGGGCGTGATCTGCAAATCGGCTTGTTTTGTAACGGATGCTTTTCGATCGATAGAGGCGACAGGTATTTTTAGTGAAGCGTCCATATTAAAGAATGGCAGAACCGTACTGAAGCCATATTTAGCCCCGAGCACTTCGTGGTTAGTCATTTTCACATAAGCTAAACCAAGGCTTAACACGTCGAGTGAAAAGTCGGTACCGTTATCATTACCGGATGCATTTCGGTTCGAGTCAGAGCTGTAGTAGGCCGTACGTAAACCAAAGGCACCAATATCTGTTGCTGGTGGCATGAAGCCTGCGCCAAAGTCATATACGCCCATTGCGGTTGTTGGTGCGCCGTTTTCGGTTGCTAGTGCCCAGTGAGGGAAAGCCAATAAGGTGGCACTTCCCATGGCTGTTAATAGTAGTTTGCTTTTAAGCGTTTTCATTTTTTGTTCCCTATATGTAATTATTGTGTCTTTTCACATTACATAGGGGGCAAAAAAGGTGTTATCCGAAATTGGCAAACATGCTATTGCTTTCGTTTAATTGTGTCCGAAGGGAGCTCACCGAAGAGTTGTTTATAGTCGTTTGCAAAGCGACTGAGGTGTAAGAATCCCCATTTTGCCGCTATGTTCTGCACTTGTTTAGTGCCATCTTGCATTAATAACTCACGATGAGCGGAATTTAAACGAATGGTTCTTAGGTAGGTGACAGGGTTGATGCCTAATGTTTCTTGAAAACAATATTGAAGCTTTCTACGACTTGCCCCCACTGCATTACACAAGTCAACGATAGAAGGCGCGTCGTTAATGTTGGCTAAGACATAGTCCCTTGCTTTATCAACGATACGCTTGCGCGCTAATGAGGTTAAATATTGGACTTCTTCTTCATTGATGAGCTCAAGCAAGTTTTGCAATAAGGTATCTCGAATGCCTTTTCGAATCGCCTCATGCTCTAACAAGGGCTGAAGATTATTTGGAGTCATCACCGTTTTTAATAAGGTGAGTAGCTCATCCTGATTACCTATTTTATCGAGTTGATAACAATGGGCGGTATCTGAAATATCGAGAATGGTATTTTGTCGATCAAGGGCGTTTTGTAAAAGGTCTTGTGAGGCGTTAATGCAGATGACGTCTAGGTTTGCTGGGGTTTTAATTTCAGGTAAGTTTCGCCAGTTAGACACCAATAAGTTTGACGGAGTGAAGATATGACCTTCGCAATAGAGGTTTTCAGCAGCCGGAACCAAAGGCAAAGTAAATAGGATGGAATCCGGTATTGATTCACCATTTTTGATAATAGCCTGGTTAGATTTATCTCTAATTAACTGCATGCCAGTTAAGTTGAGTTCTGTAATGCTTCCTGCAAATTGCCCTGCGGATATTTGGTCATATCGAACCTTCCATCCCGACATGTTTCCGGCATGTTCTTCAATATCCATACTTTCTTTAAAGGAAAGAGGGGATTGAGGCTGAATTTCAAAAGCACTATTTTGGAGCATATTATCACCCTGAATAATTTTTATTTGAACTTCTTAATTGGTTAATGCAAGGCACGTACCTTTAAAAAGCGGGTTAAAGTATTTTTGCTAAAAACGGATACTCAATTTCTAAAATGTGTTGGAACGGCTGTATGCCTTTTTTTAATTAGTCTTTTACTGTGTTTATGATATGGCGAGTGGCTAGATGATATCTCGCCACTCGCCAGTATTTTGACTAGAAATTCCTGAAGTCTAGGCCTTTTAAACGCTAAGCAATAGAGCTACAGATGTATTTCATTTCTAGATAATCTTCGATGCCGTACTTAGAACCTTCACGACCAAGACCTGATTGCTTAACACCACCGAAAGGCGCGACTTCATTGGAGATTAAGCCTGTGTTATGACCAACCATGCCGTACTCAAGTCCTTCAGATACACGAATCATGCGAGCATGGTCACGGGTAAAGAAGTAAGCGGCTAAGCCAAAGATGGTGTCGTTGGCCATCGCAATGGCTTCTTCTTCTGTATCAAATGGGAAAAGCGGAGCAAGGGGGCCAAAGGTCTCTTCTTGAGCAACATTCATATCCGCTGTTACACCTGTTAATACAGCGGGCTCAATAAATAAACCACCTAAACGCTTGCCACCATGAACCAAAGTCGCGCCTTTGCTGACAGCGTCCTTGATGTGTTCTTCCACTTTCAGAATGGCTTTTTCTTCAATCATTGGGCCAATTTCTGTGCCTTCTTCTGTGCCGTTACCCACTTTTAGGGCTTTGACTTTTTCCGTTAGTTTGGCGGCAAAGGCATCGTAAATACCTCGTTGAACCAAAATTCGGTTTGCGCACACACAGGTTTGACCGGCATTACGGTATTTAGAGGCCATGGCGCCTTCAACCGCTTTATCCAAGTCAGCATCGTCAAAAACGATGAAGGGCGCGTTGCCGCCTAATTCAAGGGACACTTTTTTGATGGTGTCGGCACATTGCGCCATCAGCAAACGGCCAACTTCGGTAGAACCGGTAAAAGACAGTTTGCTAACCACATGGCTATCAGTGAGTACCTTACCAATTTTGCTTGCAGAGCCAGTAACGACTTGGAATACGCCCGCTGGGATACCAGCACGTTGTGCCAATTCTGCCAAGGCTAATGCGGTCAGAGGGGTTAAATCGGCAGGACGAACAATCATCGAACAACCAGCAGCCAACGCAGGAGCCGCTTTGCGTGTGATCATGGCCGCCGGGAAGTTCCACGGTGTAATGGCGGCGGTCACGCCAATAGGTTGACGAATAACCGTTAGTCGTTGATCTGCTCGTGGTGCGGGAATTGTGTCGCCGTAAATGCGTTTGGCTTCTTCTGCGAACCATTCAATAAAAGAGGCGGCATAAGCAATTTCACCTTTGGCTTCCGCCAACGGTTTGCCTTGTTCAGTGGTCATCAGCAACGCTAAGTCATCGGTGTTTTCAATGATTAAGGTAAACCAGCGGCGCAAAATAGCCGAACGTTCTTTGGCAGGTAAAGCGGCCCATTTCTTTTGGGCGATTTTAGAGGCTTCGATTACCGCAGGGATTTCTTCAGGAGAAAGGTGAGGAATCTCGACAATGGTCTCCCCCGTCGCTGGATTGGTAACAGGGTGGGTGGTTTTGGCTTTTGCTTCAACCCACTCACCATTGATTAAACAACAAGACTTAAGAAGAGACATATCCTTTAACATGAGTATCACCTATATATTGGGTAATTAAATAAAGTGAGACCTTTGTACGACTATTGTGCACACCAATACAATTGTTCCGTCTTGGCCTAGCTTGCTATACCGTCAAACGATCTCAAAGTAAGTTATTCTTGTACTAATCAATACTATTATCAAACCTTCATCGATCAAAGTAAATAGGTTAACATGTTAACTAATTTTATTTGATAAAGAGAATGCCAAATGAACTTAAAATTATCGGTTGTTGATCAAACGCCAGTACATGGCTCCCATAATAAAAAAGCGGCTCCTTCATTAACGGTGGAGTTAGCAAAGTATTGTGATGAATGGAATTACCATCGTTATTGGGTTGCGGAACATCACGATAGCGTGCATTTTGCTAATCCTTGTCCTGAGATCTTAGTGGCTCATTTGGCCAGTATTACCAAGCGCATCAAAGTCGGCAGTGGCGGCGTGATGTTATCTAACTATAGTCCATTGAAAGTGGCAGAGTGTTTTGCCATGTTGGCCTCACTTTTCCCCGGACGAATTGATCTTGGGGTTGGGCGTGCACCTGGTGGTTCGGCGATGACATCCGCCGCTTTGGCCTTTCCCAATAAAGCGTCGAATGGACAGTTTTATGCAGAGCAAGCGGCATTGCTAGAAAGTTTTATTCATGGTTCTTTTGACGAAGACCATCCTTTTGGCGCGATACATGTGATGCCTGAAGTCGGTGATGTGCCGGATTTATGGATGCTTGGGTCCAGTGGTGGCAGTGCAGAGTTAGCGGGACAGCTGGGCTATCATTTGGCGTTGGCTCGATTTATTGATGCTGAAAATTGCCATCCGCGAATTTTTGAAGCACATCAAAAAGCGTGGCAACAGGCTGGGCATGAACGTCCATTACAAAGGATGTTGGCGATTGCTTGTATTTGTGCAGAAACAGAAGAGGAAGCCAAACTCCGAGCAGGAACGGCAGTGTATCGTAAATTTGCCACTCAAATAGGTCAGCGGGAAGATTTTTTAACGCCAGCTCAAGTTCGGGATAGATATCACGAAATGCCTGTCTCTCATCAAGCTTTGTTTGATCGAATTGAAGCCAGCTATACCATTGGCACACCAGAACAATGTTGGGCAGAAATGAATGACCTGGCGAGGGTGTTCAAGGTTGATGAAATCTCTTTAGTAACGGTGACCCATAGCCAAGCCGATCGTCTAGACAGTTACCGTTTGTTGGCAAACAACTTATAATCTCTAGTTCTCACCATGGCCTATAAATAAAAACAGGCTGAGAAAACAGCCTGTTTTTATGACGTTTTAATAACGGCTTTTTAGCTTTCCAAAGCAATAATATCGCTCAACAGTCGACTAAGTTCTTTTAGTTTGTCTTCCCCTAGCTTTTCGATGATGCGTTGGTAAGCGGCATCTACTTCTGGACGGAATTCTTTAACGACTTTCATCGCCATAGGGGTTAAAGAAAGCAAAGAGATACGCTGATCCGTTGGTGATTTTTTGCGAATGATAAAACCATCTTCTTCAAAGCGCGTAATAATCCGCGTCAAACTTGGGCTAAGAATGCAGCATAGATGAGCCAGTTGTTTGGCTTCTAGTTCTTCATGATCATTTAAAACCCGTAAGACTCGCCATTGTTGTTCGGTAAAACCTGCCTTTTGTAGCACAGGTCTAAAAAACGTCATAGATGATTCACGTGCTCTTAACAGTTGCAGTGTGAGGGAGTCTTCTAATCTTTTCATGTAATCTCGATAATTCCTAAAATATGATTTTGATAATATCAAATACGTTTCATAAATAAATGCCAGCGCACCGGTGTGTTATTGCATTGTTCGTATGTTTCTATGGGCCAAGGCCGCTAAAAGAGTACAGCCCAAGATGGCAAAGCCAATGGTATGAGGATGCAGGTCGATCAATAAGGGCACAATCTGAGAAAAAATGGCCCCAAAACTTAATTGGAGAAAACCGAGTAATCCTGAGGCCATGCCTGATAATTTATCGGCCGTTGCTATGGCGGCGCTTTGATAGCTTGCTTGGCTGATACCGCGTCCCAGCGTAATGACAGACATGGGTAAAAAGAGAGAGGCAAAACTCATCGGCATGCTAAGTTGCAGTATCAATAAAACCGTGGCGCCAAGAACGCATAAACGGTTTCCAAGTTGGATGGATTTATCTAACGCCAATCGCTTATTGAATAATGTGCTTAGATATCCTCCCAGCATAAAGGCGCCAGATACCAAGATGAACCAATAACCATAGGCGAGCCGGTTGTCGCTTAGATCTTTGGTAAGATAGGGAGAGGCACTAATAAACAGATAAAAACACAGGGCAATCAGTGTATTTGCCATGGCGTAATGCCTAAAAGAAGGCAGACGAATGAGGCTCATATAATGACTAAGCAGCATTTTTAATGGCAGCTTAGCTGGTTTTTGCGCCGCTGGTTGAATCAGTTTAAGGCTAAAATACAGTAAAATAGCCCCTTGAAAGGCGGAAAGAGCAAAGATAGCTTGCCAACCTATATGGGTATTCAATGAACCACCCATTAAGGGAGCAATGCCTTGTGATAAGGCGATGGCCATGACCAGATAGCCCATTTTCTGTGACGCGCGTTTTCCCCCATAACTGGCAACCAGCAATGCTCTGGACATTGAAAGGGTAAAGGCGCCACCAATACCTTGCAGTACTCGACCCAGCAGCATAAAAAATAACTGCTCTGTTGCCAGCGCGATTAACCCACCAATCACAAAGAAAGAGATACCTAATAGAATGGTAGAGCGGTTTCCAAGTCTGGCAATGACGGCTCCTACAGAAAACTGGCCTAAGGCAAGCGCGGCCAAATAAAGAGAATAGTTTAATTGTACTGTTGATGAGTCAATGCCGAGTTGCTGCGCTATATCAGGCAAAGCCGGCAAAATGGCATTTAGGGCGATAGGACTACACATCGCCATCAAAATGAAATAAGGGAAGGGGATCATTGGTACAACTAATAACTTAACTTGTTAATTAAGAAGTTATTATACATACATAAAAAAATCCCACGAGGGGATTTTTTTATGCTTTGGTTTTGCAGGTTTATGAATCGCAGAGAATTAGCTGAGTTGTTTTAGCAATTGTTGCAATTGCTGTTTAAAATTGGCTAATTCATTTTCTTGAAGGTTTGCAAAAATATCGGCTTGTTGCTGATCTGAGATAGCCCATAATCTTTCGGCCATATCATGACCTTTTTCAGTCAGTGCAAGATCACTGTTAATCAAGCCAAAACCTTTCAAGCTTTCAACGCCATCAACCACATCAACGGCTGGAATAGTCACCAGATTACTTAAGTCATCGATGGTGATTCCTGTGGTATCACTTAAGACAAGTAACATACGAGCTTCGCTCGTACTGAGGCCTGTTGCTGACTGTTTTGGTAGATAGTTCTCTTGAACCTTTTGCAGTACTTTGTGCATAAGATAGATAGCGCTGTCGTGTAGACGGGCTAATGTTTTATCCGATGCCACATTTGTAGCGGGAGTTTTGGCGCCAGTGAAAGGAATCGCGCCAGCATAGCTACCTTGAACATAAAGTAAGGGCGCGCGGCCTAAGTTTTCAAAGGCAACCACTTTCCCAATCATGATCCAATGATCGCCACCGTCGACAACTTGGTATTTTTCACACTGGAAATTGGCGGCTGTATTTTGAAGCAGTGGGGCACCGCCAACACCAGATTGTGTTTCAACATTGGCAAATTTATTGTCACTTGGTTTGGCAAAGTTATTGGATAGGTCAATTTGATCCGCCGCTAAAATATTGACAGCGAAATGGTCCGAGTTTTCAAATACAGCATAACTGCTGGATGTTTTAACAATGCTCCACAGTATCAGTGGTGGATCAAGAGACACAGAGTTAAAGCTGTTAGCTGTTACGCCAACTTGTGTCCCATCAGCGGACTCTGCCGTAATAACGGTCACGCCTGTGGCAAAATTGCCAAGGCAGCGACGGAATTCTTTAGGGTCGAAGCTCATAGTATTCTCTCTTATTCTTATGTATTTATTTTGTTTTTAAAGGGATCTGACCCCTTTAAGGTGAGATTAAAGTAGAGTTGGATCTGGCTCTAAGCCCATCACCTCACGGCCGATAATTTGCGCACAAACATCGTAATCGGTATAAGCATGAGCGCCGCACATATGACAATCACGGAAGATTCGTTGTGCTTCTTTGTCGAGTAACCAGTTATTGGCTCCGATTGCATTAAACATGCGATCAACGGCTTCAATACACATTTTAACCGCGTAGGCTTGGTTTGTTCTCCAGTGGGCTAGTGTGTGGCGATCTGGATAGCGATGGGCTTCGGCATGCTCGGCGTGCTCTTCCCATGTTTTTTCTAAAAAGGCGCGAGCTGCAAGAATTTGATGCGTCGATTCCCCTGTGCGAAGGATAGCAGGGATCGCCGCATTCACTTTAGCACCGGTATAAGCGCGTACTCGATTTGCTGTTACCTCTTTGTAAACTTCTAACATTCTTTCTGCCGTGCCAAGCGCCATAGCCGCAAAACCTGATGCGAAGTAAGGGCGGTACGGCGCGTAGAAAATCTTGCTGTCTGGATATAAGCCATAGCCAGCGGATTTACCTTCCATCATGTCTTTGGCTTTTTGGATTCTATGTTCTGGTACAAAGGCGTCTTTGATCTGAAGTGTTTTCGTGCCAGATCCTTTCATTGCCATGGCGTACCAATCGTCGTCAATGGTGTAATCGGACTCAGGAATAACCGCAAAACAATAGTCTTTTGTGCCTTCAGCATTATTTCTTAAAAAGCCCACAATGGCCCATTGTGCGTGGTCACAACCACTACTCCATTTCATATCACCATTAAAAATGATGCCTCCCTCGGTTTCTTCATATTTGCCGAAAGGAGCAATACTACTGCTAGCCATTGCGTCTGGATTGTCTTTCCATACTTCGTCTTGAAGTTGTTTCGGGAACATCGCAATTTGATGGTTATGAGTACAAAGTAAGCTAAATGCCCATGCTGTACTACAGCATGCACCGGCTAATGCTGCAATGCAGTCACCAAACTCTGGTAGGGATATTTCGTAACCACCGTAAGCTTTAGGTAGAAAGGCTTTATGCAATCCTACCTTTTGAAGTAGCTCGATATTTTCAGTAGGGACTTTTCTAAGATCTTCCGCTTTGTCTGCATTACTAGCGATCTCAGGAAGAACTTTTTTTAGCTCTTCTAATAATGGATTCTGACGTTTCATGTGATGTGACCTCTTATTTTTTTTGTATCAAGTTCTTTCAGTATTGGTATTTACGGATTCTTAATGAATGTGTTTTTCAGGCAAAACTTAGGACTTTTCTAGAAAATAAAAAAAGAGAGGTGGTGATGTTATTTACGAAATGTTTAAAAAAGTGGGAAAAAACACTTGAAATTAGTTAACATGTTCACTAATTTTGCACGGGTAGAGTCAAAATATAACGATTAGACAAAGTTATACCTCTCAAAAAAACACCTGCTTAATAGCTAAGTGACAGGAGTAAAAATGTCCCTTTAGGGACATAGAAGGAGTGTGTTGGAGGGTGTAGTTTTGGTCCTAATAACTAAAAAGGAACAATAAAAATGAAAAAACCATTTTCTTTTGCTTTAAAAGCGCTAGCCGCTTCAACTATCGTTATCTCCTCAATGGCAAGCACTGCGAGCTTTGCAGCCGATTACCCAAATCGTCCCGTTAAATTTATCGTTCCATGGCCTCCTGGTGATTTGGAAGATGTGTTGACACGTGTCATCGCGGAAGAGATGTCAAAAGAAACGGGTGTACCCGCTTCGGTAGTGAATAAACCGGGTGGTGGCGGTGTGCTGGGAGCAACAACAGTTGCACAATCGCGTCCAGATGGCAGTGTCATTGGTTCGTTCGTTGTGGATCTAGTAACCAGCCAAGTAGTTGGAGGCAATGCGCCTTATGCTGAAGATGCTTTTGTACCGGTTGGTATTTTTCTAGATTATCCATTTGTGTTGGCTGTTAAATCTGATGCGCCATACAACACATTACCGGAATTGGCTGAGTACGCTAAAACACATGATGTGTCTTTAGGTCACTTTGGCTATGAAGCGACGCCAACGGCGATTACTTTCCAAGCTGCGAAAAAATTAGGCTTTAAGTTTGCCTCTGATTCTGCGTTTGATGCACTGGATTGCTCTGTATTGGCGAATGGTGATGCACAGGTTATCAATACAACGACTCAGCAGATCCTTCCTTGTTTGGATTCAAAAGACGTGAAAGTTTTAACCTCTTTTACCTTCCAACGCTTGTCTATTCTTCCTGACGTTCCAACGCTAAACGAAGAAACGGGCATTTCTCAAACACTTTGGAATGGTCTGTTTGTGAAAAAAGGCACGCCTCAGCCAATTATCGACAAAATTGCATCAATTGCAGAGACCGCTCTTCAGTCATCAGATGTGTTGAAGTTGCAAGAAAATACGGGTGCCAGTGTGTATTGGACAAACGAGAAAAACGCACAAAAGTTAATCGAGCATGATTTTGAAAATGCAAAAAGATTAGCCGCTGAAACTAAGTAACGATTAATTAAACGTATTGTATTGCGCAAAATAAAAATAATGGTGGAAACATGGCTTTAGATATTATTAATCCAGCAACCAAGCAAACTTATAAATCTATTCAGACTTCAACGCTGGATGATGTAAACCATACAGTTGAAAAAGCGAAGGCTGCTTTTGAACAATGGAGTGCGAAATCACACGAAGAGCGTACGGCCGCATTACATAAGGTCGCCAATGCTATAGAGGCTTCAGCCCCTGAGTTAGCTGAAATTATCACATCGGAACAGGGTAAACCGCTGTTTCTTGCTCAGTTTGAAGTGGGCGGAGCTGTCGCTTGGACGCACTACAATGCGGATCTAAAACTGGAGCCTGAAGTGCTGGAAGACAGTGATGAGCGTCGTGTTGAAGTGCATCGTATGCCTGTTGGCGTTGTTGCCTCAATCACCCCTTGGAACTGGCCTTTAATGATCGCTATTTGGCATATCATGCCAGCCCTTCGTGCGGGTAATAGTGTGGTGATTAAACCCTCTTCTTTCACGCCCGTTAATACACTTCGCTTAGTCGAGATTATTAATGAACATACCGTGCCAAACTTGGTGCAGGCTGTGATCGGTGAAAAAGAAGTCGGTGAACCTCTGGTATCACACCCAGATGTGAAAAAAATTGTCTTTACTGGTTCAACAGCCGTCGGTAAACGGATTGCTTCTTTGGTGGCTGGTGACCTTAAAAAGGTGACCTTGGAGCTAGGGGGCAATGACGCCGGTATCGTTTTAGAAAATGCCAATATTGAGAAGATTGCAGAAAAGATTTTCATGACATCTTTTATCAATATGGGTCAAACCTGCGCTTGTTTGAAACGTCTCTATGTCCATCGCTCTAAATACGAAGCGTTATGTGATGCGCTAGTAAAAATAGCCGCCGCGCAAGTGGTGGGTAATGGTATGAATGATGGCGTGACCTTTGGTCCAGTGCAAAACGTTAATCAGTATGAAAAAGTCAAAGCTATGATTGCGGATGCTCGAGAGTCTGGCGCCGAAGTGATTGCGGCCGAGCTGCCAGCGGGTTTGGACGGTTACTTTATTGCTCCGACTATCATCAAAGATCCACAGCACAGTATCGACGTTGTTTGTCATGAACAATTTGGTCCGGTGTTGCCGGTGATTCCTTACGATAATCTCAACGAGGTTATGTCAAAAGCCATTCATAAAGACTTTGCTTTAGGTGGCTCTGTGTGGGGTGAGCCTTGCGCTGAACTGGATTGGGTTGTTGAGCAACTGGATTCAGGAACCGTGTGGGTGAATAACCATGCAGAAGTGCTACCTCATGTCCCATTTGGTGGTAATAAGTCTTCTGGATTGGGCGTCGAGTTTGGTATGGAAGGGTTACTAGAGAACACAGTTCGTAAGGTTGTGAACCGCGCGAAGTAAGTTCTGATACTCAAATATAGCCATCTATTCGAAGTAGATGGCTATATTTTTGGAGTCCAAAAATGCGAAATATTTTATATGCATCTGATTTAGAGCAAGGCAGTCGCGTCGTTTTGCGTGAGGCGTTAGAGCAAGCGGCTTGCTTTGATGGCAAGATCTTTTTCTTGCATGTTTCGGATCAGTTTCACCGTGGTAACGATGACTCTTTCGTAGGGTTCAAATTGAAGAAAGCGCACGATGCGCATTTGGAGTCTTTGAAAGAAGAGTTACGAACTTACATGAAGCAGCGAATTCATAACTTCGTTGGCGAAGAGTTAAGTGATATCGAATTCAATGAAGACGATATCGAAATCGTGGTTCGATTTGGTGATCCCGCTAAAAAGATAGTCGACACCATCAAAGATGTTGAGGCAAACATGGTGGTGATGGGGGACCGTCGTGTGAACGCCTTGTCTCGAATGTTTCTTGGCTCAACCGCACAAAAAGTCATTCACAATTCGAGTGTACCGGTTTTGATTGTGCCTATTTCTAATACGGTTATAGGTAAAAAAGGGGAGGCTAAAAATGGAATATGAACATCGTAAATCCAAGTTGTTTTTCTTGGTCGTCACCATCATTAGTGTCTATCTAATTTTTACTTATCAAAGTCATACCATAGAGATTAAACGTGATCATGGTTGGTATACCGAACCTTATGTCGCGCCTTTATTTGGTTTGGGGATTTTGGCTTTCTTTTCTTTTATCAAACTCATGTTGCTGATTAGGCCGATAGAGGGAGAGAAGGGCTTGCTGGAGAGTTTTGTTGACAGCTTAAGTTCCTACTACATGGTGGTTATAACTGGCGTTCTTTTCTTCATTTATGTCAATGCGATTACGGTCGTTGGTTTTGCCCTATCAACGATGCTTTTTGTCTTGTCTATCGTCTGGCTCAGTCGATTAATGTCGCCAATTTGGGTACTGAACACATTCATTGCTGTGGCGCTGATTATCCTGATTTTTAGAGTTGGGGTGAACATCTGGATTCCAGATGTTGCTTTGTATGAGACCTTATTCAGTGGTCAAACCCTCTGGTTTATGAACAAATATTTATAGAGATTTGCTATGGATTTAATCGCATTAGGTATCCATGAAGTATTTGGTAACGGTGTTATTTGGGCCGTTATTCTCGGTGCCCTTATTGGGGTAACGATTGGCTCGATTCCTGGGTTAGAACCCGCTGGCGTAATGGCTATTTTGCTGCCGTTAACCTTTACCATGGAGCCATTGTTTGGTGTGACTTTATTGTTAGGCGTTTATGGTGGCGCTTGGTACGGTGGGGCTATTCCCGCCATCTTAATGAATACGCCCGGTACACCAGTGGCGGTACTCACCACCTATGATGGCTACCCCATGGCGAAAAGGGGAGAAGGTAAAAAAGCCCTATCGATTGCCTACACGTCTTCATTCTTTGGAGGCATAGTGAGTGTCTTGTCACTGGTGTTTTTTGCACCGACTTTGTCCCAAGTCGCCACCTTATTTGGCAGTGCAGAATTTGCCATGCTGGCTTTGCTTGGGATGGTGTTTGTGGTGTTGGCTCACAACAAATACGCCATAGAAGCCGCTGCCATGATTGGTTTAGGGATGTTTTTAGGCTCGGTCGGCATTGATCGCTCTTTTAATACGCAAGTTTATACGTTTGATCAATCTTGGCTGTTAGCTGGTGTGCCATTAGTACCAGCCGTTATTGGTCTTTTTGCCATGTCTCAAGCCTATGTGCTGATTTCTGCAAAAGGCGGTGATTCATTTAAAACTAAGTTAGAAGGATCTGGCCGTTTTGAAGGTTTTACTGTGCTACTGCGTAATAAGGTAACCGCTGTCCGTTCTGCCTTGTTGGGGGTGGTTATGGGGTTGCTACCAGGTGTTGGCGAGTTTGGCTCACAGTTTTTCTCTTATACTTTGGCGCAGAAGTTTTCTAAGAACCCAGATGAATTTGGTAAAGGGGCAGAAGCCGGTATTGTGGCCTCAGAAACCTCAAACAATGCCGTCACCGCGTCAGTATTGGTGCCTTTGCTAGCCTTTGGTATTCCAGCTGATGCCTTGATGGCGATGCTTTTATCTGTGTTTATGGTGCATAACTACACGCCAGGTCCAAGGCTCTTTACGGAACATCCAGAATTTATTTCGGGTCTGTATGTGGCTCTGTTTGTGATGAATATTTTTATCTTCATCTATTTAACCTTTGCCTCTAGGTTCATTGTCAATATCACGCGAATTCGTGGTCGCTTTATTGGTGCATTGATCTTTGTGCTCGGTTTCTTAGGCGCTTATAGCCAGAATTATCAGTTCACCGATGCGTTTATCGCCCTCGGCTTTTCTGTGATTGGCTATATCATGAAGCGAAACAATATTCCTGCTGTGCCTATTATTTTAGGTTTGGTGTTGGGTCCCGTATTTTTGAATCGTATGCGCCAAGCCCTTGGGGTTTCTAACGGCGATTTTGCCATCTTCCTTGATAGACCTATCGCGTTGACCCTTTTCGCCGTGACTATCCTATCTATCCTCGTATTTACTTACAGCAAAATTGGAGAAAAACGTCGAGCTGTTTGATTCAGGTGTAATGTTAGGGCCTTAGTTTAGGCTCTAACATTTTGGAGTAATTATGTTTGGTACGAAACGAACGCAGAAATTCGAAGAACAAAAAAACGTTATTGCCTTATTAGAAAGCCAAAATCAGCAACTTCAGTCTCAGGTAGACGGACAAGACCAACAGATAGCTTTATTGGAAGAAGAATTATCGTTACTGAAAAAAAACTCATCTGATTCTAGTTTTACAAATAATTTAGTCAGTGGAATAAGTGGGGATTTAGTGCCCATTTCTCGGATAGTGAATTTAGTGTCTGAAGAGCTATTTGAGCCAATGAGTAAGGTTGAAGAGGTAAAAAGCGAAAACCTAAAAAGCAATCTAGAACTGAAAAAGCTTTGTGATGCCACCAAGCTTATGTCGGAAGACGCAAAAAAAAGTTTGTCTGAAGTACTTACTCTTAGGAGTTTGGCCGCTGAGATAGATGGTTTTGCAGAAGTCATTAATAAAATCTCTGAGCAAACGAATTTGTTAGCGCTGAATGCGGCTATTGAAGCGGCTCGTGCTGGTGAGCATGGACGAGGCTTTGCTGTGGTGGCGGATGAAGTCAGAGGACTCGCCAGTCGAGCGCGAGAATCCAGTGATGAGATTTCGACATTGGTGCAGCGCATTCAAACCACCACTGCCGAAGTGGATCGACGTATTAAGGCTTTAAACGAAGAAATTACTTCACATCATGATCACTCTTTAAATATCCAATTAAGCTTAAGTGAAACCAGTCAATCATCGGAGCACATTATTTCTTCCGCTTATAAAGCGATGCTTTATGGTCATACTTCATCGTCTTTGCTTGAATTAGTGAATAGCAAAAATGCTTGGGTATCATGCTGGCTAAACGAAGAGAAGGTTAGTCAAGATGAGTTAGACCTTTCTAAAACGGCTTTTGCTGATTGGTATTTGCATGGGGAAGACGATGATTTTGGTTATCGTAGTGAAGAAAGCTTTAAAACGATACGCACACCACTGTTTTCTTTGTTTGAGTCGGGACAAAAGCTGCTCCATGAAATCCCCCGACATGATCAGGCAAATGCAGAATCTTTGATCAATACAATGAATCGAAATATCAAAGACATAGAGGTTAGATTGGCGAACGTTCAGAGTTATCTTCTAAATAGTATTGCTCATATTGATGACTAAGCTGTTTGTATAGAGTACTTGGATAAACTCTTAAAAGGATTATCTATTTATCCGAGTACTCAGGTAGAAGGTTGTGCAAAGTGTGCCGCAGCAGGCCATCATAATGAGTAGACTGTTTGGCGAGCCATCGAATACTAAGCTGGCTAGATAACTGATGAAACTTCCCACTGCAAATTGAGTGGCCACCAATAACCCCGAAACCGTCCCCGCTTTTTCTGGTAATTGCTCAAATAATGTCGCTAAGCTGTTGGCGCCAATGGCTCCTGTCACGCTGATATACATCATGGTGGTGATCACAAATAGAACCATGGATGTGTTGCCCAAACCAATCATTCCCCAAATCAATAAGGTCGCGGTAAAAGAGACGCCAATCGCAACATTTAATGCGAGACCAACGTTATAGCGTTTACTCAAATAAGAGTTGAGCAAGGTAGCGATAATAATGGCGAAAATATTGGCGGAGAATAGAAGCGCATAATAGGTTTCTGAAAGCTGAAAGTATTTGATATAGACAAAGGCTGATGTTGCAATAAAGGCAAACATACCAGCAAAGGAAAACGCATTGGCCAGTACGTATTGAACTAATAACGGGGCGCTTAGGCAGTCGATATAGTTGTTAGCGTAATGGCTGAAACTGGGCTTAACGGTCGGGCTGGATTTTTCTGCGTTAGGTAATAATAAGGTACTGCCAATAAAGGCAAGCGTAGAGAATAAAGCAAGAAAGTAGAAGATCCAGCGCCACTCAAAATAGCTGACAATATAGGCACCCAAGATTGGCGATATCAGCATGACCATCATGGAGATGACATGCATGTGTGACAAAATATTGGCGGCTCTTTTGAGTTCGTATAAATCACGCACTAAGGCTCTAGCAAGCACCGCCGCGGCCGCTCCCCCTAGAGATTGTAAGAATCGAAACAGAATCAGACTCTCGCCCGTTGGCGCGAGAGCACAGCCAATACTGCTTATAAAATAAAAACCGATGCCGATCAGCAGCAAGCGCTTTCTGCCCATCATATCGGATAAAGGCCCAAAGATGAGCATGCCGATTGCCATGCCGAGTAAAAAGACCGTAATCGTTGTTTGTATAAGCTGATCGCTGCTATTTAAGCTCTTCGCTATGGTGGGCAGGCTTGGCAAATACATATCGATAGAAAGCGGCCCAAATGCGACCAGAAAGCCCAGTAATGGAATGGTGAGTTTGCTTAAAGCGGAAGACATGAACGCTCCTTTTTCAATATGCGGCTTTTATGACAGGCTGTTGATGGCCTTGGTTGCGCAATCAATATCTTGTTGTTCGCTACCGCCTGAAATGCCAATAGCACCCACCACAACCCCTTCCACTTCAATCGGTAAACCACCACCCAAAAAGGTAAAGTTTGGCTCACTTTGTAAAGCAAATAAGGTGTTGTTTCTGTCAGCCAGCTTGCTTTGCCATTCTTTTGTGGGGATGCCAAAAGAAGCCGCGGTAAGGGCTTTTTTATGGGAGACACCTTGGGAAATAAGGGGGGCATTATTCATAGAGGCACTGGCAAGCTGCTGACCTGAAGTCGTAACGACCGTGATGCAGATGTTGATACCACGTTGTTCTGCATGGTCGATTGCCGTGCTGCATAAGGCCAGCGCGGCCCGTGTGGTTAA
Organism: Marinomonas sp. CT5; assembly: GCF_018336975.1. Classification (NCBI taxonomy): domain Bacteria; kingdom Pseudomonadati; phylum Pseudomonadota; class Gammaproteobacteria; order Oceanospirillales; family Oceanospirillaceae; genus Marinomonas; species Marinomonas sp. CT5. Next base: position 3,027,280 of record NZ_CP025572.1, on the reverse strand, counting down.
CTCTTTTTTGTTGGTAGTGTGAGACATATTGCTCCCCCGTATCTATTTAACTTGTTAACTATGTTTTGATGAAAAAACAGCTAGATCACGTTATTCCTCGTTACGGTAGTGTTTGCGAAAATCCGAAGGACTCATCCCCGTCTTTTTTAAGAAGAATCGTGAGAAATACGAAGGGTCGATATAGCCCAAGGTATAAGCGATTTCAGTTAGGTTTTTATTGGTATGGGACAATAAGCGTTTGGCTTCGAGAAGAATCCGGCCATTTATCATTTTTTTGGGGCTTAGCTTGGTGATTTTGTTGCACAAATAATTCAGTCTACTTTCATTGATTTGAAGCGCTTCGCAATAAAACTGAATGGTTTTTTCGGTTAAAAAGTGACGTTCCAGTAGGGTGCTAAATTCTCTAAAACAGAGAATTTCGGATTGGTTATGTTGTTTTTGTGGCTGCTCCGTCCCGGAAAGTCTGAGCATGCTGATCAAAATTAACTTCACAATGGCTTCAATGCTGTCGTGTTGATACAAGGAAGAGCGGCTCCATTCTAGCTTGAGCATTTCAAAAAGGTTTAGTAGCTGTTCCCAGTGTTGTTGCTCAGGTTGTAGGTCTTTTTGTTGATCGATGTGAAATGGCATTAATAGCGAATTGTGGTGACTGTAGGCATTAAGCTCTGCCATGATTTTTTGTAAGTGGGTATTGTGAATGGTAATGACATAGCCAGGTGCAGTCGGCTCGGTTAGAAACGCATGTGGCGTGGCTGGAGGGGTATAAAAGGCTGCGCAATCTTGGGTTTCATAAACATTTTGATCAATATTGAATAGCGTTTTGCCAGATCGAATCAGGTGTATTTGGCAATACTCTGCGTGGAGGTGCATGGGCATATCGCGCCCAAAAAAGTCCGCCATTTTTCCAAGTACATCAAAATGGATTGTGGCGTCTTTATAAGCGACGTCATAATCTTGGCCGATCGTGATGTTGGGGATCCACTCTTTTTTCATGGCATTGGTTTCTTTGTGGTTAATATTATTTTTTTAAAAGTATGACATAGAAATCGAAAAAAAATCCCAGTGGCATGAATAATCATGACACTGGGTAAAGTAAGGGCGATCAAAGATCACATATCTAAACTAGCTGGGAAGATATTACTTAGTTTAGATCACATCCAGTATTCAATAGACGGATACTGATGTTTCTTCATGGCAATGCGGTTCAGGTTTGAACTCATTCACCAAAGCCTTCGTACTGTTCATTAGCAGACCCGTATCACTGCCTACCGCGACAAATAATGCGCCAAGCGATAAATAGTGCTTCGCTTGTTTTTTGTCCGCCATAAGAATGCCTGGTGCTTTACCCGCTGCAACGATTTTTGCAATACTTTGTTCAATGACTTTAACGACTTCTGGGTGGTTAGGCTGCCCAATGTATCCAAGGGAAGCGCTTAGGTCCGCCGGTCCAATAAAGACGCCATCCACCCCATCAACAGCAAGAATGTTATCTAACTCTTTGACGGCTTGTAGGGACTCGATTTGAACCAATACACAAATCTCGTCATTGGCGGTGGTCAAATAATCAGGCGTTCGGTTGAACTGAGACGCTCGTGCCAATGCACTGCCAACACCACGGATGCCAGCGGGTGGATAGCGTGTTGCTTTGACTATTTCCAATGCTTGCGCCGCGTTGTCGACCATAGGAGCCAATATGGTTTGTACTCCAAGGTCTAATATTTGTTTAAGTGCCACATGGTCAGCCCATGCAGGGCGAACGATTGGATGGCTAGCAAAAGGCGCGATTGCTTGCAGTTGTCCCACCATAGTTTGCAGGGTATTTGGCGCATGTTCTCCATCGATCAATAGCCAATCAAATCCTGCACTCGCAATCAGTTCAGCGGTGTAGTTATTTGCTAAACCAAGCCACAGACCAATCTGAGGTTGGCGGTTTTGTAGCGCAGCTTTAAATGTATTTTTAGGAGCAGCCATGTCAATTTCCTAAGCAAAGTGGCAAGACACAGAACCAAGAGGGCCGTAATCTACGGTGAAAGTATCCCCTTTACGTGCTGCTATTGGGCGAGTAAAAGAGCCACCAAGAATGATCTGACCAGGTTCAAGGGCAACATTAAATGGGGCTAATTTATTGGCTAACCATGCGACCCCATTGGCTGGATGGTTCAGTACACCAGCGGCGACGCCTGTTTCTTCAATAATGCCGTTTCGTTGCATAATGGCGGATGCCCAACGTAAATCCATTTCATCTATTTTGATCGGGCGGCCACCTAAAATAATCGCAGCGTTGGCGGCGTTATCAGCAATGGTGTCGAAGACTTTGCGAGGACGTTTGCTTTCTGGGTCGATAGATTGACTGCGTGCATCAATCAGTTCAAGCGCAGGAATGACGTAATCTGTGGCGTTATAAACATCAAAGATGGTGCAGTTAGGGCCTTTCAGAGGTTTCTTTAGAATGAAAGCCAATTCCACTTCAATGCGTGGCACAATGAATTTGTCGGTTTCAATCTCGCAGCCATCGTAATACAGCATGTCATCAAGCAGTGTGCCGTAATCTGGTTCATCAATTTGTGAACTCATTTGCATCGCGCGCGAAGTTAGACCAATTTTGTGACCAATAACTTTGCGGCCTTCATTGAGCTTCATTTGTACCCATTCTCGTTGAATAGCATAGGCATCATCAAAAGTGATATCTGGGTAATCTAATGAAATTTGACGAATTTGAACGCGCTCTTTTTCCGCCTGATTCAGCTTGTTGGCGCAAGCTGTGATAATGTCTTTTGAAAGCATGTCGTCACCCTTAATTATTTAAATTGTTTTTAGGTATTCAGATTCAGAAATAATGGTGTTTTTCAGAACGCCTACACCTTTGACTTCTGTGGTAACCACATCACCAGGTTTTACATCGGCTAAACCTTCTGGCGTTCCGGTAAAAATCATATCCCCTGGGGTTAATGTCATAATCTCGCTCAAGTAAGCGATCAAATGTGGGATGTTAAACACTAAATCCTTGGTGTTGCCTTCTTGCTTCAATTCGCCATTTATATAAGTGCGAAGCACCAGATTGTGTGGATCTTTAATGTCTTTGGCATCCACAATATAGGGGCCAATTGGTGTACAAGTATCGCGGCTTTTTACTCTTAGATTAGGGCGGTAGTAATTTTCTAGATAATCTCGAATGGCGTAGTCATTTCCTACTGTGTAACCACCGACATAGTCCATCGCGTCCTCTATTGAGACGTTTTTCGCTTCTTTGCCGATAACCACTACCAATTCACATTCATAGTGCATGTAATCCACGTTATCTGGACGGTAGGTTTGTTGATCGTGACCAATAAGAGAGTTTTTGTTCTTCAAAAAAACCAAAGGCTCGTCTGGTGCTTTAAAAGACAATTCGGCAGCGTGGTCAGCGTAGTTAATCGCTAAAACAAACATTTTGCCTTCGCAGGGTGGTAACCAAGTGAAGGAGCCTTCTTCAAGAATTTTGCCTTGTTGAGTCACAACTTGGTCTTGATCGTTCACTGTGACAGCGAGTGTTTCATTGTTAAAAAGTATACGGGCGCTTTTCATGACTGTTTCCTATTCTTGTTCCACTGGGTTGACTAGGCGGCCGATGCCTTCGATGTCGATCATGACATTGTCACCGGGTTTAATGGCTAAATCGGCCGTGCGTTCCGGCGTACCTGCGATGATGATGTCTCCAGCTTCTAGCGTCATGAAACTGCTGATGTAGCTTATTACTTCTTCTACTGAGTAAATCAGTTGATCGGTATTGGTTTCGTGCACTAATGCATCATTAATGAATGTTTTGATGCTTAACTTATTTGGCGTACTGACTGCGTTTTTGTCGACTGTCCATGGGCCAATCGGACAAAAAGTATCACGGCATTTTGCTTTTACAGCGGGGCGATAAAAGGAGGTTTCCGCTAAGCTCACTTCGTTTACAACGGTAAAACCCGCTACGCAATCTAAGGCGTTGCTAGCATCAACACGTGTGGCTTTTTTACCAATCACGATACCCAAGGATGGACCGGCAAAAACCGCCCCTTTATTGCTTGGTAGCTTGATACTCTTGCCATAGCCGATGTGTGTATTATCGGTTTTGATGTGTAATACAGGGGTTTTAGGCGGTTGGACGTGTGGCTTTTCGTTAAAGGCTTTTTCTAATGATTTTGCCAAGGCTTTGTTGTTCAAAGCGACGCCAATCACATTGCCAGAGGTGGGCGGGAGTATGGTGTCGTCTAACTTGATTTCAAAGCTGGCATTCGCAGTTTTCGATACCACTTCATTTGATTCTTTTTGTCTGTAATGAAACATTTTCTTCTTACCAAATGTAGTTAACATGTTAACTATAGTTTCGTAAAAAACATTCCTTGTCAATACACGTCTGTTTTATTGGATGAATTTTCTGAATAGTTCCGCTTGGGATTTGATGCTGAGTTTGCGGTAAATATTTTTGCGATGATTCTTGATGGTTCCTTCCGAAACAAAACATTTTTCAGCAATAGCGGCAGAGGATAAACCGGTCAGAATCAGTTCTACGATTTCTTTTTCTCGCTTGGTGAGCTGATGGTATTTAAACAGATGGCTACGGTTATTTATGTTTTCTAGATTAATGGCTTGGTTGGCTTGTAACGCATTTCCAACACGCTCATGGGTCAATATAGCGGCTTTGATAGCATTGATGCACGGAATCAGTTCACGGTTGACCGCTTGAATGGAAGCGCCATTGTCTTTCGTTGAGTAGACGATGCAAATTTTAGTGTCATCGCTTGTGCCGACAACTATGTTGGTTTCATTGCACCAATCTAATCGTTGATAAAATGTATCGTAATAAGCGGAATTGCGAAAATCATCATTGACTAGGCTATCTAACGTAAAAAGCTCTTTTTGATCTTGGTTACCGCAAATCATGTCATAGACAGGATCGAGCAAGTACGCCGATTCGCAATACACCTCATCAATTTCAGACAGTTCGTTTCCACTTAAGAAAACAGGGTGATTGGCTTTCGAGTAGCTAACAATTCTGATGTTAGAGATAGGATCTAACGCGTTGATTGAATAGGCAACTTGGTCATAGAAATGGCGCTGACCAATACCATTGATAAGAGAAGGCAAGGTGTCATAAAGACTTGTGTTTAGCATGTTATGCGCTCCCGTTTATTGTCAATTATTTGATAGGGCACTGGTGGGGATAATTCCACATCTGCACTAAAAGTCAATTGCTGCAAAAAATATTCCACATATTTCTATCGCTATTTTTTTCGATTAAATGCATTTCAATATTGATATGTGTGCTTGACATACTACACATGTTAAGTTTAATTTATTTAACATGTTAACTAAATCGATGTCGAGACATTCTCGTTCGGTTCCTTATCAGAAGAGAGAAGAAAAATGATTAAGAACTTGATAAACGGCAAATGGGTTGAGAGCAAAGAGACTTTTCAGACTGTTAATCCAGCCACAGGCGAAGTATTAGCTGAAGTGGCTCACGCATCCGATGAACAGGTGGCTGAAGCGGTCCAAGCCGCAAAAGACGCTTTTCCAGCATGGGCGGCGATGCCGATAGCAAAGCGCTCTAAAATTATCGAAAAATTGGGTGACCTAATCGCTGAGAATGTGGACGAAATCGCCCGTCTTGAAACGGCCGATACAGGTTTGCCGCTGTATCAAACATTGAATGCCTTGATTCCTCGTTCATCCAATAACTTTTATTTCTTTGCTGAGAAATCAAGACAAATGAATGGTCATACCTACCCAGTGGATGACCAAATGTTGAACTACACCTTGTATCAACCAACGGGGGTGTGTGCGCTAATTTCTCCATGGAACGTACCTTTCATGACGGGTACATGGAAAACGGCTCCAGCGTTAGCCTTGGGTAACACTGTGGTGATGAAACAGTCTGAGTTGTCACCGCTAACGACTGATTTTTTAGGTCGCTTGTCTATTGAAGCTGGTGTACCACCGGGTGTGTTTAACATCGTACATGGGTTTGGTGCGACAACCGGTAATGCCATCATTACCAATGATGATGTCGATGCCATTTCGTTTACCGGTGGTACATCCACAGGTAAACACATTATTGCCAACGCAGGTCTTAAAAAATTCTCTATGGAGCTGGGCGGTAAATCGCCAGTGATGATTTTCGAAGATTGTGACTACGAGCGTGCCATGGATGCGGCTGTATTCGGTATCTTTTCAATCAATGGCGAGCGCTGTACTGCGGGTTCTCGTATCTTCGTACAAAAAGGCATTTACGATAAATTCGCTACCGAATTCGCTGAGCGCGCTAGCAAAATCAGAGTGGGTGATCCTAGTGATCTGAATACGCAAGTGGGCTCATTGATCAGCCAACAGCATTTCGACAAAGTAACGGGTTACATTCGTATTGGTATTGAAGAGGGAGCAACCTTAATTGCCGGTGGTCCTGATAAGCCGGTTGATGAATTGCCAGATCATCTAAAAGGTGGTCATTTTGTTCGTCCTACGGTTTTCCGTGATGTCACCAACGACATGCGCATTGCTCAAGAAGAAATCTTTGGCCCTGTGGCTGTATTGATTCCTTTCGAAGACGAAGCCGATGTGGTTGCCATGGCCAATGACAATGAATACGGCTTGGCGTCTTATCTATGGACTCAAGATGTCAGCAAAGTTCACCGCATTGCACAGCAAGTCGATGCCGGCATGATGTTTGTTAACTCACAAAACGTACGTGATCTTCGTACTCCATTCGGCGGTAAGAAAGCCTCAGGTACTGGCCGTGAAGGTGGGGATTACAGCTTCGAAGTGTTCTGTGAACCTAAGAATGTATGCATCAGCATGGGTTCTCATCATATCCCTAAATGGGGCGTTTAGTTTAAACCTTGGCGAGGGCGTTATGCCCTCGCGTTTGTCGGAGCATTCTTATGCCACATTTTGTTTTTGAATATTCTGCCAATCTTGAAGATCGTTTAGATTTTCAGCCAGTGTTTAAAGCGCTGCATGAATACATAGTGTCTACCGGGCACTTTCCGCTTGGTGGTGTGCGTAGTCGAGCCATTTGTTGCGACCATTTTCGTGTCGCAGATGGTCGCGAGGACTTCGCTCTGATTAATTTAAATTTAAAAATCGGCCATGGTCGTAGCATGGAAATTCGCCAAGAAGTCGCGGAAAAGGTCTTTGCTATTTTCTGCGAATGGATGAAACCGATCACAGATAACAGTTATTGCCAGATCTCTTTTGAACTGACGGAACTGGATCCCGTTCTTAAATTTAATAAGAACAATATTCACGCTCTCTTTAAGTAGAGCGTCATTGCGTAAATAACGATTTCAAATAATTATAAATAGAGGGTAATCGTGATGAGTCTTAAAAAGATTTTTTCTATTGCTGTAGCAACCACTTTGTCTAGTATGACATTTGCAGAAACAATCCGCGTTGCAAGTTGGCTGCCGCCAACGAATCCCATGAACCAAGTTGTTATTCCTGCTTGGGGAAAAGCCATTTCTGATGCCACTGATGGGCGAATCAATGTCGAGATCGTTTATGGTTTAGGTCACCCTAAAACCATGTGGAATCTGGTTGAAGACGGCATTGTTGATGCTAGTTACAGTTATCATGGTTATGTGCCTGGTCGCTTTGAGCTGCCACAAGTGGTGGAACAACCAGGACTGGGGACGAACGCAGAAGCCGCGTCTTATGCCTTGTGGACGACTTACGAAAAGTTTTTTTCTGACTCTCACGAATTTGATGGCTTAAAACTGCTGGCGTTATTTACTCACGGCCCAGGCCAAATCCATTCAAACTTCCCAGTTAATTCTCTTGCGGATCTTAAAGATAAAAAGATCCGTATTGGCGGCGGTGTACAAAGCATTATTGCGGAGAAATTTCACGTGACAACCGTGGGGGCACCTGCGCCAAAAGTCTATGAAATGATGCAACAAGGGGTTATTGATGGGGCGTTTTTACCTGCGGTAGAGCAGAAAGTCTTGCGTCTTTCTGAAGTCACTAAGTATTTGACCATTTTCCCAGATGGCCTTTACATGGGCAGTTTCTCTATGTTCATGAACCCTGATGTTTTTGAAAATCTAGATGAGGACGATCAAAAAGCGATTAATGACGCCTCTGGTGAAGTGTTATCTGTTTTAGCAGGTAAAGCGTGGGATGAAAGTGATGCCGCTGGGATCGAATCGGCGCGTGAAAATGGGGTTACTGTTACAACCTTGTCGGCGAACGATGCGCTTGTTAAGGAGGTTGACGAGACCTTGTCTGATGCCAGTGCCAGCTGGATCAAAGTGGCTGATGACAAAGGTTATGACGGCAAAAAAGCGCTGACATTTCTTCGTGATACCGCCCATCAGTACGCAGATAAGCACGGAGAATAACAATGTGGTTATCTGCGATGGTGAATAAACACCATGGAGAGTTTGGGCTAGCTAAGTGGCTAGCCTTTGTTCTCGAAGTGGTGTCGTCATTGGTGTTATTGGCCTTGATGTTATTGACTTGCTCTGACGTGATTGGTCGCTATGTTTTCAATAATTCTGTCAATGGCACTACTGAACTGACCGAGCTGGCGCTTTGTATTGTGGTATTTTGTCAGTTGCCTATCGTGACGCTGACCAGTGCTCATGTGGTGGTCGATATCCTAGATCGTGTATTGCCCGCCATGTTCATGAGAGTAAGTGGTTTGGTGATTAATTTAGGAATTGCGGCCGGCTTTTTCTTTTTGTCAGAACGAATTTGGTTTCAGGCCGCAAGGTCATTACGCCGTGGTGTTGTGACTGAGTTTTTGCACATCCCAGTGGCCTATTTTATCCAGTTTATTGCCATCATGATGTTGGTAACCGGGCTTATTCTTGTGCTTAAGGCCTTCCATTGCTTGCTTGCAAGAGCGGAGGTCTCTCAATGATCGTTTCTGCTTTTGGTTTTGCCATTCTTCTTGTGCTGATCTTAATTTTTAGAATGCCGATTGCCTTTGCCATGGGCACGGTTGGTATCGTTGGATTTGGTTATCTGCAAGGTTTGAGTTTTGATAATGTATTGGATTTCCGCTGGACTGGGCCTTTGTCTCTGGCGGCCAATCGCATTATCGATACGTCGCAAGAGTACGGCCTGTCGGTCATACCACTGTTCATTTTGATGGGGAACTTTGTCACCAAAGCCAACTTATCGGGAGAGCTCTACAAAGCATCCAATGCCTTTATGGGTCATCGAAAAGGTGGCTTAGCCATGGCAACAATTGTGGCTTGTGGAGGCTTTTCGGCCATTTGTGGGTCCAGTTTGGCGACCTCTGCGACCATGGCGAAAGTCGCTATGCCACCGATGAAAAAGTATGGTTACAGCGACGGTTTAGCCAGTGCTTCTATCGCGGCGGGATCGACACTCGGTATTTTGATTCCACCTAGTGTTATTTTATTGATGTATGGGTTGTTGACTGAGACGAGTATCCGAGAGCTGTTTGCTGCCGGTTTTCTACCTGGCCTGTTGGGCATTCTGTTGTATCTGGTGGCGGTCAGATACGTCGTTTGGCGTCATCCTGAAAAAGGACCCAGCGCAGAGCGGGCGAATTTTGCAGAACGCATGGTGGCGCTTAAAAATGTCTGGGGTGTTTTGATTTTATTCCTGATTGTGATGGGAGGCATTTATCTTGGTGTTTTCACGCCTTCAGAAGCGGCAGGAGTGGGCGCAGGTGGTGCTTTCTTAATTGCCTTAATGCGTAAATCTCTGACAGTCGAAACCGTTTTTCATGCTTTGATTGATACGGGTAGAACCACGGCGATGTTGTTTTCGGTGTTAATTGGCGCCTTAATATTTTCTGATTTTATTACCATTGCTGGTTTGCCCGCAGAGTTACTGGCTTTTGTGCAAAGTTTTAACCTATCGGCCTTTGGTGTCATTTTAATCATTATCGCTATTTATCTTGTGCTAGGAATGGTGTTCGAAAGTTTGTCGATGATTCTTTTGACGGTTCCTATTTTTTACCCCTTGGTACAGAGTCTTGGTTTTGATTTGGTCTGGTTTGGTATCGTAGTGGTTGTGGTGACAGAAATTAGCCTTATTACGCCGCCAGTAGGGATGAATGTCTTTGTGTTGAGCGCTGTGCTGAAAGATGTAAAAGCCGGAACCATCTTTAAAGGCATCACGCCATTTTGGTGTGCGGATATGGTTAGGCTTGCTTTAATCGTGTTCTTTTCATCTGTGGCTCTTTTTTTACCAGAACTGTTATATAGATAACTATTATTTAGGAGATTTTATATGGGTAAGCTGGCTTTTGCTGCAAAAATAACACACGTACCTTCTATGTATCTTTCTGAACTTGATGGTCCTCAAAAAGGCTTTCGTCAGGCTGCGATAGATGGTCACCTTGAAATATCGAAACGTTGTCGTGAACTGGGTGTTGATACCATTATCGTTTTTGATACACATTGGCTGGTAAACGCCAATTATCACATTAATTGTGCACCACACTGGGAAGGGGTTTATACCAGTAATGAACTGCCACATTTCATTAATAACATGCCATATAAACTTGATGGCAACCCTGAGTTGGGGCGAATTATTGCTCAGGTATGTAATGAGCAAGGCGTGGAAACCATGGCGCATGATGCTACTACCTTAGCACCAGAATACGGTGCGTTAGTTCCCATGCGTTATATGAACTCTGATCAGCACTTTAAGTGTATTTCGGTGTCTGCTTTGTTAACGGTTCATTACCTGAATGACTCAGCTCGTTTAGGGTGGGCGATTCGTGAGGCAATTGAAAAACACTATGATGGTACGGTGGCTATTTTAGCGAGTGGTTCGCTATCTCACCGCTTTGCACAAAATGGTCAGGCGCCAGATTTTTCGACAAAAGTATGGAGTCCATTTCTTGAAACATTAGATCATCGCGTGGTTGAAATGTGGCAAAACGCAGAGTGGAAAACATTTTGTGAGATGCTTCCTGAATACGCAGCCAAGGCTCATGGTGAAGGCTTCATGCATGATACAGCCATGCTACTTGGTGCGTTGGGTTGGTCTGATTACGATCAAAAAGTCGAAGTGGTTACCCCGTATTTTGGTAGTTCGGGTACGGGGCAAATTAATGCTATTTTCCCCGTATCGCCTCAAACGGGTGATGCGGTTCCAGGTCCTCAGGCTTCAGTGGAAAATGGTACCTTTGTGTATGGTACTAGCCGTTTGTAATAAAACTTTTTCTTAAAAGCTCCGCTCCTAATGGCTGTTTCGTATTGTCGAACAGCCATTACTTCTGAGCAAAAAATTCTGACTTTCCCAATCATCAGCACGTCATTCTTTGTCCTCTGCGAAAGAGGCCCAAATGTCCCTAAAGGGATATATAAACGATGTTTTTTTGTCGATACGATAAAAAAACATCGTTTTATCTTCTTCTAGGATAAGGCACTTAAATTACCCAGTATAGCGAACGCTAGATCAGTTTTAGTGTTACTCAAAAGAGCAGTGTCGAATGAATAATAAATGCAGTTATTTGGTTTGACCGCTCGCGTTATAACCCCTAGAAGACGTCATTATTAATATAAAAATAAACATTTTTAGAATAGGCAGCATCATGACCGACAATACCAAAATCGATTTTATTTATCTCTCTGAACCAGACATGATCAAAGCTGGTGTAACGGATATGCCAAGTTGCGTAGACACTATGGAGGAGATGTTTAAGCTTTTGTATACGGGAGATTACCGTATGGCTGGGCCTAACAATGACTCTCATGGTGCGATGATTACGTTTCCAGATGAATCGCCTTTTCCAACCATGCCAAAGCCGACCGCAGACCGTCGTTTAATGGCGATGCCGGCTTATTTAGGTGGAAATTTCCAAACATCGGGAGTGAAGTGGTACGGGTCTAATATTGAAAACCGAGAAAAAGGCTTGCCTCGTTCTATATTGATGATGATTTTGAATGATATCGATACTGGAGCGCCTTTGGCTTGTATGTCGGCTAATTTGCTTTCTGCTTACCGAACTGGCGCTATCCCAGGAGTAGGGGCGCGTTATCTGGCTCGTAAAGATTCGAAAGTAATCGGCCTGCTGGGGCCTGGTGTGATGGGAAAAACCACAGTAGCCGCTTTTATTGCGGCTTGTCCGCAAGTCGATACGATCAAGGTGAAAGGACGTGGTCAGAAGAGTTTAGACGACTTTATCGTTTGGGTAAAAGAGACCTTCCCACAAGTAACAACGATTGAGGTTGTCGACAGTGTTGAAGCAGTGGTTCGTGATTCAGATCTTGTGACTTACTGTAATTCTGGCGAGGTCGGTGATCCTTCGACTTACCCAATTGTAAAACGTGAATGGGTAAAACCGGGTGCGTTTTTGGCGATGCCGGCGAGCTGTAGTTTAGATGAAGGCATGGAAAAATCAGATGTACGTAAGGTGCTAGATAACACAGGTTTGTACGAAGCGTGGTACGAAGAAGTGCCAAAACCTGCCCATCATGTGATTCCTTTAGTTGGGGTTCGTTGTATGGACATGATTGCTGAAGGCAAGCTCACTCTTGAGGAGATGGAAGACCTTGGCAAGATTGTTTATGGTGATTCACCGGCTCGTCAGAGTGATGAAGAAATCATTATTTTATCTGTTGGCGGCATGCCAGTAGAAGATGTGGCTTGGGCTACCGTGGTGTATCGCAATGCTATTGAAAAAGGCATTGGGGTATCACTGAACCTATGGGATGTACCAGCGTTACGTTAAGTCTCTCTATTTTCAGGGCATGTTTACGGTAATAAATACAGATTTGCCAGATGCCCTGATTGTTCAAAGTAATTATTTTAATCTAGGTAAATCTCATGACAAAAATTGTAAAAGTGAAAACCGGTTCAAAATTCGAAGACATAGCAAGTTACTCTCGTGTGGTTGCCGTAGATAATTGGATTTATGTATCCAATACTGCGGGTCGTAACCCAGAAACACAAGAGATCCCTGATGATGTAATTGAACAAACAGAGCAAGTGTTTAATAACATCGAGCGAGCATTGGCGTCGGTCGACGCGACCTTGGCCGATGTGGTGATGTCTCGTGTCTTTATTCAAGATCCAGCTCATATTCACGATGTGATGGGCTATATTGGTAAGAAGTTTAAGGGGGTGAATCCTGCTTCTACTGCGACTTGTCCGCCATTAGGCTCAACGGTTTATAAGGTGGAAATTGAAGTCACAGCCTATCGCGGTGCCTCTACTGCCGATGTTGAAGAAATTCTTATCGGTCAATAATTGGTTATTCAGAGAGGTGAGATGTTAGTCTGATCTCTCTGTGTCTTTAGGAAAAAAGTTATGACAAAAACACTCGAAAAGGTTGAAACTCAAGATCAACTTCCTGATTCAGCAAGCGTTGTCATCATTGGCGGTGGGATTGTTGGCGTGACCGCCGCTCTGGCTTTAGCCGAACGAAATATCTCTGTCGTGCTTTTGGAAAAAGGGCATATTGCTGGTGAACAATCTTCCAGAAATTTAGGCTGGATTCGCAAAACGAACCGTCATTTGCATGATGTGCCTTTGGCACAGGCCGCAGATAAACTTTGGGCTGAAATGCCAGACCGAGTCGGATGCGATGTCGGTTATAAACAAGCGGGTATTATGTTTCTAGCGAAGACAGAAGCACAACTTACTATGCATAAGGACTGGTTGAAGTCGGTTGAATCTCTTTCCTTGGATTCCAGAATAGTGACACCTGAAGAGGTTGACGAGTTAGTGCCTGGTGGAAAGGGGGATTGGCTCGGTGGTATTTATACCCCTTCAGATGGGGTGGCAGAACCTTCTATTGCCGCCACGGCCATAGCCAATGCCGCCATGAAAAAAGGGGCTGTTATCGTACAACAGTGTGCTGTTCGAACCTTGTCTACGGAAGGTGGAAAAATCAGTGGCGTGGTCACCGAGAAAGGGGAAATTCGCTGTGAGCAGGTTTTACTTGCTGGTGGTGCTTGGTCACGACGCTTCTTGGGAAACCTCGGTATTTCGTTTCCAACCTTGCCGCTAATTTGCTCTGTTTTGCGAACCAAACCTATGGAAGGTCCAACCAACATTGCAGTTGGTGGGCCGGATTTTTCTTTTCGTAAACATCAAGATGGCGGCTATATCATCACGCAACGTGGCAAGTTGGATGCTCCCATCACTCTAGATCACTTACTTGTGGGCCATAAGTACCTTGATCAACTTCGTACGCAAAGGAGTTTTTTAAATGTGTCGATGGGAAGCTACTTCTTTAAAGATCTAGGGTTATCTCGTCGCTGGAACGGAAAGAGTCGTACCCCATTTGAAAAAGTCAGAACCAATGATCCGCAACACAATCCCGACTTAAATCAGCAGGCTTTAAACAATCTTAGACAGGCTTGGCCAATCTTCGAGAAAGCGGAAATTGCAGAAGCATGGGCAGGAATCATTGATGTGACACCGGACTCTAACCCAGTAATAGATCATGTGACATCTATTCCCGGTCTGACGGTGGCGACGGGTTTTTCTGGGCATGGCTTTGGCACCGGCCCCGCAGCGGGACAATTAGCGGCTGATCTAATTGCAAAGGTAGAGCCAATTATTGATCCGTCCGCTTATCGATTTGATCGTCTTTAATGGGACTTGGTTAATTTAAAAAATGAAATGTCTATAAAGGATCTTACATGGATCGAATCAATGCATTTAGTGTAATGGCTAAGCCGAGTAGTTCAGTTTGTAACATAGATTGCACTTATTGTTTTTATTTAGAAAAAGAACACCTTTATCCAAATAGAAAAAAGCAATGGCGTATGAATGGATCTACATTGGAACACTATATACGTGATCACATTCAATCTCAGCAATCCGATACGATTGATTTCATTTGGCAAGGAGGGGAACCTACGCTTTTAGGGATAGATTTTTTCCGGCAAGTTGTTGAGTTTCAAAAGCAATACCAAGGTTATAAGACCATTTCCAACTCCTTGCAAACCAATGGCACTCTACTTGATGATGAATGGGCTGTTTTTTTAAAAGAGAACCAGTTTTTAGTAGGTGTCTCGATTGATGGTGACCGCATAAGTAATGACACTTATCGCTTGTCTCGAAAAGGTAAAAGTACTTTTGACGATACACTTAGAGGGATTGAGCTACTAAAAAAACACCGCGTAGATTTTAATACATTAACAGTAATTAATGCTGAAAATGTAAAGCGACCACTTAATGTGTATGCCTTTTTGAAGCGTATTGGCAGCCAATATATGCAATTTATCCCGTTAGTTGAGCGAGAGGCTATCGTCCCAGATAAAGATGGTTTAATGCTTATTCAACCCACTTTTGAGGGTGAAGCAAACCTTGCTAAGTGGTCTGTTCCAGCCAAAGCCTACGGTAAATTTCTTAATACAATTTTTGATTACTGGGTTCATAGCGATTTAGGCAAAGTGTTTGTGATGAATTTTGAACAAACCATGAGCCAATTAACAGGGCGATCTGGCTCCTGTGTGTTTAGTGAAACTTGCGGCAACAGTTTAGCCATGGAATCTAATGGGGATGTATATTCTTGTGATCACTATGTTTATTCGGATCATAAACTTGGCAATATAAGTGAAAAATCATTAATTGATTTAGTTAATTTGCCGCAAAATCTTCAGTTCGGCCAAGATAAGTTATTAAACATTAGCCGTGATTGTTATCAGTGTGAAGTCCGTTCGGTCTGCCATGGTGGTTGCCCTAAACATAGGTTTGAAGAATCAAGTGATGGTGTGTTAAATCGGAACTATTTGTGTGATGGTTTCAAATCACATTTTACACATGTCGTACCAAAAATGTCTCGAATAATTGATCTTCTGGGGAAACAGGTTCCAATTAAAAAAATAAGATATGAAATAAAGAAGACATTTTATCGTTAAGTTTTTATAAGTTTTCTCTTCTATTAAAATGATGCATAACCTACTTTATTGAGTTATTGGCTAATATGGCTCTACTTGATATTAAGTATGAATAACTGTATTTAAAGAAAATAGGGTGATAAGTAGTATGGAATTAGAGAATAGGTCTGTTGCCCGTGCTGTTACATTAATTGAATATATATCCAACGCTTCTGAGCCCGTCACCTTGCATCAAATAGCTATTCGTACAAAACTCGATAAAGCAACTATTAAACGCTTAATAAACACTTTGTTGTCACGTAATTGGATTTATAGACGAATCAATGATGGCTGTTACTGTTTGGGCTATAAGCTGGCTGGAATTGGAGCAAGCTTGTCTAAAAATGGTGTTTTAGCTCAATTAGCGGCTCCTGAAATGCATAAAATATTTCAAAAAACGGGCTGTCCATCAGATCTGGCGGTATTTGATGGGCAATGCATGGAGATAATAGAGAGCACTAGACGGTTAAGTGATTGTATTGAACACAAAGGCATATTGGGTTTACGTGTTAATCTATTTGATTCAGCCATAGGGCGTGCTTATTTAGCAGCCATAGATCCTCTCTCTCTCGATAACGTGTTTGCCTATTTTGGTGGTAAATTTAAAAGTGATATTGGAATCAAGTACAACGAAGCCAGTATTAAGAAACTTTTATCTCATGTTCAATTGAATGGTTATGCTGTCCGTGAACCTCTTTATAATGGCGGTATAGATGACCATGAGACAGAAATTTCCGAATCAATTGCGGTGCCTATTACTCTCCAGGGAAAAGTGGTTGCTTGTATGAATTTAGTTTACCTAAATATTCATAATGATGAATTATTAAGGTTGAAGAAATTTAATATGCTAAAAAATAGTGCTGACAATATATCTAAAACTCTTCAAGTCTATTCAGAATCTTTAATGCTAAAGTAAATTTCACTCTGTGAAATGTCTGCTTGTCCAATATTTTATAAAAACATATGCTGATTTTGTAATAAATGTGCATTTTTTATTATTTAAATTGGAGGCAAGGTTGATAAATTTAAGAAAGAAATATATAGCATCTGTCGTTTTATTAGCGACATCCAGCATTATGGCATCAGCTGCAACCGTACCGCAGCAACCAAATATATTGTTGGTGGTGGCTGATGACTTGGGTTATTCCGATCTTGGTAGTTTTGGTGGTGAAATTAAAACACCTAATTTAGATTCATTAGCTGAATCAGGTGTAAAACTTACGAATTTTCATACTGCTCCTGCTTGTTCACCTACCCGAGCCGCATTGATAACGGGTGTTGACCCTCATATTGCAGGTTTAGGCAATATGGCTGAATTACTAGCACCAAATCAAAAAGGCGAACCTGGTTACGAAGGACATATTAATAGTAAAGTGGTTACGGTTGCAGAAATACTGAAAGATGCAGGCTATCGTACCTACTATACTGGAAAATGGCATCTGGGCATGTCTAAAGACAGTAACCCACAAACTCGTGGTTTTGATAACAGTTTTGCCCTTCTATCTGGTGGAGCAAGTCATTTCAGTGATATGAAGCCAGCTTATGCCCCAACGCCAGAAGTGAAAGCTCCCTATACGGATGATGGGGTTATGATCAAAAAACTCCCTGAATCTTTTCAATATTCCTCTCAATATTATTCCGATAAATTGATTTCTTATTTAAAAGAAAATCAACATTCTGAGCAGCCATTTTTTGCCATGTTGAACTTTACGGCGCCGCATTGGCCGTTACAAGCGCCGGATGAGGCAATAGCAAAATATAAAGGTGTGTATGATGCAGGCTATGATGTGCTGTATAAGCAACGGTTAGCAGCACAGAAAAAGCTGGGGATTTTACCTAAAAATGCAGAAGGGGCTGAACGTCCTCCTAAAGGAATGGCTTGGGAGAATTTAACCCCAGAACAGCGTAAAACGGAAAGTAAAGCGATGGAAGTTTATGCTGCTATGGTGGATGAGATGGATGTTTATACCGGTAAAGTTATCGACTATTTAAAAGACAGCGGACAGTACTCAAATACTCTAATTGTTTTTATATCGGATAATGGCCCAGAAGGTCATGATATTGATGAAGTATTTTCAAGCGAATTGTATCCTAAAATCCGCCATGTGATTGATAGTACGAATGACTTTAGCTATGAGCAAATGGGTCGCCCTGGTTCTTATACATTTTTAGGGCCCAATTGGGCTTGGGCTTCATCGCCAGCTTTCCGTATGCATAAAGGTTTTCCTACGGAAGGTGGAACTCGTTCAGTTGCTATAGTGAAGATGCCTAATACAAAGGGTGAAGGTCGTATTGTTGACTCTTATGCCAATGTTGTGGATTTAGCGCCAACGATTTTAGAATTTGCTAATGTATCTGCACCTAAGGGCTCATACAAGGGGAAAAAAGTAGAAGAGATGTCCGGTCAATCTTTCTTACCTGTTTTAACCGATAGGGCGACAGGTGAGGATGATCGTATTGTCGGTGGGGAGTTATTTGGTAAATATTTCGTACGCAAAGGAGATTGGAAGCTCGTTCTAATGCCTACCCCTTGGGGGACTGGTGAGGAACAGTTATATGATCTGTCTAGTGATCTTGCTGAAAAGTATGACTTATCAAAAAAATATCCTGAAGTGCTTGTAGAAATGAAAACCTACTGGAAGGAGTATGTTGCCAAAAATAACGTCATTCTTCCTGATTGGGTTGATGGCTACTAATTTAGCATCGTAATGTGGTTGATTTAAATCCTTGAATATCAGAAGGGCGAATCGCAAGGATGGATTCGCCCTTATTGGTCTCTTAGCTCGGCAGCCATGTCACCAATGATGGATAAAGGGCGACGATGGTAAGCGTTAATAGTTGCAGCAATACAAAAGGGATGGCGCCTTTGTAAATCTCTGCCATGCTGATGTTGCTCGCGGCACTTCGTATGTAAAACAGAGCCATGCCAACAGGGGGAGTCAGGAAGGATGTTTGCAAACACAGCGCCATTAGAATCGCGACCCAGACCGGATCAAAGCCAAAATTGACCAAAATTGGCATGACCAGAGGGGCGATGATCAAAACGATTTCCATCCAATCTAAGAAAAAACCCAATAAAAATATGATGAAAATAACACAGAACAACACACCTTCTGGGCTCAAAGGTAAAGCATAAAGCGCTTCTTCAATGACTTCATCACCACCGTAACCCCGTAAAACGACAGAGAAACAGGAGGCACCAAAGATAAGTGCGTATAAAAAGGCAACAGATCGACCTGTTTGATAACAGACGATACGTAAATCCTGCCATTTTAATCGACCAGAGCTCCAAGCTAAAAAGGTGGCACCAGCGGCACCAATTCCAGACGCTTCGGTCGGTGAAGCAATACCAGCAATGATAGACCCTAATACCGTCAGAACTAATATTAGTGGCGCAAATAAGGCTTTAGAAATATCTAAAATAATGTCGAACTTACTTATACCGCTGTCTTCTTCTGAGACAAGTTTCGGCATATTGGAAGGTTTAAGCAAAGCATAAATAAAGATAAAAAGTACAAAGCTGGTGGCGAGTAACAGCCCAGGAATGATGGCTCCCATAAACAGATCACCAACAGGAATTCGTAACTGATCTCCCATTACAACCAACATGATCGAAGGTGGCACCAGAATACCAAGGCAGCCTGTTGCGCCGACCGTTCCGGCACTAATCCATTTGGCGTAGCCTGCTTTAAACATAGTGGGTAAA
Source organism: Marinomonas sp. CT5 (assembly GCF_018336975.1). NCBI lineage: Bacteria > Pseudomonadati > Pseudomonadota > Gammaproteobacteria > Oceanospirillales > Oceanospirillaceae > Marinomonas > Marinomonas sp. CT5. Next base: position 3,007,729 of record NZ_CP025572.1, on the reverse strand, counting down.
GCGATGGTGGAAAGCAAGACCACAGAGGCGCCAATAATCCCAGTCGAAGCGGCCAGTACAACACCAATCAAAACCACGGCGATAGCCAAACCGCCAGGAGTTTTACCTAAAACACGACGCATGGCTCCAATTAAACGCTCGGCAATGCCAGAGCGATCCAGCATGAATCCCATAAAAATAAACATCGACATGGGAATGAGAGAGTAGCTTGAAATGGTGGAGAATGTTCGATTGGCGACAAAGCCAATAGTACGTAATTCTGCTACGTCGTAGATATCAAATGAAACAAGAATGCTGCCTAACGTGGCAAATAATACACCGACACCACCTAAAATAAAGGCCACCGGAAAGCCTGAAAAGAGAATGAGCATAAAGATGGAAAACAGGAGGAAAACGAATAACTCACTCATGGTGCGTCCCTTTGTTCACTGAAGTTGATGGGGCGGGTATACTGTTTGGTTGAATTAAAAAAGCGATATTGCGCAGTAGAATAGCAGCACCTTGAAGTGCTAAAAGGCTTAAGCCAAGCGCCATAACACCTTTGATAAGGTAGCGGGCGGGTAAGCCAGAAGGCATTGGCGAGCCTTCCCGTAATGACCAAGAATAACTCGTCATTTCCCATGCATGCCATGCGACAAGAATGACGTAAGGGAAAAACAAAAATAAGATACCAAGAATCTCGACCCAAGCCTGGCGCTTAGGGCTGAATCTGCAATGAAAAATATCAACGCGAATGTGTTCGTCAACTTGGTAAGTGTAAGCCAAGCAGGACATGACCACTATGGCGTTTAGATGCCATTGCACTTCTTCTAATTCGACCAAGCCGATACTGAACACGTAGCGTAATATCACATTGACCAAGATAGTCATGATAAGAATAGGCAGAATAAGAGAGCCCGCTTTACCAATGGCAACGGACAAGGCTTCTATTTTTTTAGCAATGGAGTTTATGCTGAGCATAAAGAAATACTCCGGTTCTATATGATGAGGATGGGGTAGCAAGTGTTAAAGATAAAGCCGAGAATCATTGAGTGTGATTCTCGGCTTTATTCGGTCTTAATTGCCTTTATATTCTGTCCATAAAGACACTTTTTTACGATAGTTATTGAGTGAATCTAAGGTGCGTTTGAAGTCTGCATCTTTGCTTGCTTCTTCACTCATGACTTCTTCTGTGCCTTTTTTGAAGGCGGCTAGAACGGCTGGAGGGAATGATTTAATTTCAGTGCCAGCGGCTTTGAATTTCTTAATAGCTTCAGCGTTGGCGATAGTGGTAGAAGAGACGGTCCATAGTTGAGTCTCACGGCAGGTATCTTCTATTAGACCTTGCTGTGCAGCACTCATAGAGTCCCATTTACGTTTATTAATAATGAGCTCATTGATCGCTGCAGGTTGATGCCAGCCGGGCAAATAATAATATTTGGCTACTTTTTCAAATCCCATCGCTGCATCAATGGCAGGCATAGAAAACTCTGTTCCATCGATGACGCCTCGCTCTAGATTAGGGTAAATATCACCACCACCAAGTAACACGACCGATGCGCCAGCTTTCTTCATCACTTCGCCAGCAAGTCCTGCAAAACGAATTTTTTTACCTTTTAAATCATCTGGAGTGTTGATTTCGAAGTTATACCAACCACCTGCTTCAGAATCCATTAAGCCACATGGCACAGTGACAACGCCTTGTTTGGCGTAAATGTCACGCCAAATCTCTAAGCCGCCGCCGTTATAAATCCAATCTAAATATTCTAATGCGGATGGGCCAAATGGTACGCCGCCAAAAAGCTGTAGAGCAGGGAATCGTCCGGCAACGTAGAGTGGTGATGTATAGCCAGCGTCCAGTGTTCCTTGTTGAACGGCATCAAAGATTTCGAGAGGTGGAACCAGTTTTCCAGCTGAGTAAAGTTTTACTCTCATGTCTTTTGAGGTGACTTTGAGTCTGTCAGCTAGATGTTGGGCACTTTGTCCACTGGCAGGTAGTGTAAGCGGCCAAGCGCTTTGTATATCTAGACGGACGGAGGAAGCCGATGCTTCGATGGATCCCATTACGGCAATGGATGAAAGAAATGCAGTTACTAATGGCTTGTAAGACATTGAGTGTCTCCTTGTTGGTGCTCACTATCTAGAGATAGTTTGAGCTGCATTTGGCGGTTTGATCCGCAATAATTTTTATTTGAACTTTAATTCGACTCACCTGGGAGGGAGTTATAATGCATTTTTATAGAAACACATTTTTAATTGAATGTTCAAGTAAATATTCATCCATTCAAGTATTGTGCCAAGCTCTGTTTTGTCGATTTTGTTGCTTAGAAAGAGGTGCAAAGACGTCTTTTTAATCCTCCTTGATAGCGTGGTTTTCACTTTAACTTTTTGATTTTTATTATTTTTATTTTCAGTTCTTGATGTGTTTTTTTGAGGGAGGGATGAGGGGGCGGCGTGACACTTTTTTGTGTAAAAAAATGTTTTTTTTAATATATTTCTAATTGCAAAAATGTAAGCGCACCGTATTTGAGCGATAAACTTACAGGAAATAACTTTGGTGCGTTAGGGGTGGGGATTTAGGGAATGGGATAAAGCGTTCTGTTTTTTGATTTTAGTGCTCTGGCAAATTGTGGAAAAGCTCTTCCAGCAATTTATTGAGTCTTTGTATTTTGGCTTCTGTCATGCCTTTAAAACTTTGTTTGAATAAATCTTTGGTGGCAAAACGAATATCTTCAACTGCAGAGATGCCCTTTTCAGTAATCATGACTTCTGTGACGCGTCCATCATCACTTCTTACCCTTGTATCAACAAGACCATCTTGTTTCATGCGTTGAATTATTTTTGTCACGGTGGGCAGCTTTGCAATAGCGTGCACGGCAATTTGCGAGACACTGCAGGTGCCTTCTTCTTTTAATGTGAAGAGAATTCGCCATCTAGGGATGTCAAGATTGACTTTTTTTAATGCTTTTTCGACAGCAGCACTGTAACGACCATGAACTTGATTTAACCAATAAAAGGGAAAATCTTCTTTATGGAAGTCTTCACTTGCAGGGTTAAAACGTTGACTTCGTGGTGTTCTTGGCTTGCTGCTCATTAAGAGTCCTTGCTTTTTATTGGCGTGAGAATGTACAAAAAATGACGTTTTTAGTCAATTGAATTATCAATCGTTTATATCAATAATGATTCTCAATTGCAACAAGAGGTAAGCTGTATAATTGAAAATAGCCAGCTTGTGGCTGGCTATTTTGAGGTTATTACCAGCAAGGGCCTTTCTCGGCTACCATTTTACGAACCATGGCATTGTAAAACTTGTCGGCAAAGCCGCTGTCTTTAATGAGCATTTGTGTTAGATCTGCACATTTTTTTTGTATGTCTTGTTCGAGAGGTACGTCTTCACCACCTAGCGACCCAGACGTTACTTGAATTTCCGCGGCGCGTTGTACTGTCCAGAGAAGGAAGAAGGTGCGCTCTATGTCAAACTCACCGACAGCAATGCCGTGATTTCGTAAGACGAGAATATGCTTTTGTCCTAGGCTCTCCAACATGCGGCTTTTTTCATCATCAAATAAAGTAATGCCTTCAAAATCATGATAACCCACTCGTCCATAGAGTTGTGCACCGTAAAAGCTATCATGGCTGAATCCTTGTTTTTTCATGGCCACGGCAGATACTTCGTTGGTGTGAGTGTGGATGACGCAGTGTATGTCTTCTCGGGCTGCATGAATGGCTCCGTGAAGAGCAAAACCAGCTGGGTTGCCATCGTAAGGCGAATCATCCAATTTGTGGCCGTTAACATCGACTTTGATTAGATTCTCTGGGGTGATTTCTGTGTAATTCAGTCCAAATGGATTAACCAGGTATTCACCTTCAATGTGGGGAAGGCGAGCCGAAATATGATTGAAAATCGTTTCTGTCCAGCCGAAAAAGTCTATTAAGTGGTAGCAGTGAGCTAGTTTTACGCGAAGTGCCCATTCTTCTTCGCTAATGTGGGTGGGGCGTTTTGTTGAGTTGCTCATGAATGTGTTCCTTTCATTTTGTTGGTATTAAGGATTTGCTTGGGGGTGTGAGGCAATAAAGTGGGTGAGATCCAGCAACTGTTGTGTGGCCGTCATTGGAATGCTTACTTTGTTTGCCAGTTCTAAGACGGCGTAGCCGATTGCGTCAAGCTCTAGGGGTTGGCCTGCTTCGTAATCTTGCAACATAGAGGTTTTAACTGCACCCATGCCCGCTCCTAGCTCCATGAAGGTATGTGGATCAAAACGAATTCGGCCACCATAGGCTGCGGCAACCAATAAAACTTCATCGAGTACTTTGCGCACGAGAGGTTTTAAGCGCGTGTCGCTATAGAGCTGCTCAAGTGTCCCTTTGGTTACAACGGAAAGTGGGTTAGAGGTGATGTTAGCGGCGACTTTGGTCCATATCTGGTCGCGGATATTGTCTGTGGCTCGTGCCTCAATCCCGGCGTCTTCAATGACTTTTCGGACCTGTTCGAGCCGTTCACTTATCTCGTGATTGAGTTCGCCAAATACAATGAGGTGAGGATTGGTGGAAGTGACGACGCCCGGTGAGTTTCTATACGCAGTAATAAACACCACGCAACCAATGAGGTGATTGTAAGGTAGCAATTTGCTAACACTGCCTTCAGGGTCGATGGCTTGAATGGTGTCTCCCGAAAATCGCCCCTCAATGCCTTGGAAATACCACCATGGAATACCGTTTACTACTGGAATAACAATGGTTTTTTCATGCACCATAGGAGTGATCAGCTTTAACATGGTTGGTAAGGCGGGGGCTTTGCTGCAAATAAAAATAAGATCTTGCGGGCCAATATCTTCTGCTGAGTCGGAGGCCATGACGTTGACTTGGTGTTCACCGTCTATGTCTGTGAGATGAATGCCTTTCTTTTGCAGAGTTTCAAGAGTAGCGCCTCTAGCAAGCACGTTTACATTTTGACCTGATTTGGTTAAGCGGGCGGCAAGTGTGCATCCAATAGCGCCAGCGCCGGCAATACAGATGTTCATAATTCATTTTCCCATTAAAAAATGAGAGAGCCTCAAAAAATGAGGACTCTCCCCAAGGTTGGTAAATTTTTGTCTTTTGTGTCTCTTTAACTGGAAAGCAATTCTTGGTGCTTACTTGCTAATCCTAAGTAGGCTTCGATTACTTTGGGGTCATTGGCAAGTTCTGCGGCGGGGCCTTGCATGGCAATTTGCCCCCCTTCTAGAACATAGGCGTAATCTGCAACTTTTAGAGCGGCACGGGCGTTTTGCTCTACCAGTAGTATTGAAACGCCTTGGCTGCGTAAATCGGCAAAAATACGAAAAATTTCACGTGTAATTAATGGTGCTAATCCTAAGCTGGGTTCATCTAGCATCAGAAGTTTTGGTTTGCTCATCATGGCGCGACCAATCGCCAGCATTTGTCGTTCGCCACCAGATAGGGTGCCTGCTTGTTGTTGGCGACGTTCCCATAACCGGGGGAAGAGCTCATAAATTTCGCTCAACGTTTGGTCGTAACTTTTATCTCCACGACGATAACGTTGGAACGCGCCAAGTAATAGGTTGTCCTGAACGGTCATGGTGGCGAAAAGTTCGCGGTTTTCTGGAACTAATCCGAGGCCATGACCAACCAGTGTTTCAACATTTGGGCTGATAAAATCTTGGCCGTTAAAATGAATCGTGCCTTTCGAAGGTAAAATTCCCATGATAGCCGACAAAAGTGTGGTTTTGCCGGCGCCATTAGGGCCGATAACCGTGACCAAATTTCCTTCTTTGAGGGTTAGGTCGATACCGGTAAGGGCTTCCACTTTGCCATAGGCAACATGAAGGTCGCTGACATCTAATAGGTTTTTCTCTGTCGATTGTGTCATTATTCTGCGCCTCCCAAGTAGGCTTCTAGGACCGCGGGATTGGTTTGAATTTCTTCAGGTAAGCCTTCCGCAATCTTTTCACCAAATTCCATTACTACAATTCGATCAGCAAGATTCATCACAAAGTCCATATCATGCTCAACCAATAGAATGGCAAGTCCTTCTTGTCTGAGTTTCTTGAGTAGTTCGGCAAGGGCTTGTTTTTCCTTGTGGCGAAGTCCAGCTGCGGGTTCATCGAGTAGTAGCACACATGGATCGGCACAAAGTGCGCGGGCTATTTCAAGAATGCGTTGCTGGCCGAGAGAGAGGCTGCCTGCTTCGGTGTAGAGATGCTCGCCTAGACCCACTCGTTCAAGTTGGTATTGTGCTTCTTTTAGTAAGCGCTGCTCTTCTTCGCGTTCAATGTGAAGTGCTGAGCTGATAATGCCTTTATGGCCACGCATATGAGCACCCAATGCGACGTTCTCTAACACTGTCATTGTGGTGAGTAGTTTGACGTGCTGGAAGGTACGGCTCATGCCCATATGTGCCACTTCGCGAGAGCTTTTGCCTTTCAAACTTTGGTTCAAAAATAGGACGTCACCGTCGCTTGGCGTATCGACCGCAGAAAGTTGGTTAAACATGGTGCTTTTGCCCGCGCCATTTGGACCGATTAGCGCTAGCACTTCACCGGCATGTAGTTGTAGATTCATTTGGTTGTTGGCAACCAAACCACCAAAGCGGCGAGTGACATTGCAGGCTTCAAGTATCAATTTGCCTTTTTCTGGTAACTCGCGACGATCGAGATCTTTAGCAGAGGAGGCTATTTTTATATGGTTCTGGTTGCGCCATGAGGCGGGGGTAAGTTTGACTAATAGTGGCCAAATGCCGCCGGGTGAACGCTGCATCATGAACACAATTAGCAGCCCTAGAACAATGGCTTCGTATTGGCCATTGCCGCCCATAATAAGTGGCAGCCAATCCTGCAGCCATTGCTTTAGCATGGTTAGAATGCCGGCGCCAAGTAGTGCGCCCCAGACACTACCTACTCCGCCAACCAATGCCATAAATAGGTAGTCAATACCCATACTAAGGCCAAAAGGGGTTGGATTGACAAAGCGTTGTGTGTGCGCGTAAAGCCAGCCTGAAATAGCGGCAAAAAGAGCGGAAATTAAGAAGATAATCATTTTTGAGCGGAAGGTATTGACCCCCATAGACTCCGCCATTAATTGACCGCCTTTTAAAGCGCGAATGGCACGACCTTCACGAGAGTTTAGTAGGTTGCTGGTTATCCAAACTGCGACCAACAAAATGGCCCAAATTAGGTAATAAATTTTTTCACCCTTGTCTAAAAGCACGCCAAATAGGCTCAAAGAAGGCAAGCCGCTGATGCCTGTGTGGCCGCCCATGGAACTCATGGTGCCAAATAGGTAATACAGCGAAATTCCCCAAGCAATGGTGCCTAGTGGTAAATAGTGTCCTGATAATTTGAGGGTTAGGGCGCCAAGGAATAAAGCCACAGCTGCGGTTAATAACAAACCGATCAGCAATCCAATCCAAGGCGATCCTGCCGACCAAGCGAGCCAGCTTGGTAATTGTTCTGTGGTGGTTAGGTAGGCGGTGGAGTACGCGCCCAGGCCAACAAAAGCCGCTTGACCAAAGCTGGTCATGCCGCCAACCCCTGTTAGCAATACTAAGCCCAATACAACCAGGGCATATAGACCAATATAGTTGAGTAGAGTGATCTGAAATGTGGGTAGCACTTGAGGTGCTATGGCCAGTATGACTAAGCCAATAATAATTAAATTACGCGATTTCATTTATTCTTCATCCTCTACGCTGTGGCTATTCATCGAGCGCCAGATTAAGAATGGAATAATCAGGGTGAAAACGATGATTTCTTTGTAATTACTTGCCCAAAACATGGAAAAGGCTTCAATCATGCCTACTGCAACGGCACCAATGGCTGCAATCGGGTAGCTGACAAGGCCGCCAATGATGGCGCCAACGAAACCTTTTAGACTGATAATGAAGCCAGAGTCGTAATAAAGGGTGGTGATTGGGGCGATCAAAATCCCCGATGCGCTGCCGATGAAGGCGGCCAAAGCAAAAGTGGCTTTGCCTGCAAAGACAGGAGAAATGCCCTGTAAGCGAGCCCCCATCCGATTAACTGCCGTGGCACGAAGTGCTTTGCCGTAGAGAGTGCGTTCAAAGGCGATGAACAAGGTCACAATCAGGAAGATGGAAACCAAAATGACCCATAATGTCTGGCTTTTCAGCATCACAGCGCCTAAGCGGAAGCCAGAATCAGAGAAAGGTTGTGTACGAGCCCCTTCTGGGCCAAACAAGAGTAATCCGATACCCACCATGGCAACGTGAAGGGCAATGGAAACGATGAGCAATACCAGTGCCGGAGCATCTGCTAAGGGTTGGAAAAACAAACGATACATAATAGGGCCAATGGGCACGATCAAACACAGTGTTAATGCTATTTGGGCGATCATTGGGATTTCTGATAATGAAACATTATTTAGCAAGGCGATTATGACCACGGCATAGCCAAGCTTAAGAGCGATCATTTTCATTTTGTTTCGATCAATGTGATATTTGATTTGTTGGTATAAATCAAGTGCGCAATCGATTAAAACCAGACCTAATAATAGCCATTCCAATTTTGGTGTTTTGCCCATTTGCATCGCTGCCATGGTGAGCGCACCAAATGTTACGAATTCTCCTAATGGGATGAGAAGTATTCGTGTGACCGTAAAAACCAGCAAAATTGACAGGGCCAATAAGGCGTAAATAGCCCCATTGGTTAGGCCATCCTGTCCAAGCAGTGTGGCAATCTGAAAGTTCATTTAGTGTGATTCCTTTTGTTCTCATCGATTTTTATGGCTTCGTGGCCGTCATTTTTTTAATTGTATTTTGGTGGGGGGAGGGCTGGAATTTGTGTGTGCCCATCCCCCTTATAAATCAGCTGTTATTTTAATAATGCCCATTTGCCATCTTTAACTGTGATTAAAACGCGACCGCGTTCATCAAAGCCGCTGTGGTCTTCTGCCGTCATGTTGTAAACGCCCTGTGTTGCTGGCATTTCTTTGGTTTTTTCCAGTGCGTCACGCAGTGCGCTGCGGAATTCGGCTGAACCGGGCTTGCCTGATTTAAGTGCGCTTGGGATGGCGTTTTCAAGAAGTAGACCGGCATCGAGCACATTGGCGCCGAAAGTAGCGGGTGTTTCGCCATGCAGTTTTTTGTAGTCTTCGATGTATTTTGCGGCGATTTCTTTGGAAGGGCTGTTTGGTACTTCATCTAATACCAGCATAGAGCTTGCGGCTAGGATAGTGCCTTCAACAGCTCTGCCGCCAAGACGCAGGAAGGGGTCCAATGCAGCGCCATGTGTTTGGTAAATTGTACCGCCGTAACCTTGGTCCTTTAGAGTGGTTTGCGGCATGACGGATGAACTACCTGGAGCGGCAATCAATACAGCATCTGGGTTGGCCATTAGGACTTTCAAGCTCTGGCCCGTCATAGATGTGTCTTGGCGTTGGAATTTTTCGTTCGCAACAATCTGAATGCCTGACTTTTGAGTGAGGTCTTTCATTACTTTGGCCCAGTTTTCACCATAGGGATCGGCTGTGCCGATAAGGCCAATGGTTTTAACACCGGTTGATTTCATGTGTTCGACTAGCGCTTCGGCAATCAGATCGTCGTTTTGTGTGGTTTTAAACACCCATTTCTTTTGTTCTGTCATAGGTAATACCACTGCCGCTGTGCCAACAGGAGCTAGCATTGGTGTTCCGGATTCCGCTGCGAATTGAATGACACTCATCGCGTTGCCTGAGCCACTTGGCCCTATGATTGCGTCTACATGCTCCTCATCAATTAATTTTTTGAATGCTTTCACTGTTGCGGTCGGGTCGCTGCCGTCATCTAAAGGGAGGTAGGTGATTTTTTCACCGCCAGCCGAGGTGGGAAGAAGTGGAATAGTATTTTTTTGAGGGATACCCACTAGCGCGATTGGCCCAGTGCTGGAGCTGATTACGCCAATTTTTATATCGGCGTTTGCTAGTGGTGCGAGCAATGAAGAGCTTAGAAATAATGCAGATATTACTTTTTTAGGTGTCATAAGATTTTCCTATATGTAGTGAACACTATGTGATGTTTACAGCGCTTTCTATCCCTTGGAGATGCCTTTTGCATTTCTTCAGCGGGTAATTATTTTTCTATTTATTTTTATTGAATTTACACATTTCCATACCTTATTCCGAAATTAGCCTGCCATTGTTTTTTGTAAAAAACAACACAAAAAAACAAACAAAAAAATCCAAAAAAGCGCTTTTTAGGCTTGTTTTAATTTTTTGCAATGAGGTGGTGTGGGGTTTTTCTATGCTATTTATTTACTGCCAAAAATCGCTTTTTTTACTTATTTATTGTTTTAAATCATCCGTTTAGTCGTTTTTTTGGCGTTTTTGTTGAAATGATTTTTATTTGTTGTTCGGTTTTTAATCTGTTATTTTGTTGATAATTAACTTGAAAAATTAGTTGACAAGTAAAGTAATTAATACGACCTTATTAGTATTCTTTATACATTGATTCAATGTTTTTGAGTGATGCAATACTGGACGTTAGATGTTGTTGTTCGACGGAGAAAGAGAAGTTCTTAATCTTTTTATTAATGCAGTAAAAAATAATAAGAACCTTCGGCTGAACGGTGCACTCGTTCTATAGAGTCAGTAACTAAGTCTGCATTAGAGGAGTTAATTATGAGTCTGAATAACAAAGGTACGCTTAACCAAGAAAAAGCCTCAGGATCAGTTTTTGATGCATTGGGGACTGAAGATTTTCAAAAGGTAATGGACGACATTAGGGATCGTGCTCGTAAAGGCGAGTTCGATGATCAGCAGTTCATTAGCCAAGATGTGATTGAACAGTTTCGACGTTTAGGTATTTATCGTGCCTTGGTTTCTAAGAAATTTGGCGGTGACGAAATCACAGCCGCTCAATTCTGCGAAGTAGTAGAAGAAATTTCTAAGGCTGACGGCTCTGCGGGCTGGGTGGCGAGCTTCGGTATTGGTGCGATTTACCTATCTGCACTGCCGGTCGCGACTCTAGAGAAAATCTATGCAGATTCACCTGACGTTGTGTTTGCTGGGGGGATTTTTCCACCTCAAGCCGCTGAGCTTAGTGCTGGCAATTACAATGTGAAAGGTCGTTGGAGCTGGTCTAGTGGCTCTAAAGGTGCCGACTTAATTGGTGTGGGCATTTTACCGAAAGACGGTGAAGGTGAAACCATCGGCGCGCCTCGTATGGCTGTGATGCCTTCAAGCAAATTAAAAATTGAACATAACTGGGATGTAACCGGTATGGCTGGTACAGGTAGTCATGATTTGGTTGTAAACAATGTTGATGTTCCTGAAGACTGGACGTGTATTCGTGGCGGTGCGTCTAGCTTAGAAGGTCCAATATTCCGTTATCCATCACTTTCTTTAGCCACTCAAGTATTGTCGGTTGTTGGCTTAGGTATCGCACGAGCAGCATTGGATGAGCTTAAAGCAATGGCTTATGGTCGTGTTTCCGTAACGGGAGCGCCTAATATCGGTGAGCGTCCTCTCACTCAGGCGGAAGTGGCGAAAGCGGATGCTGATTTGCGTGCAGCGCGTTGTTTTTTCTACGATGCCATCAATGATGCTTGGCAGACACTAGAGAAGAACGAAGAGCTGTCTGTAGAGCAAATTAATTTATTACGTCTTTCTTCAACACATGCTTCACGTGTTGGCGCGGACGTTGCCCGTAAAGTGCAAATGGTATCCGGTATGACGGGTGTTTATAAAACCAGCCCGTTGTCGCGTTTTGTGAATGATGCACAAGTGGTTACTCAACACGCTTTTATGGGTGACATTACTTGGCAAAATGCCGGAGCTATCTTCTTTGGGCATAAACCATTACCAGGTTATATATAAGAAATTGGTCTGATCTGTTTTTTTAGAACTTTTTGAATATTGGAGAAAAGATTATGAGCGAGAAAAAACCATTACGCGTACTGTTTTGCATGGGTATTAACCAAAACTTTATGGACGCTGCACGCGAAGAGCAATTAGACGTTTGGGCGGCATTTGGTGAAATGTGGAATGGCATTCATGACATGGATGGCGTTGAAGTGATCGGCAATATGGATGATGACCAAAGCATGGTTGGTCCTTCTGCTGGCTACCCTTGGACAACCTATCTGTTGGCTGATGTTAAAGACTACGACACTGTGGTTGCCTGCTGTAACTTGCTCCGTACGACAGCGGTAGGCGATACGCCATACAAACTTTGGCGTTACGTGAAAATCGAATCTCGTATCGGCCGTGAATTGATTGTACAACGCGCCTAAGACCTAACGACAAATAACAAGGGTACAAGTATGAAGGACACGAATGAACTAGAAGCGATATTGGCACGAGTTGACGCTTTGGAAAGTGATCGCGCGATTCGTGCTTGTATCAATCGCTATATGGATCTGTGTGACCACTTAAATCCATCTACACCTATGGATGAACTGGGTGATCTGTTCACCGAAGACGCTAAGTGGGAAGGCAAGGGAGCCCGTTACGCGAAGAGCTTTGGTGGTTATGAAGGCCGTGAAGCTATTGTCGCGATGTTGTCCAAATATACCGTAGAGCCTGCGCATTTTTCGTTAAACGTGCATTACCTGTCATCCGAAGTGATTCGGGTGGAGGGTGACAAGGCTTTTGGTAGTTGGAACATGATTCAAGTATCGAGCTTTAGTGCGGGTGGTTCGCATTTGAACAGTGCTCGTTTAAGCGTGTCGTTCCGCCGTGATGACGGTGTATGGAGAATGGCGCATTTTCAATCAGAGAATCTGTTCAGTCGCCCTGTATCAGATTGGAATGATGACGCCACATTGCCTGTGCCGAAATAAGCTGACACGAAAGCGATAGGGTCTATGTCTAAAAGATTAAAGAGAGAAAGAAGATGAGTGAATTAATTGAATTGAAAAATATCAGTCAAAAAGCGGCGGATATGGTTGAAGAGGGTCGTGTTCACAAAGCGTTGTATTCAGACCCAGAAATCTTTGAAGAAGAATTAGATAAAGTGTTCCAAAACACTTGGGTCTATATCGGTCACGAAAGTGAAGTGCCAGATGCTGGCAGCTTTAAAACCGCTTTCGTTGGTCGTCATCCGGTGATCTTAAGTCGTGACCGTAAAAAGAACATACATGTTTTGTTGAACCGCTGTCGTCACCGTGGTGCAACGGTATGTGAAGGCCGTAAAGGTAAAACCAAAGCCTTTACTTGCCCATACCATGGCTGGGGTTACGGTCTAGACGGTGGTTTGCGTGCGATTCCGAAAGCGGAAGAATACGAAGGTGTGTTGGATAAAAACGACCTGCCTCTAGAAAGCTTGCGTCATGAGTCCTATCAGGGGCTGGTTTTTGCGACTTTTAAAAGCGACATTGAGCCACTAGAAGATTTCTTGGGCGGGGCGAAAAAATGGATCGACTTGTTTATTAAACAAGGCGGCGGCTACCCATTAAAAGTATTGGGCGAGCATCGCTTTAACTTCCCAGGTAACTGGAAAATCCAGCTTGAAAACACCACAGATGCTTACCATTTCCCAATTATCCATAAGTCATTTATCAGCTCATTGGATGATGCCACAGCGGATATTTTCGACTTCCTAGATGGTGACGGTTTTGTTGAAGATTTGGGTCACGGTCACAGTGTTATGGTGATGATCCCTGACTTGGTGGATTTAGAAGCGGACTTGGATCAACCAATTCCAGCGCGTTTTGAAGAGCTGGCACAAGCGTTACGTGATGAAGGTCAAGACGAGGAACAAGTGAAACGTCTTGTACGTGCCGCTCATGGTACAGGTTTTAACTTGAACTTATTCCCTAACGTATCTTGTTCAATGGCGTTCTTCCGCGTATTGCGTCCGGTTAGTGCTGAGGTAACAGAAATTCAACACGTTGCTTTAGGTGGCGAAGGGGCTCCAGCACCCTTTAACCGCAAGCGTATGCGTCTACACGAACACTTTCAAGGACCTATGGGCTTCGGAACACCTGATGATGGTGAAGCGTGGGAGCGTGTTCAGAAAGGATCAATGGCGGGTAAAGATGGCTGGATTTTGGTTAACCGCGGTATGGGGAATTTACATACATCACCTGATGGTAATGTCGCGGGTGCTGTGTGTTCTGAAACAGGCATGCGCGGAGCGTACCAAAAATACAAGCAAATGATGGCCGCCGAAGGGGAGAAATAAGATGACAATTAATACAGACCTGCTTAGTAAAGTAACGGCGTTTATTTGGCATGAAGCTGATTTGTTGGATCACAAAGAATACCAAGACTGGTTGTCTCTTTGGGATAAGAATGGCTTATACATTGTACCAACTGACAACAATGAAACGGACTATGAAAACACCTTGAACCTAGCATTGGATGATGCCGATATGCGTCGTATGCGTGTGGCTCGTTTAGAAAGTGGTGAGTCTGTGTCGGCTGGTTCGGTCAGCGGTACGGTTCGTATGGTATCTCGTATGCGTATCTTGGAAGAAACGGCAGACTACGTGGCAGTGCGTTGTGCGATGACATTGAATGAGTTGCGTCACGGTAATCTCGTGTCCTACCCAGCGGATTTGGAATATCGCTTAAAGCCAACCGCTGACGGTTTTATGATTGATCGTAAGGTAGTCAAACTGATGCACGCTGACGGTTTCTTACGCACAGTAAGTTTCATCTTTTAACGGTCTTTGATGACCCAAAAAGAGGGCGAAATAATGTCTCAATCTACACAATCAAACGTGGCACTAGTAACTGGTGCCGCGCAAGGACTTGGATTTCATATCGCATCACGTTTGTATGCGGCAGGTTTTCGTGTGGTATTGACCGATGCTAATGGTGAGGCGGCTAAATCAGCCGCACTTTCCCTTGATCCAGAAGGGAAAAGTGCCATTGCTTGCGAGTTGAATATTGCTAAGAAGTCCGATTTCGAAAAGGCACTGACGTTTGCTTTGGCTGAGTTTGGTGCCTTGCATGTGTTGGTCAATAACGCGGCAGTAACAAAAGCCACTCCAGTTATGGATATTTCCCCTGAAGAATTTAACGAAGTGGTGAATATCAATCTTGGTGGTGTGTTTGTTGGCTGTCAGGTGATGGGTAAACACATGGCGGAACAAGGCTATGGCCGTATCATCAATATGTCGTCTTTGGCAGGCCAAAATGGAGGCACTTCAACCGGTGCTCATTACGCGGCTTCCAAAGGGGGGATTTTGACGGTAACCAAAGTCTTTGCCAAAGAGCTTGCTAGCAAGGGTGTGACGGTGAATGCCATTGCTCCTGGTCCAATTGATTCGCCAATGGTTACCGCGCTGGTGCCAGAAGAGCGTTTGCCAACCTTGCTAGGGGCGATTCCTGTTGGCCAACTAGGTGATGCGGACTTTATTGGTGATATGGTCGTGCAATTTGCTCGTCCAGAAGCCTACTTCACCACCGGAACAACGTGGGATGTCAATGGCGGTTTGTTTATGCGATAAGCAGCCTTGCCTGCTTATCGAGTTTTATTTGAGTTATGTCTGTGAACCAGGGTCCCGACTTCGGCCTGGGTCGGGAGGAGAGTTGCATGTCTGAAACATTATTGAAAGTCGTTGTTCGTAAACGAGAAAACCACACTGACGGTGTGATGGCTTTAGAGCTTGCGAGCCTCAATGGTGAGGCATTGCCAGCTTTTGAGGCCGGAGCACATGTAGATGTGCATTTAAGTGATGACCTAATCCGTCAGTATTCTCTCTGTAGTAACCCTGCGGACACCAGTGCTTATCGCTTAGGTATTTTAAAAGATCCAAACTCTCGTGGTGGATCTGTTGCTGCCCATCTGAATTTACAAGAAGGCACCGAGTTAACTATTGGTATTCCGCGTAACCATTTTCCATTAGAGAAAAGTGCGAAACGCTCTATCTTGATTGGTGGCGGTATCGGAATCACGCCGATGATTGCAATGGCGTATTCCTTGGAAGCGGAAGGTAAAGCATTTGAATTGCATTATTGTAGTCGTTCGCCTGAAACAAGTGGTTTCCTTGATGAGCTAGCGTCTTGTTCATTCGCAAACCATGTTGATCTGCATTTTGATTCTGAAGATCAGCGCTTGGATTTGGAAACGGTTTTGAAAGACGCTGATGCTGACACTCATCTTTATGTTTGTGGTCCAAATGGCTTTATGGATTGGGTGATTAGTACCGCGAAAGATCTCGGGATGGCCGACAGCAACGTACATAAAGAGTTTTTTAACGTCGAAGTTGAAACTGGCGGTGCAAGCTTTGAAGTCGTTGCTGAGCAAAGTGGTGTTACGGTACAGGTAGGTGAAAACGAAAGCATTGCTGACGCACTTAAAGCCGCTGGCGTAAAAGTGAAAGTTTCCTGTGAGCAGGGAACATGTGGCACTTGCCTTTGTGATGTGATTGAAGGCATTCCTGAACACCGTGATGTTTACTTGACGGAAGAAGAGAAAGAAGACAATGACCAAATTACTTTGTGTTGTTCTCGTTCACTTTCTCCTCGCCTTGTCCTCGATATTTAATACTCCCTAAAAAAGGGTAGGAGAATACCATGATAGATACAAAATTATTCCGCGATGGCATGTCTATGCTGGGTGGCGCCGTGTCCGTGATCACTACTGATGGCGAAGCTGGACGTTTTGGTTTTACTGCAACGGCGGTAACCAGTGTGACGGATGAGCCACCAACTTTGTTGGTGTGTATGAATCGTAACTCATTCGCTAACCCACACTTTAAAAAGAATGCCGTGTTGTGTGTGAACGTATTGCAAAGTCATCATCAAGGTGTTTCTTGGGATTTTGCTAACCGTGAATTAAACAGTGAAGAGCGTTTTGCTAAACACCAATGGACAACGCTAAAAACGGGCGCTCCGGCATTGGATGAAGCCTTGGTTAGCTTTGACTGCGAAATCCACGAAAGCCATGAAATTGGTTCTCATACTGTATTTTATTGCCGTGTGAAAGATGCAAAAGTGGGTACAGATGGCCAAGGTTTGGTGTATTTCAACCGAGCATACCATTGCTTGAATGAGCAATCTGTTGCGCAAACTAAGTAATCTAGATAGGGCAATCAATATCGCATAGGTTATAAAGCTCAGCTGTTTTCTAAGGAGAGAGTGTGCGTAGGTTTTATAAAGGCGCAGATGTTTCTAGAGTGCAAAGTGTCGCCGAAATGACTGCGCTTGCTCGCTATCGATTGCCTGATTTTGCTTGGGAGTACTTGGCTGGTGGGGCTGAAAATGAGCAGACTTTAAGCTGTAACGAGAGTGATTTCGCTAAGATTCGGCTGACTTCCCATACTTTAGTCGCCAATTATCCTCCAGAATTAACTCGTTCTTTGGTCGGTTCAGCAAGTGCATTGCCTATGATGATCGGTCCAACTGGGTTTAATGGCATGCTTTGGCCGCAGGCCGATGTCGCTTTGGCAAAAGCCGCTAACACAAAAAAGATTCCTTTTTGTTTGAGTACTGTGTCGAACGCGTCCATGGAGCAAGTGCGTGAAGCGGCTCAGGAGCTTGATTTCTGGTTCCAGCTTTATGGATTAAAAAATACTCAACTTAATGATGATCTACTGGCGCGAGCCAAAGCGGTTGGCGTAAGTACTTTAGTCATTACTTCTGATGCTTTTGTCGTGGGAAATCGCGAATGGGATCGACGTAATTTTGCTAGGCCTCGTCAATTAACTTGGCGCAATAAAGCCAACGTTATGCTGCATCCGAACTGGATTCGTCGAGTCATGTTTCCTTATGGGTTACCGACCATGGGTAATTTAAACCCTTATTTACCGACCCATGAACAAAGTGCATTGGGCGCGATGAAATTTATCCAAGAGCAGCTTGATACTTTATTTAATTGGGAAAATGTCGCCAGGATTAGAGATCAATGGCATGGCAAATTGATTCTAAAAGGCGTACTACACCCTGATGATGCGAAGCAAGCTGTGAAGTTAGGGGTTGATGGCATTGTGGTCAGTAATCATGGTGGCCGACAGCTTGATGGCGCCTTGTCTTCCATCGAATCTTTGCCAGCTATTGTGAAAGCCGTAGGCGGTGACATAGACATATTATTAGATAGTGGCATTCGTCGCGGCAGCGATGTAGTGAAAGCCACCGCTCTAGGTGCACAAGGTGTGATGCTTGGGCGTGCGACGTTATTTGGTGTTGCTGCTGGTGGTCAGATCGGTGTTTCAAGAGTATTGGATATTTTGCAAGAAGAGTTGTCTCGCAGTCTCAATTTAATGGGCGTTCAGCGCTTAGATGAACTGAGTCATGCGCACCTTTATTTACCCTAAAAATACAACACGAGTAGGCAGTTTATTTATGAATAAGAACATGGATTTAAATGAAATGGGCTTGTGCCAAATGCTTCGCGCTATTGAAGAGGGAGTTTGCACCACCGAAGCGCTCATTCACGCTTGTTTCGATCGTATAGAAGCCCGTGAATTGGAAGTGGGAGCATGGCAAAAGAAGCGTACTCGTGATGAATACCTTGCTTATTATCAAGCGAATAAAGCCTTCTTTGATGCGAGCTTGTTAAAAGGCCTGCCATTGGGTGTGAAAGACATTATTGATACCGAGGAAATGCCCACGGAAATGGGGTCTCCTATTCATACAGGGCGACAGCCGGTTGAAGATGCGACTTGTGTGGCGTTAATTCGTGCCGCGGGTGGCATAGTATTAGGTAAAACGGTTACGACTGAGTTTGCTTATTTCAAACCAGGCAAGACGAAGAATCCTGCCGACTTAGAGCGTACACCCGGTGGTTCGTCTAGTGGCTCAGCGGCTGCGATTGCTGATGGCATGGTGCCAATGGCGCTGGGTTCGCAAACGGCCGCTTCGGTGATTCGTCCAGCGGCTTACTGTGGTGCTATCGGGTATGTGGGAAGTCGAGGTGAATTTTCACTGCGTGGTGGCCAACCATTGGCCCAATCCCTTGATTCGTTGGGGCTGTTTGCGCGAAATGTTGAAGATATTCAGTTATTAAGAGCGATTTTGTTACGCCAACCTACTTCCATTAAAGCTAGCACTGCCGTTGCACCTAAATGTGTGTTGGTATGTCACGGTGAGTTAGTGGGGGTGACCTCTGCTGCCATGGAAAACGCTACACAACGCGCTGTCGACTTGCTTGAATCACAGGGTGTCAAAGTCATTGTGTTAGAAGCTGGTGATCGCATAAAAGACATGGTGGAGCACCACATTAATATCATGGCGTGGGAAGTATGCCGTAACTTAGCGATTGAGTCTTTTCAAAAAAATCAGCTAAGTGATCCTTTGGCTGCGTTAATGGAGCAGGGCTTGAAAATGGATCGCTCTACCTATGTTGCTTCTTTGGATGCCGCTCAGGCTTGCCGTGATTGGTTATGGAGTTATGCGCCAGAGGCTCAAGCCATCTTGGCTCCGGCTGCCCCAGATATTGCGCCATTAGGTCATGCTGCAACAGGTGCACCTCATATGAGTCGCCCTTGGCAAGCTATGGGCTTACCTGTTATTAACGTTCCTGGCATGAAAGATGCAAACGGTATTCCATTGGGATTACAACTTATTGGCAAGGTGCGTGAAGATGATGATTTATTACACCACGCTCGCTGGTTCAAAGAATTGTTAAATTAAGTAGCTTTGCTTGAATAATAAGTGTGGTTTATCCGATTTTATGCTATCTAATTAATAGGGACGCTAAACTTATGTCATATTTCTGCACAGAAATACTGGTTTATGCGTCCTTGTTTAGATCAATATTTCGATAAGGTCTTAATCTTATTTATAGTAGTTATAAGGAATATTAGGAGAATCGCTCGGATAGCAAACTTTGTACGTAATTTTTTCTGTCATTTGGATATGGCAAAAAGATTATTAAAAAGGGTTTTTTTATGAGCCATCGTTCTATACCGATTCAATATTGTTTTTCTTCCGATTTTGAAGATTACAAAGAGTGCATTGTTAACTACAAAAACATATCTGTATTGTACTACCAGTTCCGAGCATCTTCCGATCATACCGTGGTAGTTGCAGATGGTTGTGCGGATATTCAGTTTTGTTGTGATAAAGACAATGCTTCATCTACGATTTGGGGATCTGTTCTAGCCCCTCAATACATTAATTTTAATGCCGGTAAAACTTACTATGGCATTAGGTTATCTACCTCTGTTAGCAGAAGATTGTCTTTTTTTCGTTATTCCGAATTGATCAATAAAGGCGTTTCTTTATCTGGTTTAAATTACTTTGGTAAAGAGTTGTCTGAGAAGATTACACTGGCCGATAGTTTTAAAGAGCGCATTTTGTTAACTCAGAAATGGTTAACTGTTTTTGGTTTTTTTGAGCCAAAGAAGATGGATTTTATTGATTACAGTATTAATAAAATATTAGAGGACAGAGGGAATCTAAAGATATCAGAGCTAGCTGAATATATTGGTTCAAGTGAACGTCTAATTAGAGATAAGTTCACCAGTGCTGTAGGTATGTCGCCTAAACAATATAGTCGGATTGTACGTTTTCAAAATCTAATCGAGTTGATTCTTTTTAATGAACGTCAAAACTCATTTTCTCTTAATGACCTAATACTATCTTCTTATTATGATGAATCTCATTTGTCTAAAGAGGTGAAGTTTTTTACAGATATGACACCTAAACAATTTATTAAAGAAACTTCAAATGTAGTTCTTAAGCGAAACACTATTGTTAATACACTCTATTAAAAAATTCTGGTCGCCTAACTTAGTTAGGCGACCAGTTTATTTTATGACAATATGCACTGAATGTTAGTGTTAGCTAACAAGCCTTCTTCACCAAACTCCACACCAAGACCTGATGATTTAATACCACCAAAAGGTGAGTTAGGTTGAACCGCGCCGTGTTTATTGATCCAAACACTACCACACTCTAATTTTGCTGCAATGCTAGCGGCTTTAGCTTTGTCTGTTGACCAAACGGATCCACCTAAACCAGAGTCATTGTCATTCGCCATGGCAATGGCTTCCTCAACGGTATCGTAAGGAATGATTGGCAAAGCAGGACCAAACTGTTCGTTTTGTACCAATGGGTTTTGGTTGTCTTCAATCGCAACTAAAGTGATTGGGAAGAAAAGGCCTTTTGGATTGTCTAAAGGACCACCAAGTAGCACTTTGCCACCTTGCTCAACGGATTGTTTAACAAGACGGTTAACGATATCAAACTGCATCTGGTTCTGAACGGGACCAAGTTCTGCGCCTTCTTCAAAGCCATCGCCCACTTTAATGCTTTTTGCAAAATTGGTTAATGAAGTACAGACTTGGTCATAAATGGATCTATGAACGTATAGGCGTTTCATAGCAGCACAGGTTTGACCATTGTTAATGAATGCACCCCAGAATAATCCTGGAGCAATGGCTTCTGGGTCGCAATCTGGTAATACAATACCAGCATCATTGCCACCTAGTTCAAGCGTTAGGTGTTTCAGAGTATCCGCTGCAGAAGACATGACTTTTTTGCCTGTTGCAGTAGAGCCGGTGAATACCACTTTATTAATTTCAGGATGATTGGACAGTGCAGCACCTAATTCATCACCGCCGGTAACGCTATTGATCACACCTTTAGGTAATACTGAGTTCATTAACTCTATCATGCGTAGTGTTGATAGCGGTGTATAAGGCGATGGTTTACAGATTACTGTATTACCAGTTAGCAAGGCTGGAATAATGTGCCAAATAGCAATTAGCACAGGCCAGTTCCATGGGGTTATGGAAGCAACTACACCCAATGGACGGCGGTGCAATTCTACTCGACCGTTTTCGTCGTCTTGTAATACTTTAACAGGCGTCTCTAGGGTTGCTGTGTAGCGCGCCCAGGCAATCGCTCCACCAATCTCAAACATAGAGCCAAGTGATGCGCCAATTGGTTTACCTTGCTCTTTGGTGATAATCTTAGCGATCTCTTCGCTATTTTGCTCTAGTACATCAGCAATTTTATTGATGTAGTTCTGACGCTCTGAGTGGGTTAGAGAAGACCATTGTGGGAAGGCATCACGAGCACTTTGAATGATGCTGTTTAATTGTTCTAACGTCGCTTTTGGGGCTTCTGCAACTAGCTCTGATGTAGATGGGTTGAAGACCTTGAATGTATCAAGAGTAGTGATTGCTTGGCCATTACTAATTAAATGATAGTTTTTCATTTTTAAACTCCACTGCGTGATTTTTATTTTTATTCAATTACGTTCATCTCGATGATCAATTAATTTAAGTTGATTGATCTTTTTAAGTATTGCAAAAATCAGACATTCTTAAATATTTCTTCATACTCGATAAGCCTTAATGGAAACGGATTTTCTCTATGTAAGCGCTGTTTTTTAAATGATTGATATAGCTGTTTGGTGTGGTGTTAAGTAATGATTTGAATTCTCGCGAGAAGTGAGATTGATCATTGAAACCAAGGTTGTAGGCTATATCAGATGGTTTTATTTGGGTGTTTAGGTTGATGTTGTAAAGAGCATACTGGCAACGAACAATGCGGCAGAAAGCTTTTGGTGTGATGCCTGTATCACTGATAAATTGCCGTTGAATGGTTCGGCTTGTGTAGCCAGTAAGTGCCTCAATATTTTGTATCTGCACGTTGCCTTTTAAATGGAAAATATGAGCTATCACTTGTTGAGTGAGGGCAGAGTGTTTTCTGATTCCATATTTAATGAGGAAGTCTGAAAAAATTGTCACCTGATTCGTAAAGGAATCCTGACTCACTATTTTTTCAAATAGATCACTTATTTTATGGGTAGCCTCATTAAAGTTAGGTCTTTGGTTAACTAATTCTGAAGCGGAAATATCAAGAAAACTTGGAATGGAGGCGGGCGACATTCTAACGCCAAAGTAGCGATGTTTATTAATAAAGTCGACACTTTGTGCTTCGAGTGTTGTGCCACAAACGATAGCCGACGGTTTTGTGCTGTCGCAATCGAATAAAATATCAATACAGCCATCTGGGATGGCATTAATCACATCCACTGATGTTTGTGCTTCAAAGCTGTAGAAATGAGATATAAAGGGTACTCGTGAAATTTTCACCGAATACTCTCCAGCTGAACAAAATACAAACCAGGGCTGTTTAGACCGAATATTCGCAATGCTAAATTCTTCATGTATGCTGTTCATAGCAGCTCCTTATTATTTTCTTTTAATTGAAGTATATGGAGCTGAGTTTGTATTGTAAGAATCGGCGGATTTACATGATTTTATCGAAAAGGTAACTTTGCACAGAATCCATACAGCTTTTAATGCTCGCTATTTCTTTTGTTACTTCTTGATCTGCCTCGATAATTTTATCCAAGGGCAATTCCTTATCCTCTGTTAACGCGGCCATAATTTTTTTGATATTTTCCATTTTTTCATGGATTTCCATAAAGCTCTGATTGGACCTAAAATCAAACTCGTTGTCAGTACCTTTGTAGTACCAGTCTGCAAAATGCGTATCTAACAAATTGTTATCATTAGAGTTTGTGTTGTTTTCTAAGAGGTTGATTAGGCAGTTTGATTTCCACTGATTGAGTTCAAGGATGGAGGAAGAGGTATGGGCAAATGCCATCGAAAGATAACCCGATGTCATGAGGCTTTTTGTATTGATGGCCGTGTTTGAAAAAGATGCCTTTAAGTCTAGGAAGCTGGAATGCGTTTCTTCTACAGAAAGACGTAATTTCTCTATTTGTTGACCAACTTGAGAGGTTCGATCATCAATTCGAATCACCAGAGTGGAAATGTTTTCGCTAGATTGTTGGGCTTTATTGGCAAGCGATCGAACTTCGTCGGCGACCACGGCAAATCCGCGACCATGTTCACCGGCTCGTGCTGCTTCAATAGCGGCATTTAGAGCGAGTAAATTGGTTTGTCCTGAAATGCTTTGTATGGTCTCAATGAAGCCTTTTATTTCGCCTGTGATGTCTTTCAAGGCGTTAATTTCTGCTTGACTCTGTTGGGCTTTAAGAGCCGTTTCTGTCATTTTCTCCGTGAGGTTTTGAATCTGTAGGGTATTTTGTTCGATGCTTTCATTAGTGCCTTCAGAAGCACTCATAGGTTCAAACAATTCATCTGAGATCTTGTTGATTTCAGCTAATGTGGTGTCAATGATCGATTTTTGGTTACTTATGAGTACAAGGGTTTGGTTATCAAGGGAACTGTCATGAACGACCTGTTCTGTTTTCTGTGTGCGTATTGAATGAATTTCGTTTTCTAACAGCCTATTCTGCTTGTGCGACTCTGCTAACTCTTTTTCTAATTCTGCAATGCGTTTTTTATTATTATTAAACATAATCAACCTACTACAACGGGAATCTCTCTTTCGGTGTTTCAAGGGCTAACACCCCTGAAACACCGAAAGCAAAAGGTTTAATCCATATCTGGCTCAAACAAACCGCGTTTCATATACAGTTTTACCCATAAAGCGGCAATGATGCCTACCACTAACAGCATGCTACCGGTGATAGAAAAGACCGTGTTTGTCATTTCAGGAGAAGGTGAATTGTTTAGAGCAACATAAATCATTGCGATAATGCCGATGATTTGTGGCAATGGGTAGAAAGGCGTTTTATAAGGACGCTTAAAGTCAGGGTAGCGATGACGAAGCACCATAACGTTAATGTGCGTCACAATGTAAGCCAATAACCAGCTTGTTGTTGCTGCAATCACTAGGGTGATTAGGTAATCAATGCTGAATGCCAAGTATGGAATCGCCATGAATACCGCTAGCATGATGATGCCAACCCAAGGCGTGTTGTATCGATTAAGAGACTTTAGTTGTGGAAATACCTGCTTTTGCATCGCCATACCGTGCAGCATTCTTGGAATAGCGGCTAGCAAGGTGTTCACGGAGCTACAAGCCGCTGTTAAACCGATGATAGTCGCAATCAATAGCCCGCTTTTACCAAATACGGCTTGAGCATAGTCTAGGTATGGAATTGGTGAAGAGGTTAGTGCCGCAGCGTCCATATATAGACTTGCGCCATAGATGAACAATAAGAACACCGCCAAAATTAACAATAGTGACCAGTGCATTGCACGAGGAATATTCTTTTCTGGATTTTTAACTTCATTGACCATTGGGCAAATGAATTCAACGCCTACCATCAACCACATCGCCAGAGCAATTAGGCCAATAAAGCTACCATCCATGACACCGCCCATTCCCCAATTTACTGTTCCGCCAGTAAGCTGTGGATGCGGTTCACTCGCGCCAGTGACGGCAGCAAGACCAAGAATGATAAGCGCGCTGATCAAAGCGAACGCGAGCAAGTTTTGTACACGGGAAAATACATCTGCACCGACTAAGTTGGTAATGGTGAGTACCACTAGGATGAGTATCGGTGCGGATTTTTCTATGTATCCACTCGGAAATAATTGTCCAAGCATGGCATCGACAAGGAATAATTCAACAGGGACAGCCAGTGTGGCCACAATGACATAACCGGAAAACACCGCGACGATGGCAGGGAAGTGACCTATAGCCTTTTGGGTATAGGTCGCAAGAGTACCTTCTTGTGGAAACATCAAGGACAATTCGGCAAAGCTCATAGCGTTAAACTGCGCAATCAGAAACGCGGCTAACAATGCGGCGACAAAAGTGGTTCCACCAATACCAATACCCTGTAGGCCAGAGATCATACCGCCTTGGGCTATTACTAGCCCAATGCAGATGCCCATCATACTAATTAAGCCGAGTTTTTTGGTACCGGATAGATAAGCTTCATTTGATTTATTATTTTCGCTCATTTTGAAGTTCCTTCGATAGGTTATTTTTTTTATTAAAGACGATCGAACCGATATGGTCGTGGATCGATAAGGGGGCTTGAATTTAAAACAATGTCCGCGGCTAACTGTCCTGCTGCTGGGCCTGTACCAAAACCATGGCCTGAAAAGCCGGTGGCTATAGTCAGTCCAGGAAGGTCGGCGACACGATCAATCACAGGATTTGAGTCAGGAGTAATGTCAATGACACCCGCCCATGCTTCTTCCTGTTCTGCTTGATTGAAAACTGGCCATGCATTCCGTAGGTTGGTCATCGCTTCGTTGTTTAAACTCGGGTTGTGTTTAGGGTTTAACGTTCTGATATCTTCGAAAGGCGTTTTACTTTCAGCGTGCCATTTTCGTTTCATGGCAAGGTCTTTAAAGAAATGGCTTCCGAATGAAATGCGTAAAAAGCTTCGTTGAGCACGTAGCTGTGATAAATAACGCCAACCGATGGTGAGATGATCAAGGGTAATTGGTGCATCTAAGGCGCCACGTTGGGTCACAATGAAGCCACCATCTTTATGTTTTCTGAATGAAAAGTCAGGGCCGCCAACCGCAATATCCGTTGGTCCTTCCATTGGCTTGGTACGCATTACAGAACAAATTAAAGGAAGAGTAGGTAGTGTTATACCGTGGTTTCCTAAAAAGCGTCTTGACCAAGCGCCGCTCGCAAGCAGTACTTGTTCGCAACGAATTTCACCTTTTTCAGTGACAACTCCGCTGACTTTGCCTCCCGACGTAGAGAGCATTCGAACCGCGCAATCTTGGACAATAATAGCGCCTTTAGCGATGGCGGCTTTGGCAATGGTTGAGGCGGCAATTGATGGCTCTGCACGACCATCAGACGGTGTATAGATACCACCTTTCCAATTGCCTTTTCCGCCAGGAACCTTATCGTCAATTTCTTTCGGCGTTAGCATTCTAGAGTCAAGATCTAAGGATTCGACGGATTTAAGCCAATTTTCATGCATGCTCATTTGTTCATCAGAGCTGGCTAGAAAGAGTATGCCTTCTTGTTTATAGCCTAAATCATGGCCAACACGATTGGGCATGTCTTTCCATAATTTATCCGCCGCCATGGCCATAGGGACATCTTCAAAATGACGGCTGGTCTTGCGTATCCAACCCAAATTTCTAGAAGATTGCTCGCCGGCAATATGTCCTTTTTCGATTAGAACGACCGGGACATTTCGCTCAGCTAGGGTTAATGCTGCTGTGACGCCAACAATCCCGCCACCGATGATGACAACGGTTGTTGAGGTTGGAAGGTCGTTTGGCGTATCGAATTTTTCGAGAGTGATTGTCATATCGCAATTCCCGTTATCAAACTATTGAGAAATTGTTATCTGCTCAACATCCATCGTTGATGCATTGCGATAAGCCGTTACTTCGATTTCTACTTTATAAACGTTTGAGCCTAAAGGCGGACAAGTAACGGTTGTAGCAGGGTCAATGCCTTTGAATTTAGAGCCAATGTAAGTCATCACCGCGTGCGTGTCTTCTGGGTTTTGGATGAAAACACGAGACATCACCACATCGCCTAGGCAAGAATCAACAGAGGCTAAAGCCGCTTCGATGTTTTTAAATACTTGCCCAGTCTGCTCAATAATGTCTTCTGGAATTTCCTTTGTTTCTGGACTGCGTCCTGCCGTGTTGGAAACATAGATCCAATTATCAACCGCAACAACACGGGAGTAGCTGCCAATTTCTTCGAATTTTGAGCCAGTTTTTACTTTCTTTAAGCTTGTCATTTTTGTCTCTCAATAGTGTTCAAGTGCAGTGCCACCTGCCGTCAGGTGGCACGCTAGAATTAGAATAATTCTGGTGTTTCCCAGAGATTTAATTTCACGCCAATGTTGTTTGCTAAGGCATTACGGTAAATTTGTGTACCCCAAGCAACATCTTCAACAGGTAGGCCACCTACGGATAGAATGATGATTTCTTCTTCATTTGTGCGGCCAGGTGCATCACCTGCGGTAATTTTGCCAAGGTCTTCAAGTTGGTCTGCGGTCATTTCGCCTGCGGCAATCATGTCCATAAAGCGCACACCAATGACTGGGATATATTTATGTGCTGGTTTAGGCACTTCTTCAAACCATGCTTCGTATAGACCAGGGTTATCCACCACTTTTCTGACATCGTCTTGTTCCATTGCCTCATCGAGACGACAGTAAGCAGGCATTGAAAGGTAAGCGCCCGGTTTAACCCATTCGCGTTTTACTTCAGGGTAGGCGGACACATCACCCGTTTCACCAGAGTTACAGTAAGTCACGATGTCTGCATCGCGTACGACATCTTCTAGTGTGTCAACGATATGAATGTTAGAGATTTGTGGATAGGTGTCTTTTAACCAAGTAATGAAATTATCAAGACTTTTTTGGCTACGGCCTTTGATTTTAATGGTATCCAGATTAGGGCATACCGCCATAAAAGCCGCGACGGATGTTTTGCCCATTACACCTGGGCCAAGCAAACCGATGACTTTGGAATCTTTACGAGCCAAGTGACGAGCACCCACACCAGGAACGGCACCAGTACGGTAAGCAGACAGTAAGTTTGCAGACATGTGAGCTAAAGGCGCGCCAGTGTCAGCATCGTTCAAGGTAAACATCAAGATAGAACGAGGTAAGCCTTTTTCACGGTTGGCAATGTTGGAGCCATACCATTTCACACCACATGTTTGAAAGTTACCGCCTAAATACGCTGGCATTGCCATTAACCGGCGATCAGGCGAGTGCTTTGGCATGGTTTCAAATTCAGGCTCTTCAGGGAAGGTGATCATTGCCCCATGTGAGTCACTGTTTGGACCCGCCATACGGTAATCGCCTTTGTAGAGAAGTTGAAACATCTCTTCCATGGTGTCAACACAGCCTGCCATATCGGTTACACCAGCTTTAATCATGTCTGGTTCAGAAAGGTAGATAAAATCGATTTTTGTAGAGTCAGTCATAGAGTACCCCAAGAAGGTTAGTTGTTATTTTTTGCCTCCACCCGATGTAGATATCCCAAAAATAAGTACAACTTATTTGGCAAAAATCTTTATCAGGATTGGTCTTAACATTCATGCTAGACCTGATGGTTTATCGAGTATTGGATTTTTGCGACATAGGTATAAAGTTAATTAATAACTTTGCATCTATGATTGTTGTTGAAGAAAACGCGATAGATGCATGCATTTTTAACGAAAATTTAGGTTTTTTGGCGCTTTTTAAAGTGGCTTTTATCTTGTGATGAAGTTTTTTCTCATACGAGCGTAAAGCAAATAAATTTTATAGAGAGTCTATTTTTGTCGAGCTTTACCGTCTTTTTGATAATCGAAAGCTGTGTCTAGTTTGTCATGGCGAATGGAGTACAGGGCTTGATTCATTATTGTGACTGACAGGCTGCAAGGTATGGCTGATACATAATAATGTGGTTGCATGAGTCACATTAGGATTGGCTGTGTCGCCACTGACTTGGAGACATCCCTTTTACTCGTTTAAAGGCTCGCGACAGTTGTGATGCGTCTGAAAAGCCCCAGCGATAAGCCACTTCTGTTATCGATAATGGTTGTTTCATTGCATCCGCCGTCAGCATGTCTTCACAGCATTTTTCAATGCGCATTTGTAAAATAAATTGAGCTATGCTGAAATTTTCTTCTGAAAAGAGTCGGTAAAGGGATCTTTTCGACATATTCATGGCTTTTGCTATATGGTCTGGGCTCAGGCTCTCTTCTGTTAAAAGGCGCAATATGTGTTGTTTAGCTCGCTCTTTCATCGAAGAGGTTGAATCATTATTCGTATGCTCAAGAGAAGGTTTGATTAGCGCACTAATGGCGTATTGCAGCGCTTCACCATCTTCCTGAAAAGAGGGAGTTTGGTCATCGGTATTGGCCAATTGACGTAGCATGGTCAGCAGCATTTGACTGCTGGAACGGTTCTGAGCAATTTTGGTTATTCTGTGTTGTGCGTGTGTAGAGCATAAGCTATCAACATAAGCTTTTGGTAAGTGTACGGACATTTGTTGTATTAGCCCTTGGGGGTGCATGTCGTAAGGCAAAGATGAATCGATAAGGGCGATTTCGCCTGGTAACAAGAGGTCTTTATTATCTGACCAAGAAAAGCCCATAGTGCCTTTTTTTTGAAGGATGACAAAATAGTGTTTGTCGTCTTGGCAGGTAGATTTAGAACGGATTATCTTTTCTGCGTTCGTTTCGATATGAGCAACACCTAAACCGTTATGATTATCCAGTCTCATATTGCCGATAAAAGGGATGTTGCGATGTGGCTGAGTGTCAAAGTTGCCACAAATAGAATGGACAGAATGTTCCCAGCGATCTAAGTCGAGCATTTCTTTCTCCCATTATGCAGGGCTCTTTGGTTCTCGACTTGTTGATGATAAGAGCCTTAAGAGTCATGCGAATTTAGTTGAAATGTAAACTTTTTAGCAAGTATTGTTCCAACTAAATTCGCACTATGTCAAGCTCTAATCGTTTGCAGGTTTCTCCCTAGTTTTAGTAGCACATAATGACGGATTTGACTTCGGTATAGTCATTGATGAACTCACGACCAAACTCTCGGCCGACACCAGATTGTTTTGTGCCCCCAAATGGTACAGAAGGGTCAAGAATAGAGTGCATATTGACCCAAACTGTACCAGATTCAATTTTCGGTATCATTCGCATGGCTTGAGATAAGTTGTTGGTCCAGATACTGCTGCTTAAGCCAAATGGCGTGTTATTGATTAAATCAATAAGCTCTTCTTCGTCTTCATAAGGCATAAAGCTGATAATGGGGCCAAATGTCTCTTCTTGCATGAGCGTTTCATCGACACTGGACGCTTGCACTATCGTGGGTTCCACAAAGAAACCTTTCCCCGAAATGGCTTTACCACCGTGTAACACGCGGCTTTCTTTGTGAGCAACCTCTAAGTATTCGCATACTTTATTGAATTGCGGTTCGTTAGAGAGAGGGCCGAAATAAACGCTTTCATCAAGTGGGGAGCCAATTTTGGCCTCGCTTAACGTTTGCGCGAGTTTAGTGGTTAATTCGTCAATGCGAGAGGAGTGTACATAAACACGTTCTGGTGCGGCACAGACTTGACCCTGGTGAATGTAACCTAACTGAAAAAGCCCGCCCACAACCCGATCAATATCCGCGTCTTTTAAAATTGCCGCGGTGTTTTTACCACCTAATTCTAACGTGCAGCGAGTTAAGTCAGCGGAAGCGGCTGCGCTAATTTTCTTGCCGGTCGCGACTGAGCCGGTAAATGAGACTTTGCGTACTTTAGGGTGCTGAATAAGCTGACCACCCACATCGCCTTTGCCATTGACTATGTTTAGAACACCATCTGGTACGCCCGCTTCTTTTGCTAGCTCAGCAATGCGTAAAATAGTCAGCGGTGTGAACTCACTTGGTTTAAGGACAATAGTACAACCCGTGCAAAGTGCCGCACCGATCTTCCAGCAGGCAATCATCACTGAGAAATTCCAAGGTAAAATACCGGCGACAACGCCAATGGCTTCTCTGCGAGTGAAAGCACTGTATTCTTCACCTTGCATAGAAGGGAATGAAGGCGTCATGGTTTCACCATTTATTTTAGTGCTCCAACCTGCGAAGTAGCGTAAAAACATCGCACTTTGTTGTACTTCAAACATGCGTGAAAGGTGGATAGATTTACCACTGCACAAGGTTTCTAGTTGAGCAATTTCTTCCCCATTTTGCTCAATCAAATCCGCCAATTTATTGAGCACAACACCGCGAGTATAAGGTGATGTTTTCCCCCAAGCGCCTTTAAAGGCTTGATAGGAGGACTCGATTGCAGTGTCGACCTCTTGAGTGGTTGCACTGTGGATGTTAGCAATAACGGCTTCTGTAGAAGGGTTAATAACATTAAAGGTGCTATCGCCAGAGGCGTTTTTTTGACCATTAATGAATTGGCCATGGTCTTGTTTCAAAAAAGCTTGTGTGGCGTCTAATAATGAAATGTCGGACATAATCTTGTCGCTCCTTAATTGGAAGAATGTAGTGTGAAGTGCGCGCCACGCTCACCAATCATCATGGCAACGGCGTTGGTGTTACCACTTGGTATTTGTGGGCAAATAGAGAGATCCATGACACGAAGGTTTTTGGTGCCGTGAACCTTGAGTTCTAAATCCGTGACGGAGTCACTTCGAGACGTGCCCAGTTTGCAGGTCCCGCCAGGGTGATAGACGGTTTTGATGTTTTGACGTACAAAGGTTTCCAATGCGTCTGTGTCATCGATGGCAATGTTATTTGGCTCGACTACTTTTTTGATGATGTTTTTTAAAGCGGGCTGTTCCATGGCTTTTAGTCCCATTTGAACCGCGCGAATTTGATTTTTTACATCATCAGGGTGAGACAAAATTTGAGCGTCAATCTCGACTAAGTCGCTTGGATTATTGGATTTTAGGCGGACTTCTCCACGGGACTTTGAACGTAGATGACCGACCTTGATTGAAACACCATGACCTTCTGCTTCGGGCTTTTCACCAGGAGTATTGTCAAAATTATCAAGCAGAGGAAGGAAGTGGAATTGAATGTCAGGGCGACCCACATTCTCGCTATCAATAAAGGCACCGCCTTCCAGAATGTTGCTGGTGAGTAAGCCTGAGCGAGTCGTCATCCACTGCATCATATGTTTCACGGCCGATAAGCCTTTATCTTCATTGAAAATACTGATGTCTTCTTTGGTCGTGGCGTTGATCGACATGTGCTGGTGGTCGTGGAAGTTCTTACCCACAGGAAGGTCTATCTTAGGTTCAATGCCCATGGCTTTAAGATGTTCCACCGGGCCAATGCCAGACAGCATAAGAATTTTCGGGCTGCCAAAAGCGCCTGAACTAATAATGACTTCTTTACGCGCTTTTGCGGTTATCGCTTCACCACCTTTTATTGAATAGACAACACCCGAGGCAACATCGCCTTCGATATTTACCTTGTGAACAAGCGCATCGGTCATAACCGTGAGGTTAGGATTATTAATGACGGATTTAAGGTAGGTTTGCGAAGTGCTGGCACGTTCGCCATTTTTTGTGGTGGTTTGATAAAAGCCGGTGCCTTCTTGAGATGCGCCATTAAAGTCATTAGTGTAAGGTAAGCCCATTTGCTGGCAGGCACGAATGCAAGCTTGTGTTAACGGGTGACGATATCTGTTTTCACTGACGGGAACGGCCCCCGTCTCGCCATGATACTTGTCACCAAGGCTTTCATTGGCTTCGGCACGTTTAAAAAATGGTAATACATCCTCATAGCCCCAGCCTTCACATCCCCAGATAGCCTTCCAGTCATCGTAGTCTTGTTTTTGACCGCGAATATAGATCATGCCATTCACAGAGCTGCCACCGCCTAATACTTTACCTTGTGCGATGAGCATTTCACGGTTATCACACTCAGTTTGTGGCACTGTCATATAAGGCCAAGATTTTTGCTGGAAAACCTTCACAACCGTGGCGGGTATTTTGTGAAATAGACTGCTGTCTTTTTCGCCAGCTTCGAGCAGAAGCACGGATCCAGCGTTGGCTTCGATAAGACGTGCTGCAACCACACAACCCGCTGATCCTGCACCTGCAATAATGTAATCAAACTCTTTCATTTTATGTTCCTCTCTATAATCTTTTTTTATGTTTCCTCATTAAACGCATTTGCCTTGATTTGTTGCATGGCAATCGGTGCCAAAGAAATGGCATTTTTTGCCAATTATTAAGTGCTATAAGAAAGATCGTTTGCTAGAGAAGGGAAAGAGAAACATTCTGACAAGAGCGAGATCATTTTATAATGGAATTGAGAGTAAGGATTTTTGCTATGGTGCTTTTACTGACTGGGCGTATCTAAATCGATCAAGGTTGTCTCATTAATTAGTATGAAATTGATTATGATTAGGTTTGCAAAAGCCATTACGACAGGGTTAATAGTTTTGTCGGAAACATGTTGTAGAGGGTCCTGCGCTTTAAGCGATACTTTGCCAACGCAGATAAAAGGCAACTAGAGCATAGACTAAGTCACCGCATGCGGTTGCAATAAAGTAGGGGGGCAATCTGTGTTGGTTGTAAATAATAAAGTCTTGTAGTATCAGTGAATAAGAATCTCAATATCAGAAATAACGAGTTGTGGATCAATGTGTAAGTGCGCATGCGTATAATTAAACGGTTATATTTTCAAAGGAGTTGAGTCGTGGATTTAGAGCTAGATCACATTTTTATACTTACTGATAAACCAAAAGAAGCGGGTGATCTTTTGGTTTCGATGGGGCTCGATGAAAGTTTTAGTCGTGATCACAAGGGGCAGGGAACTTCAAATCGTCGATTTGCGTTTTCTAATGGAATGCTCGAAATACTATACGTACGTGATAGTGAAGAATCTAATAATGGTCCAGCTAAAAATTTGAGATTTCCTCAACGGATACAGACAGAAAATGCATCACCGTTTGGAATCGTTCTGACTCGAACTAACGACGCAAAAATGGGAATGCCGTTTAACGGGTGGACATATCAACCAGATTATTTTGAGCCACCCAATGCGTTTCATGTTGGAGATAACTCTGAAATATTAGAAGAGCCTTTGTGCATTTATGTTCCTTTTGTTGGTCCAGTTAGTAGGACTGAAGAAATAGGGACGTTTAAATCTATCAGTAACGTTCAAGTATCTGTGCCACTAGGAAAAATGTCAGATACGCTGTTTACACTACAAACGGCCGATAGACTGGATATTAAGCTTGGCAATGAGCATATGGTAATGCTTACGTTGGATAATGGACGTAGTGGATTGTCTAAAGACTTACGCCCAGTTTTGCCATTAGTCATCAATTGGTAGGCACCTAAATATAACAAGCGCATGTGTCGGACTAGTTTTGCGCAGTACTTCAAATTAGTCGAAAATACGAGCGTGATTCAAGCAAAGGAGAAAAAACGAATGGAAGACAAGCAACATTGCCCCATATGTAAAAGTGAGACACAGTATAATCCAAGATATCCAAACTACATCTGTTCTTCTTGTGCGGAAACCCCTTTGAGTGAGGATGGTAGGTCTCTACAATTCCACAATGTGTCTTTATCTGGTGGGTTCGAGGCAAGATATATTGATACTGGAGAGGTTCGTGATAGCCATATTTGTTTTGTAGCAGGTAAAAAGTGTTGGGCGGATGAAGCGCGATTTGGCGGTATCGTAATTCAACCAGTAGGTGATTAAAGAGCCTAACAATAGGCTCCATTCTAATATGGCTACGCTAATTTCTCCGAAACTTCATTTCAACCAAAATGCAAAAGAGCTTTGCGTTAGGCGTCTAGGAAGTATTAATGCTATCTGAAAGTGAAATCGATAAGAGGTTTCCAGTATGGAACGCCTTATCTGATCTCTTCTTGGATACAGAGCTGGACGCGATCACTTACCGATATATTGCCAAAGTTGTTGTTGAGTCCGGTTATGAACCACAAGAAATTCATGACATTCTATGGAAGGAGGTTCTACCAGCTGTTGGAGATAACCTTCGTATTGTTGCTGGAGAGTGGGCTGGTTTTAATCCTGAATGGTTAAAAGAAAGAATTTTGTCTGTCATGAGCCAAGACTCCTTTACCATGACTGATTGGGGACTTATATCCGTTGATTCGCTCATAGATATGACGAAACAAGAATGGGCAAAGGTCTGTTGCCATATGCCAAGTAGTATAAGTGAGCCGTTATTGGAGGCATGTGGCGAAATTTCTGCCAATAAAAAACGAGAGTCTAGAACGTGGTGGCGTTTGTGGTAAAAGCATCTAATAAATTGTTTAAGTACACTCTTTTCGTAAAAAGCGTGGCTTTCTCGGGACCATTTATACTGCGTTGCGGTTGTCCCTTAGCAAAGTGTTACGGGTAGTAGGAATAGACAATGGATCTGCTTGAGCAAGCGCTAAATTTGGATACTTCCATTACAGAAGACGAGGGGAATTTGTTGGCGGCGAAAATAATGCAATTGGATTGCGCATTTAAAAAAGAACAAGTCTATGATGTGGCAACGGCGTTGTGGAATATCGGTCAGCATAGATATTCAGGTGTGGGGTTCTCAAGTGAAGTCAGCGATATTATCGCTTTGTGGGTGGAAAGGAACTTTGATGAAAATACATCCTATACAGACCGTATGATCGACGTGATATACGAGCTTACTTCAAGTAACTCAGATGTTGTGGTTAGAAATCTAATAAAAAGAACGAAAAACGAAAATATAAAAGAGGGTTTAATTGAGGCTTTTGCATACAAAGGTACATAGCAATTTTGTCAAACACCGTTTCTGTGTTCCTCTGGACGTGTTCTTGCAAAACACTTTGTTTATAAAAACGTGAGTGTCTGTGCGTCTCTATGTTAGCTTCCGCTGGTGAAAAGCTGAGTGTTATAGCGGAGTGGGTAAATCGGCAGGTTTGGTTCATCAGTCTATGGAGCTCAAACTTCAGCCTGTGATTGCGGCAGTATGTCAATATAAGCACAAATTCAGCGCTTTATTTTATTTATATCTATCCCAACTAATTGATTTTTCGGCATCTTAATATATTCACTTTTTTATCACTGAAAAGGCTAAAAAATAGGCTGACAAGCGAATTATTTGACTGTACAGTTGCGCCAAATTTTAGGATCAAAATTGATCATTTTTAGCATGATATAAAGAGAATTTATTGTTATGACATTTAGTGTTTGGTTAGCTATCGCGCCCTTGTTAATGTTGCTGTCTTTAGGGCCAGGCCCAAATAATTTTACTGCTATGCATAATGGAATCCAGGTTGGGGCAACGAATGCCGTGATCGCTGTTGTTGGACGAAATCTGGCTTTTGGCATCTTGATGTTAATTTCTGCGCTAGGTTTAGGGGCCATTATCGTTTCTTCTACCTTTTGGTTTAGTGTGATTAAGTGGTTTGGTGTCGCTTATTTGTTTTATGTTGGTATTAAAACATGGCGCAGTGCCGCTATTGTTCTTGAAGAGCATGAAAGTGAAGTGGGGACTAAAGCTAAGCGAGATCATCTAGCGAGAATGCGCCAAGAGTTTTTAGTGGCAATTGGTAACCCTAAAGCCGTATTACTTTTTACAGCTATTTTTCCTCAGATGCTTGATCTTAATCAGCCTGTACCTATGCAGTTTTTCTGGATGGGATTAACGTTTTGCTGTACGGAGTTTATTGCGGCTTATGTTTATGCCATGAGTGGTAAGCAAATTCGCCGCTTGATTCGAAGTTCTAAAGGAATGAAAAACCTTAATCGCGGTATGGGCAGTGTGTTTGTTTTGGCGAGTGCTTTTCTTGCAACGGCGACACGTTCTTAAAAAAATAAGCAATTTTAAATGTACATGAAAAAAGGTGGCTCAATGGCCACCTTTTTTCATTCTAATAGTAGAACAGTGCTTAGCTGTGTTCTTTCAAGAACTCTTCGCTTAGGTACAACTCTTCGTTACTGTTTACTTTCACATCGCGGTCTAGAATCATTTTAGCAATTGCTTGCGCTTCTTCTAGAGAATGCATTTCGTATGTGCCACATTGGTATTCATTAAGCTCTGGAATATCTGCCTTAGCTTTTACCTTCAGTACGTCTTCCATTGCGGCTTTCCAAGAAGCGGCTACGCTATCTTCAGAAGGTGTACCAATTAGGCTCATGTAAAAACCAGTACGGCAACCCATTGGTGAGATGTCAATAATCTCGACATTGTCACTGTTTAGGTGTTCACGCATAAAACCTGCAAATAAATGCTCTAGTGTGTGAATGCCTTTTTCGGAAAGAATTTCTTCGTTTGGTACGCAAAAACGCAAATCAAATACTGTGATGTCATCGCCTTTTGGGGTCGACATGGATTTAGCGACACGGACTGCTGGTGCATGCATGCGTGTATGATCTACACGAAAGCTGTCTAATAATGGCATAAAGTCTCTCCTACTGAACTCAACAAAATTATTGTTGCTTTATAAACGGGGATATTAGTTGGCGTTATTGTACATGAAGTTTCGGTCCTTTGATTGGTCTTTTTGGTGTGCGTAAATATTCGTAGCTGAGTGCTAGGCAAAAAGCGATAACTGCGAATAACATGCTTTGGCCAATAAAAAATACCATCAAGCCACAGCTAATTAGGGCTATAGCGGCCAATAACTGGGCGGCCCGATTGACTAATTTAAAAGCGGCAATGCAGGTTAAAGTATAAATCAATAAAAAACTGCCATTGGTCATTTCAATGAACCAAGACATTTTCCAGCCCGACACTTCGGAAAGCACGATGGAAAGGAGGGTAATAAACCCCACTAAAAACACGGCTTTATCTGGGGCGCCATTTTTATTCAGTCCGATAAAGGTTTTAGGTAAGGCTCCTTGTTGGGCCATAGATTGCACCATGCGAGAGAAACCTAAAATGTAAATGGCGACGTTAGCGAAGGCGATAATATAAGCTCCAAGTGCAAAAAATCGACTACTGGTTTCGCCTATTAGCTTACTCACTAACAATGCTAGGGATTGGCTGTTTGTCACTTCATCGCCATATGTATGATGCCAAGCAATGAGCAGGACTAAGCTTAAGTAGGCAAGAATAACGATGGTGATGCCACCTAGTAATGCGATTGGAAAATCTCTGGTTGGGTTTTTGAATTCGGCCCCCATATGAGCCATGACTTCAATCCCTAAAAAGCACCAGAATATAACGCCTGTGGCATACAGTGTTTGTTGCCACTCAACCATGGTTGTTGGAGATTCAATAATTGGACCAGTGTCTGAAATATCACCAATCAAGCAAAGCCATACAATG
This sequence comes from Marinomonas sp. CT5, assembly GCF_018336975.1. Lineage (NCBI taxonomy): Bacteria > Pseudomonadati > Pseudomonadota > Gammaproteobacteria > Oceanospirillales > Oceanospirillaceae > Marinomonas > Marinomonas sp. CT5. The sequence goes on along the minus strand of NZ_CP025572.1, from coordinate 2,969,363 downwards.
GCAATAATCATCACTATAACGACACCTGTTTGGAATTTAGCAGAGGTTTTCATACCAACAATAGCAAAGAAAAGCATGCCAGCTAGGGTTAAGAGGCTAAAAGCGAGAATCCATTGATCAGACGTTTGAAATATAATGGTTAAATAGGCTGCTGCAACTTTAATGGCGACGGCAGGACCTACTAATAATATGCTTAAAAATAACCATCCAACGGCTTTTTCATATCGCGAGCCAAAAGCTCGACCTAGATAGTGAGATGCTCCGCCAGCAGAAGGGTACTTTGATCCAAGTAAAGCAAATACAAAGGCTATAGGAATAATCATAGCGGCGGTAATTAGCCAAGCATAGAAAGCAAAAGAGCCTGCTTCTGCAACAGACATAGCTGGTAATATCATTAGGCCAGTTCCAATAAAGGTGGTTACTGTCATGGCGATACCTTGGAGAGGGCCGAGAGTTTTTTGGTATTGAGTCATTTGTTTGCCTGTACTTGTTAGATTCAGTGGCTGTTATTTATCTTCGCCAAGGATAAAATACTTATATTCGTTATACGCTATGCAAGTTGACCCCATTAAGGCGCATTTTGCCGGAATGACCGTCAAGTTGAATAATTAATAATAAAGGGGGTGTGAGTGGCGGATCATTATGATCAAAAAATATTGGCTTTACTGGTAGATGATGCTCGACTTTCTGTCTCAGATATCAGTCGCCAGGTTAATTTATCTCGTTCTGCGGTGACTGAGCGCATTCGTCGTATGGAAGATAACAAAACGATTACGGGGTATCATGCACACACTTCCGTTTCAAAAGAAGAAGGTGTGAGTGCCTATATTGCTTTGACCTTTAGGCCTTTATCTTGTGAACAGGTATTGCCCTTGATTAGTAGTATTCCAGAAGTGAAACTGGCCCACTCGATTAGTGGAGATCTTGATTTGCTGTTATTGGTTCAGACTTCTTCAATGGACAGGTTGAATGAAATACGGGAAAAAATGGAGACTTGGCCAAATCTACATAAAGTGGTGACACATATGTGTCTTGCTAAACGCCTAGATCGCTGGTGATTATTACTGGAGCTTGTCGCTGCGTGGTTGTAAATACGTCATTTATTTGATTGAGTGAAATTTTAGATAATTTACTCTTCTCACCAAAAATGGAGTGGTCTTCTGAAAGTTTTAAATCTAAAGGAAAGGTGGTCTAGTAAAGCTAGGTCTTATGATGATCTATTCATTTTAGCTGTTCTTGGTGCTTTGTGTGGATTGTTAAGCGGCCTATTAATGGCGTTTTTTTATGCTGTTATCTATTTGCCTTCACGATATTGGATTGGTGAAGACTTTGACTCTTTTGAATCCTTGCCAGTTGAATGGCGTGTTGGTTTAGTGTTGGCTGGTAGTGTTGTTTTAGCAATAATTTTTAGTCTGCTGCCGTCTAGGCTCCATAAGGTTGGGGTACCTTATGTGGTGGAGAGACTGAATTATCACAATGGTAATCTGCCTATTTGGAATGCTGTTGTACAGTTCTTCTCAGCCGCAATCGGTTTAATCAGTGGGCTTTCTATTGGTAAAGAAGGACCAGCAGTACACCTTGGAGCCACTCTCGGAGGCTATTTAGCAGAAAAGGCTAAATTGCCTCAATATGGTGTTGAAACATTGTTGGCTTGTGGTGTCGCCGGGGCTATTTCTGCGGTGTTTCAAACACCTTTAGCTGGTGTTTTGTTTGCTTTTGAGGTGATTTTTTTAGAATACAGGCAGCAGTATGTTTTGCCTGTTTTGCTCTCTTCGGTTATTGCGACTTTGATAAGTCATAACCTGATTGGCCCTTTAGATGTTTTTAGTATTGAAAGTATTTCGTCGGTTTCTCTTTCTCTGGATCTTTTTTATGCCTGCTTTGCTTTGGTCGCATTTATTGTTTTTTTATCAGCTTTGTTTTTGCATACACAAAAAAGCCTTTGGCGTTTGAGTGGGTTGTCCGTTTGGGCGCGTTTTTTATTCGTTGCGCTGGTGACATCTGTGTTAGCAATTTACTTGCCTGAAGTGTTAGGTAGTGGGTACTTATCTCTTACTCGCTTGTTATCTGGTGATTTGATCGTCTATTCATTGTTCTTGTTGATCATTGTAAAAACAGTTTTGACAGCCTTTACTATTGGCTTAGGAATACCTGGAGGTATGATCGGACCTACTTTTATTATTGGTGGCTTGGCAGGTATTCAGGTGGCATTAATATTTGATAACAATGAAGCGGACATGGTTCTATTTGCTTTGTTAGGTATGGCTGCCATGATGGCAGCTTGCTTTCAGGCACCTCTAACAGCACTGGTGGCTATTATAGAAATGACCCATTCTTCCTCAGTGATTGTTCCAGCATTATTTGTGGTTGTATTGGCCTGTTTGTTGATGAGAGTTTTTTTTCATCAAGAATCTGTTTTTGTTGAACGGTTGAGTTATATGGGGATGTCTTCGACGGTAAGCCCATTTCAGCGTTATTTACGACATCATACGGTCAAACCTGTTGCTGAAGATGTTTTGTTCCTTCCCCAATATGTGCCCATTGAGCAGGTAAAAGATTTAGCGTCGAGTATGATAGACTACGTTGTATTCAAGATAGGTAATGAACATCATCTTGTTCGGCGGGTGGCTATATTGGATGCGTTGAGTAAGTTAGATCAGGGGCCTCAATTATGGTTGGCTGCAGAGGGGGACAGTGTGAAGATGGATTTATCTTTAGCTTTAGAGTCTACGTTTGTCCCGGTGATTGATGAACCTTCTTCGCTAGAACAAATGCTTGGTTGGTTTCAAAAGCATGGCTTGCCAGAAGTTTTGGTGACGGTAACGGCTTCTTCGTTTAGTTTGGTTTCTCGTAACCGTCTTGATCAATTTTTGTTAAAAAGTGATCAATAGTAGGGTTTAGTCGGTATTTGTTTATTAGTTCTTAGGTTTCTTTTTTTATAGTCAGTAATGCTTCTTACATTTTGAAGGTTGCTTGCTTTTGTACATTATTAGTTATGGGGTTTGAATAAATATGAGTCGTTCAGAAAATCTATACGCACGTGCCCAACATCGTATTCCTGGCGGAGTGAATTCTCCAGTACGAGCTTTCAACGGTGTCGGTGGTACTCCTGTATTTTTCCAGCGAGGGGAAGGGGCTTATATTTATGATGAAGATAAAAAACGCTATATAGATTATGTTGGTTCTTGGGGGCCTATGATTCTTGGGCATTCTCACCCTGATGTGCTAGATGCCGTTAGACAACAACTTGATTTTGGCTTGAGCTTTGGTGCGCCAACAGAGGTAGAAATCACCATGGCAGAGAAAGTCTGTGAGCTTGTTCCTTCTATGGATATGGTTCGTATGGTGAATTCTGGAACTGAAGCAACAATGAGTGCGATCCGTTTAGCTCGAGGTTATACAGGACGGGACAAAATCGTTAAATTCGAAGGGTGTTATCATGGGCACTCCGATTCTTTGCTTGTTAAAGCGGGTTCTGGCGCATTAACCCTTGGAGTGCCTAACTCTCCAGGTGTGCCGGCTGATTTAGCGCAGCATACTATTACTCTTCAATATAATGATATCGAAGAGGTCACTCGCTGTTTTGCTGAAATAGGTGATCAAATTGCCTGTATTATTGTCGAACCAGTAGCGGGTAATATGAATTGTATTTTGCCGGTTGAAGGTTTCCTTGAAACGTTGCGTAAAGTGTGTGATGAATCCGGCGCTGTGTTGATTTTTGATGAGGTTATGACAGGGTTTCGAGTTGCACTGGGTGGGGCTCAAGATCACTTTGGTATCGTGCCTGATTTAACAACATTAGGCAAAGTAATTGGCGCGGGTATGCCTGTCGGTGCTTTTGGCGGCAAACGTGAAATCATGGAGTGTATTTCTCCGTTAGGTCCAGTGTATCAAGCTGGTACTTTGTCGGGTAATCCTGTTGCAATGGTGGCTGGTTTAGCGGTTCTGAATAAAATATCTGAAGAAGGTTTTCATCAAGCTTTAGGTTCTAAAGCGAGTCGCTTGGTATCTGGATTAAAAAAAGCAGCAGATGAGGCTAACGTTCCGTTTTGTGTGGTAAGTGTAGGTGGTATGTTCGGTTTCTTTTTTACTGAAGCTGAAGCTGTCCAGACGTTTACTGATGTCCAAAAGTGTGATTTGGATAAATTTAAAGCGTTCTTCCATTATATGTTAGACGAAGGTATATATTTTGCCCCTGCCGCTTTCGAAGCTGGGTTCATTTCCCAAGCACATACAGAAGAAGATATTGATTACACCATAGAAGCAGCTAAACGCTCTTTTGCGAAGCTAGCATAAATACCTGTGAAAATTAGGAAGGTTTATAACGTGTCTAACGACGATGAAACAAAATCACCCATTGATGAGATAGAAGATTTAGACCTTGGTGATGAAAAGAAACAGCCACATAAGGGAGTGTACTTACTCCCGAACCTGTTTACTACCGCCGCATTGTTCTCTGGTTTTTACTCAATAATTGCAGCTATGAATGGAGATTATATTAATGCGGCTGTCGCAATTTTTATCTCTATGGTATTTGATGGTTTGGATGGGCGCGTAGCTCGCTTGACTCATACACAAAGTGCGTTTGGTGCGGAGTATGATTCTCTTGCGGATATGGTGTCCTTTGGGATTGCTCCAGCCTTAGTTGTATTTACCTGGTCCTTAGCTCCATTGGGTAAAGTGGGCTGGGTTGCGGCATTTATCTACGCTGTTGGTGCTGCTCTTCGTTTAGCTCGATTTAATACTATGCTGGGTGTGGAAGAAAAGCGCTATTTTACTGGCTTGCCTAGTCCAGCGGCTGCTGCAATTGTTGCCGGTATTATTTGGGCGGCAAATGATACAGGTGTATCTGGGGAAAGCTTGGCTACTTTAATGGCTGTCATTGTTCCAGTTACTGGCTTGTTGATGGTTAGTAATGTGAAGTACCGAAGCTTCAAAGATTTAAATTTAAAAGGACGAGTTCCTTTTGTTGTTTTGTTAATCGCTGTACTTGCGTTGGTATTGATTGCTCTAGAACCTGCTTTACTCATGATGGGAGTCTTTTGTTTGTATGGTTTATGGGGATTACTTGGTGTTGTGTTTAAACGGTTTCGTTAATTGAAGTTAGGTTTATTAACGAAGTTTTGAACTAGCTGCGTGATCCTCTGTCAATATCTTTAATTATTGAAGGGGACACGCAATGCTCATTTTTAATAAAAAAACTTCTGACTGTTCTGAGTCTGAAGTAACGGATCAATCTGTCTATCTCAATCGTCGCCAGTTTATGAAGGCCACAGGTAGTATTGCTCTGGGGGTTGGGGCAATAGGTCAAGTGAATGCCGAACTTCAAGAAGGAAACCCTCTCTCGCCGCCTCCCGCTCTTAAGTCAACATTTCAAAATATTGTTGAGACACCTTATGGAGTAAATGAAAAAGTGTCGCCTTATGATGTTGCGACTTCCTATAATAATTTTTACGAATTTGGTTATGGGAAAAGTGACCCTAAGGATCGATCTTCAGACTTCAAAACAACTCCCTGGACTATAACCGTAGAAGGTGAAGCTGGGAAAACAGGCGTTTTTGACCTTGATGACATTATTAAAGAGTCGATGTTGGAGGAACGTATATATCGTCTTCGTTGTGTAGAAGCGTGGTCGATGGTGATTCCTTGGCTTGGAGTGTCTCTTTCCACTGTGCTCAAACGCTTTGAGCCTACATCAAAAGCCAAGTATGTTTACTTTGAAACTTTATATGATCCAACGCAAATGCCTGGTCAAAAAGGTGGTGGTTTAGATTGGCCTTATCGAGAAGGGTTGAGAATTGATGAGGCAATGAACCCTCTTGCTATGTTTACTGTGGGTATGTATGGGAGTGTATTGCCTAATCAAAATGGTGCCCCTGTTCGGTTGGTTATACCATGGAAATATGGCTTTAAAAGTATTAAGTCCATCGTGAAAATTCGCTTTGTTGAAACAATGCCTGAAACGACATGGAGCATGTTGGCGCCAAGTGAATATGGTTTTTATGCCAATGTGAATCCCCATGTAGATCATCCTCGTTGGTCGCAAGGTCAAGAACGTAGGCTTCCGGGTGGTGTGCTGTTTCCTAATGTCATTGAAACAAAGATGTTTAATGGCTACGAGGAAGAAGTGGCAAGTCTTTATAAGGGTATGGATCTGAAAAGGAACTATTAACGTGTCGACATTTTGGGATAGAAAAGAAAAGCCGTATATTTTTATTCTGTTTTGTTTGCCGTTTCTTTGGATGTTTATCTCTTTATTGATGGGGCAATATTTTCCCGACCCAGGTAAGCTATTGATGAGGTTAAGTGGAATATGGGCTTCTGTTTGTGTGGTTGCTGTTATGGCAATGACGCCAATTGGAAAATTAAAACCCTTTAGGTCTATCAATCGATATCGTCGTTTCATTGGGCTGACTGCCTTTTTTTATGGTCTGCTTCACCTCATCATTTATCTAGTCTTATTTGCAGGATTGAGTTGGAATTGGATTAGTTCTGACTTGATTGAAAAGCCATATATTTATGTGGGATTTACCGCTCTCGTTATTATGGCGGTTTTGGCGATAACAAGCACAAAGTCGATGATTCGTAGATTAGGTAAAAGGTGGAAGCCTCTCCATCGCTTGATGTATCTTTCAGCTATTGGGGTTATTGCTCATCTGTGGTGGCAAGTTAAAGATGATGTCTCTCTGGCTGTCTATTTCACTGTGTTTTTAGTGCCGCTCTTGATAGTAAAAATACCGACACTTCCAACTTATAAAAAATATTTTAAGAAAACTTAAAAAAGTACTTGCGCTAAAAGTTTTAGACGGTATTATACGCCCCCACTGACACGGACAACGAAGCAAACAAGAGTTTGCCACTTACTAAGGTAAGACGTTGAACGAAGGATCAGACGCTCTTTAAAATAGATAATCAGATAATTTGTGTGGGCGCTCGCTGGAGGCTTCAGAAGATCCTTTTGGATCAAAAAAATTGAAGTCTTGCGAAACGTCTAACACGTCAATTCGCTTTATGTTGGCTTGTTGTTCTTNGGGNCAGTGAGTCGATTAAGTTATTGTTAGTGTAATAGATTTTGAGTAAGCAAACTTTTTAACTGAAGAGTTTGATCATGGCTCAGATTGAACGCTGGCGGCAGGCTTAACACATGCAAGTCGAGCGGTAACATTTCTAGCTTGCTAGAAGATGACGAGCGGCGGACGGGTGAGTAACGCGTAGGAATCTGCCTAGTAGAGGGGGACAACATGTGGAAACGCATGCTAATACCGCATACGCCCTNAGGGGGAAAGGAGGGGATCTTCGGACCTTCCGCTATTAGATGAGCCTGCGTAAGATTA